>JBBQSS010000070.1:0-12653 GCA_038213665.1 Burkholderiales bacterium | reverse complement strand
AAGGCACGCGCATTTCATACAAGCTGTCCTGGAAGCCCATCAAACCAAGGCCCACCGGACGGTGGCGCATGTTGGCGTTGCGTGCCTGTTTGACGGCGTAATAAATGATGTCAATCACGTTGTCGAGCATGCGCATGGCGGTGGTGATCGTCTTTTGCAGCTTGGCATGGTCAAGCTTGCCGTCTTTCAGGTGTTGCAACAAATTCACTGAGCCTAAATTACAGACCGCTGTTTCTGTGCTGCTGGTGTTGAGCGTGATTTCGGTGCACAAGTTGCTTGAGTGCACCACACCCGCGTGTTGCTGGGGGGAGCGGATGTTGCAGGCATCCTTGAAGGTGATCCACGGGTGGCCGGTCTCAAACAACATGGTGAGCATCTTGCGCCACAGGTCGGTGGCTTGCACGGTGCGAGAAGGTTTGATCTCGCCCTTGGCCGCTTTATCTTCATAGGCCACGTAAGCCTCTTCGAATGCCATGCCAAACTTGTCGTGCAGGTCCGGCACGTTGTTGGGTGAGAACAGGGTCCACTGGCCTTTTTCCATGACGCGGCGCATGAACAGGTCGGGAATCCAGTTGGAGGTGTTCATGTCATGCGTGCGGCGGCGGTCGTCCCCGGTGTTCTTGCGCAGTTCCAGAAACTCTTCAATGTCCAAGTGCCAGGTTTCCAGGTAGGTGCACACTGCGCCCTTGCGCTTGCCGCCCTGATTCACGGCCACCGCGGTGTCGTTGACCACTTTCAGGAACGGCACCACGCCTTGCGATTCGCCGTTGGTGCCCTTGATGTGGCTGCCCAAAGCGCGCACAGGTGTCCAGTCGTTGCCCAGCCCGCCGGCAAACTTGGACAGCAGGGCGTTTTCCTTGATCGCTTCGTAAATGCCATCCAGGTCATCTGGCACGGTGGACAGGTAGCAGCTTGAAAGCTGTGAGCGCAGCGTGCCGCTGTTGAACAGGGTGGGCGTGGAGGACATGAAGTCAAATTTTGAGAGTACTTCATAGAACTCAATGGCGCGGGCTTCGCGGTCAATCTCATTAAGCGACAGGCCCATGGCGACACGCATGAAAAACGCTTGCGGCAACTCGATGCGTTGTTTGCCCACGTGCAAAAAGTACCGGTCATAAAGCGTTTGCAAGCCGAGGTAGTCAAACTGCAGGTCGCGCTCCGCCTTAAGCGCGCCAGCCAGGCGCGCCAGGTCAAACTGCTGCAGCTTTTCGTCGAGCAACTCATTGTCAACCCCACGTTTGATGAACTGCGGAAAGTAGTCGATGTAAGCCTGCGCCATGTCGGCTTGCGCCACGTCTTCACCCAGCACCTCTTTGGTCATCGTGTGAAACAGCAAACGCGCAGTCGCAAAGGTGTAATCCGGGTCTTTTTCAATCAGGGTGCGCGCCGCCAGTACCGAGGCCTTGTAGACTTCTTCCATGGGCACGCCGTCGTACAGGTTGCGCATAGTTTCCGCCATGATGGGCTCAGGCGTCACTTGGGCACCGAGCCCATCGCATGCATCAGTGATGATGCCTTTGAGTCGCACCAAATCCAGCACCACGCGCTGGCCCTTGTCCAAGGCGTGCAACACGGCGGCGGCGGGTGCCTGCTGTACCACGACATGGGCGCGTTCTTGCGAGCGTTTTTCACGGTAAAGCACGTAGGCCCGCGCAATTTCATGGTGACCGCCACGCATCAGGCCCAATTCCACCTGGTCTTGCACGTCTTCAATGTGAAATGTACCCCCGGCCGGGCGTGAACGCACCAGCGCGCGAATCACGGCTTGGGTGAGTTCCTCGACCGTTTCGCGCACGCTCGAAGAGGCAGCACCCTGCGTGCCGTGCACCGCCAAAAATGCCTTCATCATGGCCACGGCAATTTTGCTGGGCTCGAACGGCACCACCGCACCGTTGCGGCGAATGATTTGGTAATGGCTCAATGCGCCGGGTACCGACCCTGGCATATCTGTATCGGTGACCATGGGCGGGCTGACGTGCTGCGGGGTGGGCGTGTTTTGGGCAGTGTGCATGGCATCTTCTTCTGAAACTTGGTTTTGTGAATATGGGGTGTGCTAGATAGACGGAGCCGCGTAGACCGGCATCAAGCCGAGGTGCCACTTTACCACTATATCTGGGGTTTCGCCGTGGACTAGGCACTACCCCTAGTGTTTTGAGGCTGCAGTATGGGATGCGGCCGCAGGCCGTATCCGGCGCTAATTTGATAGCGACAAACGCCCCCCTGATCTGAGGTTTTGGTGTTTTTCGAGCCGAAGATGGCGCTGAATCAACGCGTTCCTGCGGGTAAGTACCGCGCATCCAGGCCCATATTTTTTTGAAAACAAGCCCAGTCAAAGCCCGCGCCAGGGTCAGCTTTACGACCTGGGGCGATGTGCTCATGACCGGCGATGTAGGCAATTGGAAAGCGGCGCATGATGGCCGGGCACAGTGCGTTCAAGGTGTCGTATTGCGCCGCCTCGAAGGGGTCGCCTTCCAGTCCCTCAAGCTCAATGCCAATGCTGTCATCGTTGCAGTTGCTGCGGCCGCGGTAGCTGGAGGTGCCCGCATGCCAGGCCCGGGCATCACAACTGACAAACTGCCAGAGTTCCCCGTTGCGCCTGATGAAAAAATGCGCCGACACGGTCAAGCCTTCAATTTGCTTGAAATAAGGGTGCGCCTGCCAATCCAGCTGGTTGGTGAACAACTGTTGAACCTCAGTCCCACCATACTGGCCCGGTGGCAGGCTGATGGCATGCAGCACGACCAGATCCACCTCAGCCTGGGGCGGGCGTGGGCCAAAGTTGGGCGATGCCAAGTGCGCTGCAAAGCGGTACCACCCTTGGCGCCACAGCGGGTCTTCAGCTGGGTGTTTTTGCGGATGGTTCGTCATTCGGGTCGTCAGGCTCCGCTTGGTTTGGCGTGTGGATGTGCAGTCGGGTAAGGCGGTAGCGCAACTGGCGCAGGCTTAAGCCCAAGTATGCCGCGGCGGCTGCGCGGTCAAAGCCAGCGGTTTGCAGGGCGCTGGTGAGGGTGTTGCGCTCCAGGGCATCCAGGCGCTGCTGCAGGTTTGCTGATGGGGTTTCAGATGGCGCCTGCGCGGGTCGCAAATCGGTGGTGGTCTGGTTGTTGGCGGTTGAAGGGTGCGGGACATCCAATTGCAGGCTCTGCCCATCCCCGAGTGCGACGGCGCGGTGCAGCAGGTTTTCGAGTTCGCGAACATTCCCGGGCAAGGGCAAGGTAGCGAGTTGTGCCAATGCGCTGGCTTGCATCAAGGGGGTGGGTGCGCCGGATTCCTCTGCAATGCGTGCAAGCAGCACGCGACACAGCTCCGGCAAATCCTGGGTGCGTTCACGCAAGGGCGGAATCACCATGTCAATGACGTTGAGCCGGTAAAAGAGATCCTGCCTGAAATGTCCTGTCCGCACCTCTTGCGCCAAGTCTTTGTGGGTGGCGCTGACGATGCGCACATCCACAATGTCTTCTTGGGTCGATCCCAAGGGCCGGACCCTGCGTTCCTGGATGGCGCGCAGCAGTTTGGACTGCATCGGCAGTGGCAAGTCGCCGATTTCATCCAGAAACAGCGTGCCACCGCTGGCGGCCTGAAAAAAACCTTCACGGTCAACTTGCGCGCCGGTATAGGCCCCTTTTTTGGCACCAAAAAACTCGGCTTCCAGGAGCGTGTCGGGGATGGCGCTGCAATTGACCGCCACCCAGGGGCCTTTGACGCGGTGGCTGTTGGCATGGATGGCATACGCCACCAGCTCTTTGCCAGTGCCTGATTCGCCGGTGACCAGCACCGGTGCCATGCTGGTGGCAACTTTGATGATGCGGTCCTTGATCTGCTGCATGCAGACCGACTTTCCGATCAAACGATCCAGCGCACGTTGACCCAACGCGCCCGCACCCGCTTGTTTGCCGCCCGGGCTGATGGCGAGACACGCGGTCGGCAGCAAGGCATGGCCGTGCACTGCGGTGGCCACCACATGACGGAACTGTTTTAAATCGACCGGTTTCGTGAGGTAATCAAAGGCGCCGCCTTTCAGGGCCTCGACCGCGTTTTCTGCTGAGCCGTAAGCGGTGATCACGACGCAGCGCTCACCGCGTTGGGCTGTCTTGAGTTCGGTGATCAGGGACAGGCCCACACCGTCGGGCAGGCGCATGTCGGTGATGACGGCATCAAACCGATGCTCAGCCAACAGCGCGCGTGCCTGTTGCAGATCGCCTGCCGTGTCGACCTGGTAGCCCTCGCGCAACAGGGTGAGTTCGTACAGCGTGCGCAGGTCAGGCTCGTCGTCAACGACCAAAATGCGTGCAGACAGCGGCTTGGCCTTCATGGTGTGGCTGCCGCTAGGCTGGTGATGGCTTGTTGGCCAGGGGGTTGGGTGCAGAACATCACGCTGAATTCGTTGCCTGATTGCATTTTTTGGTGGATGGGGCGGGCACTGCGTTCATAAGCCATGCTGGCGCCATGGCTCTCGCAAAGTTCGCGACAAATATACAAGCCCAAACCGCTGGAGCGGCTGTCGCTGGAAAAAAAAGGCTCGAACAGGTGCTGTTCCACAGAGGGTTCCAGTGGTCCGCCATCACTCCAGACACACAAATGGGTCACCGGCGCACCCGTTGGTGTGCTGGCAGTTATGTTGGCCATTTTGACGCTTACCTGTATCGAGCCCGGTGTGCCGCTGGCAAAGCGCTTCGCATTGTCCAGCAGGTTGACCAAAATGCGCCGCAGGTGCTCGGCATCAAACCACACCGAGTGCGGTTCTGCGGGCAGATCAATGAGGAGTGCATCGGCCACCGACGCTTGCTGCTGCCAGTCGCGGCAGACGCGTGTGACATTTTCTTCAAGAGCAATCCTTTGCCCGGGCTCTGCTGCGGCGCGGTGCGGGGCATTTGCCAGATGCAGGATGTCACGCACAATTTTCTCCAGCCGTTGGGCATTTTGTTGCACCATGTGCGTCAGGCGCAGCTGGTCAGGCGCCTGGATTTCTTCGGACAACAGCGCGTTGGCTTGCATGATGGCCGCCAGCGGGTTGCGAATTTCATGCGCCACGGCTGCCGACATGCGCCCCATGCTGGCGAGTTTTTCAGTGCGCAGGCGAGCTTGCATCTCGCGCTGATCTTGCATAAAGACCACGCAAAGGGCCTGCGCGTCAGATTCTGCAGGCTTTGTGAGTTGGGTGCGTACCCGCAGGTGCCTGGGCCCTTGCCCCTCGCCATGAATGCTGAGGTCGGCCAGTTGCGGGCTCTGGGTGGTGTAGCTTTGCAGCACCACATCCAGCAGCGCCTGCCAACCAGGCTGCCCGGCCAAAGACCATCGGGCGTTGGCGGACTGCGGCGCCAGGCCCAACAGGCCAAGCGCTGCCGGGTTGGCTGAACGCATCCACAAGCGCTCGTCAACCACCACAATGCCGTCGCTGAGCGATGCGATCACCAACTCATTGACTTGGCGTTGAACCGTGGCTGCGAGTTGACTGCGCTGCGCGCGCAGCTCCATGCTGGTGAGACGAGTGGCCAGTTGACTGGCGATGAATGAGATCGCAAAACAGCCTGATCCGGTCAGGGCGGCCTGCAGAAAGTGGGCGGTGGTGTCCCACGGGGCTTGAACTGACAACCAGCTGGCATAAACAAACAGCAGCAAAGTGACACCGGCTGCCGTGCCCATGGCCATCATCAAAGACCCGAGAATAGAGGCCATGAGCACCGGCAGGGCAAACAGGGGGGCATGGTTGATACTGCTGCTTTGCACCGCCTGCAGCGTTGCAAAAGTCACCAAATCTACCCCGACCGTGCGCAACCACTGGGCATCAAACGTGTGACCCAGGTGCTGGGGGTGCGTCATCAGCCGAACGGTCAGGGCTGCCACAAAATAAGCACTGCAAATCAGCAGTGCTGTGCCGCTTTGTTGCGGAGCCAGAAAAAAAATCCCCCCCTGCAGCAGCACCAACACCAGCCCCAAGGTGGCGCGCGCGGTCATGAAGGCACGCCACAGGCGCTCAAACTCTTGCGGGTGATTGTTAAATTCCAGCTCCGGCGCCAGCAGCGTGGGGCCAAACTGGGCGGGCACTGGCGGCCGCGTGGTCACTTCAAGGCTCCAGCTGCTTCAGATGTTCCTGGCTGCAGTACGGCCCCAGTTTGCCCTGTACAGAATCATCGCCGGGAATGTGCATGCCACACTGGGTGCATTGCACCATGTTCAGTGGCGGTGCAGGCGCGGCTGGCGAAGTAGCTGCCCTCTTTTTGTCTGCCGGCCGTTGGCGGCTGCGCCACAGCCAGACGACGACCAGAACCACCCCAAGGAGCAGGAAAAATTTCACAGCGTGCGCCCCAGCATCACTTCCATCACAAAGCGTGAGCCAACATAGGCCAGCAGCAGCAGCCCGGTGCCCGCGTACAACACACGAACCGCCTGCTTGCCGCGCCAGCCAAAGCGAAACCGCCCCACCATGAGCACCGCAAAAGTCAACCAGGACAACACCGAAAACGCTGTTTTATGGTCCCACTTGATGGCGTGGCTGGCACCATACAACTGGTTGCCAAAAAAGAAACCGGCCAGCAAGGTGGCCGACAACAGCACAAAACCCAGGCTGACAAAGCGAAAGGTCAGGCGTTCCATGGTCAGCAAGGGTAAGCCCACAGAGGCGCTTGCCGCCATGCGCATGCGCGTTTCGGCGCGGGCCATTAACCAGGCATGCACCACGGCCACCGCAAACAGACCGTAAGATGCAATGCCCAAGGCCCAGTGCAAGGGCAACCAGGCCGACGCACTGGGGTTCAACGTGCTGCCAGGAAACAGCAGGGCCAGCAACACGGCGGCAGATGCGACGCCCGACAGCAACCATGGCATTCTGAGTTGGGGGTAAAAGTGGCTCTCGACCGTGTACACCAGGCCGACCAGCCAGGCGGTGACCGACAGCGCCGGCGCAAAACCAAAACGCGGCTCAGCGCCCCAAAGTCCCCAAGCCAGCAGCATGCCGTGCAGACTCCACGCCAGCCATACTGCGGCGCGGCGCAGGGTTTTGCCAGACCGGGTCGCCCCGGTGGCAGACGCCGCGTAGGCCACAGCTGCGCCCAAAGCCAAGGCCAAAGTCAACGGGGAAGGACTGGCTAAAATCATGGCTACAGTTTAGCGTTAACCCGCCAATTCCCTTTTGGCCCCAACCCAGGTTCCGCCCGCCGGAACACTCCCCTTATGGCATCCGCTCTTACCGACAAACTCAGCCGCCTGGTGAAAGAAATCCGCGGCCAGGCCCGCATCACCGAAGCCAATGTGTCTGACATGTTGCGCGAGGTGCGCATGGCCTTGCTGGAGGCCGATGTGGCGCTGCCCGTGGTGCGTGACTTCATTGCCCGTGTGAAAGAAAAAGCGCTGGGGCAAGATGTGCTGGGCTCACTGACACCAGGCCAGGCCCTGGTGAGCATCGTCAACAAAGAGCTGGCGCTGACCATGGGCGACGGCGTGGCCGACATCAACCTGGCGGCCCAGCCACCCGCGGTGATCCTGATGGCCGGTTTGCAGGGGGCGGGAAAAACCACCACCACCGCCAAACTGGCCAAGCATTTGATCGAGAAGCGCCACAAAAAAGTGCTGACTGTGTCGGGCGACGTGTACCGTCCGGCGGCCATTGAGCAGCTCAAGACTGTCACGGCACAGGCCGGGGCCGAGTGGTTTCCCAGCACGCCAGACCAAAAGCCAGTCGACATTGCCCTGGCTGCGCTGGACTACGCCAAAAAGCATTACTTTGACGTGTTGCTGGTGGACACCGCGGGTCGCCTGGCCATTGATGAAGCACTGATGCGCGAAATTCGTGACTTGCACGCCGCCATCCACCCGGTCGAGACCCTGTTTGTGGTGGACGCCATGCAGGGCCAGGACGCGGTCAACACGGCCAAGGCCTTCAAGGAAGCGCTGCCGCTGACCGGCATCATCCTGACCAAGCTTGATGGTGACTCGCGTGGCGGTGCGGCGCTGTCGGTGCGGCAAATCACCGGTGCGCCCATCAAGTTTGCCGGTACCAGTGAAAAACTGGACGGCCTAGAGGTGTTTGATGCCGAACGCCACGCCGGTCGCGTGCTGGGCATGGGTGACATTCTGGCGCTGGTGGAGCAGGTGACGGCCGGGGTCGACCTGGCGGCCGCGCAAAAGCTGGCAGCCAAAGTCAAAAGCGGTGCAGCCTTTGACTTGAATGACTTTTTGGCGCAAATCCAGCAGATGAAACAAATGGGTGGTTTGAGCAGCCTGATGGACAAGCTGCCCGCAGCCATGGCGGCCAAGGCCGGTCAGGTCGACATGGGCCGGGTTGAAAAAGACGTCAAGCGCAAAGAAGGCATCATCCAGAGCATGACCCTGCTGGAGCGGCGCAAGCCCGAACTCATCAAAGCCACCCGCAAGCGCCGCATTGCCGCAGGTGCCGGCGTGCAAGTGCAGGAAGTCAACCGCATGCTCAAGGAATTTGAGCAAATGCAGGACATGATGAAAAAGATGAAGGGTGGCGGCATGATGAAAATGATGAAACGCATGGGCGGCATGAAAGGCATGGGCGGCGGCATGCCCAAAATGCCTTTCTGAAACCTTGCGTGACAGACCAAGATTTGCGCAGCAAATTTGCTCTGTTACCAACTGATCGTCGGATGTTGGCTGTCTGCCTTGCGTGACAGACCAATTGATGTTTGGCGTCACCCCCCTAGCCGCGTTGACGCCCTAGCCGCGTTGACGCCCTAGCAGCCTGTCGGACTTTCGGCATCGAAGCGAAATTCGGCCCCAGCGAGACCAGTTTTTGCCGGATTTGCAGCCTCATAGCCGAGCTACGGGGCAAAAAGACGGTAAAAAATGGACCGCTGCGGTCGAATTGCAGCTGATGCCTCCGAAAGTCCGAAAGTCCGAAAGGCTGCTAGACCTCGGATTTGACTCGTCTGGCTTTGCGCGCTGACCGGCGCTGGGCCCGCGCAGTCTCACGTGCTCGCCGTCGCATTGATTTCCGCTGGGAATAATCAAAGCCCGCTTGGGTCAGGTAACCCAACAGGTAAAGGCCAAACAGTGAGAATGCCCAGGGTGTGACTTCCGCAATGAGCTTTTCCATCATCAGGGCGGCTCCCTCCCCGTCGAATTGGGCTTGCGCCGCAGTCGTTGGACGATGGCCTAAATCTTGCCAAGGTGCCGAATTTGACACCTCCAGGTAACTGGACCTGGTTGGGTTGACGTCAGTGGCGCCCTCATTGCCCCATTTGTTTTTGCTCAGGCCGAGATCTGGCTTCAGCTCGTTCCAGGCTCCCAATGCACCAGAGTCGACCAGCTGATCATGAAGGGGGCGGGCGCTTTCCCTGATGGTGTGGTGAATTTCTGCAGCCAAGTCCGACCTGCGGCTGACACCGGACGGCGCCGCCAGGGTGTTTTGTGCGGCGGCCTTCGTTGGGGCGCTCTGGCTGGCTGGGTTGCGTTCGGTTCGCGTCACGCCTTCCTGCGTGGCGTCAGGCGCAGGAACCGTCCCTCTTGGGCCGTCACCGGCGTCCACGACAAATGCAGCAGGTGCTAACGCCGATTCGCTGGGCTCCAAAACACTTGTCATTGTTTGTGTGGCTTCTTGCAGGATGACCGGCTCAGCGAACACACCTCCACCCGGAGAAAACGCACCAAGCAGGCTGATGGCCATGGCGGCTGCCAGTTTGTGATGTCCTACCTTCAAATCCATAACGAACCTGCGTTTCGTCAGAAGTTAATAAAACACAGAGCCTGTCCTGCCCAATGAGTCAAGCCAAACGCCAATGTGGATCGGCCGTTGATGGGGGCTGTGCGCGTGGCCCAAATTCTAAAGCCGCAACCCGGTCTTGTCGCTGCCTGATCGGTAGCGTGGTGTGTGCCATGAAAATACAAGCGATGGCACAGGCGGCTTGGCTCAGGCTGCTGCGTTGGTGACGGCCAGTTCCTCGCCCGTCAGCACCTCGCCACGCAAGGTGAAGGTGCGCGTATCGGTGATGGTCACATCCACCATCTGCCCGATCAAACCCGGCTGGCCGACAAAATTCACCACCCGGTTGCACTCGGTGCGGCCCATCAGTTCGGTGGCATCGCGCTTGGAGACCCCTTCCACCAAAATGCGCTGGACGGTGTTCAGGCGGCTTTCGGAGATGCGCGTGATGCTGTCGTTGATGGTGCGTTGCAGGTGCTGCAGGCGGCGCAGTTTGACCTCATGCGGCGTGGCGTCAAGCAGGTTGGCCGCAGGTGTGCCGGGGCGTGGGCTGAAGATAAAACTGAAGCTGTTGTCAAAGCCGACATCGTCAATCAGCTTCATCATCTTGCCGAAATCCTCCTCGGTTTCTCCCGGAAAGCCCACAATGAAATCTGAACTCAGGGCCATGTCAGGGCGAATGGCACGCAGCTTGCGCACCGTGCTTTTGTATTCCATGGCGGTGTAGCCGCGCTTCATGGCCATCAAAATGCGGTCAGAGCCGTGCTGCACCGGCAGGTGCAGGTGGCTGACCAGTTTGGGCAACTTGTCATACGCGGCAATCAGCGAGGGCGTGAACTCGTTGGGGTGGCTGGTGACATAGCGGATGCGCTCGATGCCGGGAATGTCGGACACGTAGTCCAGCAGGGTGGCAAAGTCGGCCATTTCGCCGGTGTCGCCTGCCACGCCTGCGTTTGTGATCATCTTGGCGCGCCAGGCGTTCACGTTTTGCCCCAGCAGGGTGATTTCTTTCACGCCCTGGTCGGCCAGGCCCGCCACTTCCACCAGCACGTCTTCAAACGGGCGGTGTACCTCTTCGCCCCGGGTGTAGGGCACCACGCAGTAGCTGCAGTATTTGGAGCAACCTTCCATGATGCTCACGAACGCGCTGGCGCCTTCCACGCGTGCGGCGGGCATGTGGTCAAACTTTTCGATTTCCGGAAAACTGATGTCGACCTGCGAGCGGTTCAGCCGGGCACGCTCATCGAGCATTTGCGGCAGGCGGTGCAGCGTTTGCGGGCCAAACACCACGTCCACGTAGGGCGCGCGGGCAATGATGGCGGCGCCTTCCTGGCTGGCCACACAACCCCCTACACCAATCAGGGCGCCTTTTTTCTTCAGGTGTTTGACGCGGCCCAGGTCGGAGAAGACTTTTTCTTGCGCTTTCTCACGCACCGAGCAGGTGTTGAACAAGATCAGGTCGGCTTCTTCGACGTTGTCGGTGGGCTCGTAGCCCTGCGCGGCGCCCAGCACATCACTCATCTTGTCCGAGTCGTACTCGTTCATTTGGCAGCCGTAGGTTTTGATGAAGACTTTTTTGCTCATGGTAAAAACTCGTTGATTACTATCAATTAAATAGCTGCTTGCGCTTTATTTATAAGGGCTAGAGCGTGATTTTTCATAAATTTTCTGTGTTGACGGGGTTGACGCTTGGCACGTTGGGCGGGTGGCTGCAAACGCAGTTGTTAACGTGAAAGAACATCGTCATTGCGAACGAAGTGACGCAATCCATGCCGCATGAATTCATGGACTGCCGCGCTACGCTCGCAGTGACGTACTACTTTCATCATCCGGCGCATCGGCCTGGATTCATGAGCGTTAGCTAGGCCAATGGGCAACCAAAGCACTCAAGCCACCCAACCCACCGAACCAATCAATCGCCCAGAGGGCTGGGCTCCTACAGGGGGTGGGGCCGCTGTGTGCTGAGGTACTTGTTTACTGCATCCGCAGCGGGGTTTGACCGTTTTCGGTGTTGGGTTTGTCGTCGTCAGAGTCAAAGAAGAAATTGCGCCAGGACGTTGAACCGGGGCGCTTTAGTCGGGCTTCGGCCTCGTTCAATATCCAGACTTCGTGGATCAGGCCTTGCGGATCACGCCGATAGTTCACCAGCACCGGCTGCCCGACCAAGCTGGCCGACATGACGATCGTGTTGTTGGCGTTTTTGATGCGCGCGCCTGGGGACAAGCGCTCGGCCTGGCCATTGAGCAACACGTTGGGGGGCATGGTGACTTCCAGCGTGCCGCGTCGGGCCGCTACGGGGAATTCGCGCACCAGACCTTGCGCGGCGGCAGGCACGGGCGCCAGACTGGTGGTGGCCATGAGCAGGGCAGTCAGCCCAAAAAAGAGGCCCTTGGGGGCATTGAGGCAGCGGTTCATGGTGTTCATCCAGAGGCTGTGAAAGGGAGGACGATTTTAAGCCATGCGTGCGCGCCTATGGGTTGCGGTCGGCGGGCGGGGTTTGCGCGGCCAGCGCCCGCAGTTTGTCTTTTTTGCTCGGACGTGTGCCTTTGACGCCGCCATTGCCGGGTGCCTCGGGGTGGCTGGAGACGGGCGGCGCGGATTCCAGCGCTTCAAATCCTTCGATGCTTTCCAGCGGCAGGTCTAGCTGCTGACGCTTGGCAATCAGGCGCCAGTGCGCCAGTGTGGTCGCACTGACCAGGCTCACGGCCAAGCCCGGCTCGCCGGCGCGGCCGGTGCGGCCAATGCGGTGGGTGTAATCGTTGGCGGAGCGCGGCAAATCGAAATTCACCACCACCGGCAAATTGGCAATGTCGAGGCCGCGCGCCGCCACATCGGTGGCCACCACCACGCTCAGATGAGAGGCCTTGAAGTCGCTCAGCACCTGGGTGCGTTTGCCCTGGCTCAATTCGCCGTGAAAAGGCTCGGCCGTCATGCCCGCTTTGCGCAGCTTGTCGGCCACGATCTCGGCGGCGAATTTGGTCGCCACAAA
>JBBQSS010000069.1:0-12659 GCA_038213665.1 Burkholderiales bacterium | reverse complement strand
GAAATTTTGTACCCGGCGCTGGAAGACTACAAGATCGACATCATGATTGGCGAAGGCCCGGCGGCGCGAAGTATCAAGCTCGATTTGCAGCCCTTCACCCTGATCGGCGCCACCACCCGCGCGGGCATGCTGACCAATCCGCTGCGCGACCGCTTTGGCATTGTGGCGCGGCTGGAGTTTTACACCGCTGAGGAATTGGCGCGCATTGTCAAGCGCAGCGCCGGCCTGCTCAATGTGCCGACCGATGAAAAAGGCGGCTTTGAGATTGCCCGGCGCTCGCGCGGCACACCGCGCATTGCCAACCGCTTGTTGCGCCGGGTGCGCGACTATGCCGATGTGAAAGGTGCGGGCGAGATCACGCTTGACATTGCCAACCGCGCGCTGGTCATGCTCGATGTCGACCCGCAAGGGTTTGACCTGATGGACCGCAAGCTGCTAGAAGCCGTGATTCACCGTTTTGACGGCGGCCCGGTCGGCCTGGACAACATTGCTGCCAGCATTGGTGAAGAGCGTGAAACCATTGAAGATGTGATCGAGCCCTATTTGATCCAGCAAGGCTACCTGCAGCGCACGCCGCGTGGGCGCATTGCCACGCTGGCGGCTTATCGGCATCTGGGGGTGACGCCGCCCGCCAACCAGAGCGGGACGGACATGTTCGGCGTGTGATCTGAGACTCAGTTGCGCTGGAACTGACGCAGGATTCTTCCCATCACATCGTTGACGATGTCTGCGATCGGATCGTCTTGCTGCGATGGCTCTGGCTCAGGTTCGGGCGGCGGCGGCGGCGGTGGGCGTGGGCGCGGAATGTCGAATTCAGCCTTCGCGTCAAGCCAGCGGTTGCGAAACGCCTGCTGGAACACGTCGCCCACCATGGGCAGCGCACTGCGGGCGCCTTGGCCCCATGAGCCCATTTTCACGCTGCTGTCGTTAAAACCCACCCTGGCGCCCGCCACCAGCTGGCGGTTCATCATGATGAACCAGCCGTCGGTGTTGTCCTGCGTGGTGCCGGTTTTGCCGGCCACGTCGGCCTGTATGCCGTAGCGGGTGCGAATGGCGTTGCCCGTGCCCCGGTCAATCACGCCGCGCATGGCGTTGACCAGGGTCAGTGCGCTGCCACGCGGCATGGCTGGTTCAGGCGCTGTCACCGGCCCGAATTTTTCCAGCAGCTGGCCATTGCGGTCTTCCACGCGCAGCACCATGTACGGTTGCATGTAGCTGCCACCGTTGGCGATGCTGCCGTAGGCGGCCACCATCTCGATCAGGGTGACCGGGCTGGTGCCCAGGGCCAGCGAGGGCACCAGGTCCAAATTGCTTTGCCGCACCCCCATGGCCTCTGCCAGCTGCCCGACGCGCTGTGGGCCCACTTTTTCCATCAGCTGGGCGGTGATGGTGTTTTTGGAGTAGGCCAGCCCGTCGCTCAAGGTCATGGGTGCGTAGCTGGGGGGCGTGTCGTCGCTGGGGGTCCAGGGCTCGCCGCCCTGCGTCGGGATGGACACCGGCTCATCCATCAAGGTGTAAGACGGGTCGAACCCCTGCATGAACGCTGCGCCATACACAAAGGGCTTGAAGGTGGAGCCGGGCTGGCGCTTGGCTTGACTTACGTGGTCAAACTGTTCCTGGGCAAAATCCCGGCTGCCCACCCAGGCCCGCACCGATCCATCGCGCGGGTCCAGCGCCAGAAAACCGGCCTGCAACACGGCACGCTCCTGCCCTTCTTTGCGTTGGCCGTCTGCCAGTTTTTGCAGCTGGCCCAGCTGCCGCGTCACCGCCTGGTTGGCGGCTTTCTGGAGCTTGGCGTCCAGGGTGGTGTACACGCGCAGGCCATCGGCCTGAATGTCGTAGTCGCGGCGGTCGGCCCAGTCGATCAGCCATTTGCGCAGGTGCTGCGCCACGTGCGGCGCCAGCCCCAGGGGTTCCACTTGCCGCTCAAAATCAAGTCTCAAAGGCCGTTTGGAGAGTGCCGCCAGCCGGGCCGGGTCCAGTTTGCCGTTTCTGGCCATTTGCCCCAGCACCAGGTTGCGGCGCTGCACGGCGCGCTCGGGGTTTTGCACCGGGTTGTAGTAGCTGGTGCCCTTGAGCATGCCGATCAGTGTGGCGCTCTCCAGCACGTCGAGCTTGTCGGCCGATTTGTCAAAGTAGGTGCGTGCCGCCATTTCGATGCCGAAGGCGTTGTAGAGAAAAGGTACGGTGTTGAGGTAGGTTTCCAGAATCTCGCGCTTGGAGTACACCACCTCGATCTTCAGCGCAGTGATGGCTTCCTTGAGCTTGCGCGTGATGCTGTTGGCGCGTCCGATTTCCTCCGGGTAGAGGTTGCGCGCCAACTGCTGCGTGATGGTGGAGCCGCCCTGCAAATCGCCGCCCAGTGTGCTCAGCGCCGCACCTGCCAGGCGCCTAAAGTCAATGCCATGGTGCTCGTAAAACCGCCGGTCTTCGGTGGCGATCAAGGCGTTCACCACATGCGGTGCTATTTTTTCCAGGGCCACCCACTGGCGGTTGATGCGCTTGTACTCGGCCAGCACCGTGCCGTCAGCTGCCAGCAGCATCGACGGGGCCTCAGACTTGGCCTTGCGCAGGTCACCAATGCCGGGTGTGAACGGAATCAGCACCAGCGCGTAAAGCAGCATGACCGCCGGCAGCGCCAAAGCGGCCTGCCAAGGGTAGCGCCTGACGATGTCTTTCAGACGATGAAATTGCTCAAGAGTGAAAGTGCGTGCGCGTTGGAGGCCTGGGGTCATGGGTGGAGTTTAAAGCCAGCGTCGCCCTTGGCTTTGAGGCTGTCTGTGACGTGCAAAAGTGAAGATGAATCCGTCAAACTGTCATATTTGATGGCTAACCTGAAGGCGTTGCCACTGCGCCGCCCGTCGGCGGTCTGCTGTGACAACGCTTCAACCAGGAAGTCAATCGTGAATAAATTCAAAATTTCCACGCGCATCACTTTGATGATCGGCATCATGGCCTTGCTGCTCGTTGCCATCGGAGCCATCGGCTTGTTTGGCATCAGCAAGTCCAACGATGCCCTTAAAACCGTTCATGATGAGGCGATGCAGCCGGCCCTGATGGCTGACGAATCCATCGACAAAATGGCGCAAAACCGTATCCAGGTGCTGCTGGCCTTCCAACACGCCCCCGATGGTGCGCTGGCCTCCATCCATAACCACGACGCAAACCTCCACTTGGATGCCATCGCGGCCAACCGGGTCGAAGCCAACCAACTGCTCCAGAAAATGGCGGCCATTGCGGTGAGCCCCGAAGAAAAAGCGGCCTTCAATGCCACCCAAAGCAGCCGCATGGCCTGGCGCGACAAGCTTGACCAGGTCATTAACGCCACAAAAGCCGGCGACTACAGTGCCGCCACAATGGCTTTTTTTCTGAAAGCCGGCAGAGAAGAGGGCGAAGCTGCAGTCAAGGCCTTGCATGTTTTTCGTGACTACCAGGTCAAAAAAGCAAACGATGCCTACATCGCTGCGGTCAATCGCTTTCACATGGCACAAATCGCGTTCGGCACGGTGATTGTGCTGGGCCTGTTGATGGCCGGTTTTCTGGGTTGGACGACGGTCCGGATACTGTCCAGGGAACTGGGGTGCGAACCCGCCGAAGCCGCCGAAGTTGCCAAGCGTGTTGGCCTGGGAGAATTGTCTGTTCAGATCGAACTCAAGACGGGTGACAAGTCGAGTCTGATGGCGCATCTGAAGTCCATGCAAACCAGCCTGGTGCACGTGGTCACCACCGTACGTCAAGGCTCGGAGAGTGTGGCTGCAGCCAGTGCCCAGATTGCGTCAGGTAACGAAGACCTCAGCGCCCGCACCGAAAATCAGGCCAGCGCGTTGCAACAAACGGCAGCGTCAATGGAGCAGCTCAGCGCCACCGTCAAGCAAAACGCTGACCGTGCGGTCCAGGCCAACCAAATGGCACAAAGCGCCAGCGCTGTGGCGTGTCAAGGCGGCGAAGTTGTGTCCCAGGTCGTCGTGACGATGCAACAAATCAACGATTCATCGAAAAAGATTTTTGACATCATCAGTTTGATCGATGGCATTGCCTTTCAGACCAATATTCTGGCGCTCAACGCGGCGGTGGAAGCGGCGCGTGCGGGTGAGCAGGGACGTGGTTTTGCAGTGGTGGCGTCAGAAGTACGCGCCCTGGCCGGGCGTTCGGCATCAGCCGCAAAGGAGATCAAGGTGTTGATTGATGCCAGCGTGCAGCAGGTGGCACGGGGCTCTACTTTGGTGGATCAGGCCGGCAACACGATGAACGAGGTGGTGCGCAGCATTCGCCATGCCACTGATTTCATTGGCGAAATCAGTGCTTCCAGCATGGAGCAGCACCTTGGCGTGTCCCAGGTGAGTGACGCGGTGATGCAGATTGACGTGGTGACGCAGCAAAACTCGGCCATGGTGGAAGAGATGTCCGCAGCTGCCAGCAGCCTTAAATTAGAGTCCGAGAAGCTGGTGGGCGCCATGGCCGTGTTCACCCTGCCCCAGGGACAGGGGAGCACCCGCATGCTTGGCTCTTTGCCGACAAGTGCGCAAGCCTCATCCTCCACGCAGGCTTACCGGCAGCTTGAAAACGGCAGCACGGAAAATCGCCAAGTCAGTGCCAGTACGGCGGCGCGAACGAAAAAACACAATTGGGAAAAAGAGGTGCTTGAATTGTTTGAAGAAGCACCCGCGACGGCGATCACAGCGAAAAAGCGACTGAAATTAACGACGCCCTCCGCTTGAACCGTCATTCACTGCGGCTAAGGAGTCGAGAAATAATAAATTGAACCCTGACCCGCTTTCTGACGAGAGGCCTGGCAAGGCGCAACGCGCGCAGTTTGGCGAGCCAAACATGCGCTTTGCAACGCCGCATGGCACTCGTATGAAAGATGGGGAATGTTCAAGTTATTTTTTCTCGGCGACTAAGCACCTTTGGCCACTTCAAATAGAAGTCATCCAGTGGCTTCACTGGCAGGAGCTTGTCCCCCAGGGTTTGCAGCCAGGAGGTGTCGGCTTCACTTCCGACGTCCAGTGAAAGCAAGTCATATTCCACGTGCCGCCCATCCGAAAGTCCAACGCAGCGGCGCGCAGCGGCCATCCCAACAATGCGCTCAAGCACCAGTTGAGCGCCAGCGGCCTCTGCCAGCGGTCGTAAATCGACACGGCATTCGGTTTGCTCGTAGTGCCCGGATATCCAGCCGGGCAACATGCCGGAGTAATTCTGGTGCGCCGATGGCGTAATCAGCGTCAGTTCAACGTCCTTGGGCCTTCTTTGTACCATGGCACGTAAAACAGACAAATGCGCATGTCCACCGCCAACCAACACAAGCCGCTTCATGAAATCTGCACCTACCGGAAATGACGCTGAATCAGCTGCGCAGCTATGGCCCTGCGTGCTGGATTGGCGAGATCGTCTTTATTGAAGTAAAGGAAGGTTTCCTGACGCCCCAGTTGCGCCGTGACATCGTTGGCACTATCGACGCCAACAATGGTTACCTGCATGCCAACAAGTTTGGCAATTCTTTCAAGTGCTGGGCGCGCCTGATCCAGGCCAAGCATGGAGGCAAATAGAACAGGTGTCTTGGGGGAAGTGAGCTTCAGTTGCTGGAACACGATGTCTGCGGATTCAGCAATGCTGGAAGAAATGGCGAGCGAAATTACAGCACCAGAGGTGCCTTTGACGGCACTTGGCAATGTTCCCAAGTTTTCCAATTTGGTGATGGAAAAGCCGGAGTCTTCCAAAAACGGCTTCATCTCGGCGACGATGAAGGTGTGCGGGCGGGCGAGCAGAACAGGTTTTGACATGGGCTATCTCAATGAGTTGGTATCGATCCCTTCTTTGTCGCGCAGACTGCGCCATTTATTACACCGCTGTGTGGCATTTCAGTAAAAGGTTCAAGAACAAATCCTCGTGTGGCTGACCGGTTGTGGCGGTTGCGGCGGTTGCGGCGGTTGTGGCGGTTGTGGCGGTTGTGGCGGTTGTGGCGGTTGTGGCGGTTGGTGGGAAGCATCTTCAGCAGATCGTTTCTTTGAAGTGGATTGCTGAAAATCAAAGCACAGCGCCAACGTGATTCAAACATTCGGTTTATTTTGACTACGCAGGACTTGCGCAAAACGCCGCAGCATCGTGGTGCCTCCTTGCCGTATGGTTTGACTGTGTGCGTCGCAACGCATGGCTGGGACAATTTTTGTTAAAGCGACAAGTGGATAGCTGCTTGCGGCCAGCTATACCCTGTGTGGTCAAATTTCAGCCTTATTTTTAGCTTCTCTGAGCGCGACGGGAGTCGCAGTCAACTCAGGCCCGACCTGCCACAGCGCATCCCAAACCAGCGGATTGATGCGTCGGGCCAAGCGCACGCGTCAGATCGGTGACAAGACACGCGAGGAAACGCAAGAGCACATCAGCAGTCTGCACTTGAGCGCAGGCTCGAAGAATATATAAGAAACTAGCCTCTAGCCCTTATATAATATGCGTAAGCAGCTATATTTTATATAGCAATTCTGCCACCGCCAGAGGGTAGATCAAATGCTCTTGCGTAAGCACCCGCGCCGCCAGCGCGTCTGCCGTGTCACCAGGCAACAGCGGCACCACAGCTTGCGCCAGGATTGGGCCATGGTCAAGTTCCGGCGTGACTAGGTGCACCGTGGCACCGGCCACCTTGCAGCCGGCATCAATGGCGCGCTGGTGCGTGTGCAAACCAGCAAAGGCCGGCAGCAAAGAGGGGTGAATATTTACCAAGCGCCCAACATAGCGGTTGACAAACCCGGCGCTCAAAATGCGCATAAAACCCGCCAGCACCACCAGCACCGGCTGGCCGGGCGCCTCAAACGCATCAATCCGCTTGGACAGCGCGGCGTCAAAGGCCTCGCGGCTTGGGTAGGTTTTATGGTCCAGCACGGCAGTGTGTATGCCGTGGGCGTGGGCAAATTCGAGCCCTTTGGCGTCTGCCTTGTTGCTGATGACGGCGGCCACGCGGGCGCCGTATTTGTCGGCCCAAGCCTCATGTTTTGCGGTTTTCACGATGGCGGCCATGTTGGAGCCCCCGCCTGAGATCAAAATAACGATGTTTTTCATAACTGGCTTAATTATGACTTTGACCTCTGCTCCCCTCTCTGATGCGCCTGCGGCTACGGCCAAAGCCGGTCTCATCCTGACCCCCGTGGAGGCCCGCGTGTTGGGCACCCTGATGGAAAAGGCCCGCACCGTGCCCGACAGTTACCCTCTGTCGCTCAACTCACTGCTGCTGGGCTGCAACCAGAAAACCACCCGCGACCCGGTGATGAACCTGACCGAGGCCGAGGTGGCCGACGCCCTGAACAGCCTCAAAGCGCAGCAACTGGTGCGTGAAAACAGCGGCAGCCGGGTCACCCGCTTTGAGCACAACTTTCAACGCGGTGTGGGGGTGCCCGAGCAATCTGCCGTGCTGCTGGGCATGCTGATGCTGCGCGGCCCGCAAACGGCCGCCGAGTTGCGCCTTAACACCGAGCGCTGGTACAAGTTTGCCGACATTTCATCGGTCGAAGGTTTTCTGGAAGAGCTGCAAGACCGCTCAGAGGAAAAAGGCGGGCCACTGGTTATCAAACTGGCTCGGGCGCCGGGTGCGCGCGAGCAACGCTGGGCGCATTTGTTGTGCGGGCCGGTGGATGAAGCGGCGCTGGCGCAGGGTTCTGGCACGCGTGCCGTGGAAGGTGCCGCAATCGATCGCATTGCACGCCTGGAGACTGAGGTGGCCGAGCTGCGTGCCACGGTCAGCCAGCTGTGTGCTGAACTGGGCATCAGCCCCGCGTCAACGCCGGCTTGACCGGATCAGGAGTTTTTGCGGCTGCAAGCCCATAGGATGTCCAGCTTGGCTTGGGCAACGCGGGTTTGCACCCCGGACAGACCCAGCAAGGTATGAAACAGGTTGTCGTGTGACCACGGCTTGTCAGCCTGGGCCTGCGCGCAGCCTATTTGCAAACCACGCTCTTGCTGCATGGCTTTTGAAAACCACATCAGCATCGGCACATGTGTCTGCTCCTGCGGCGCGATCCGGTAGGGCATGCCATGCAAGTACAGGCCTTTTTCACCCAGCGATTCACCGTGGTCAGACACATATATCAATGCGGTCGGCTGGTCTGCAGACTTGGCCTGGAGCCAGCCAATGGTCTGGGTGAGAAAGTGGTCGGTGTCGCGCAAGGAGTTGTCATAGGCATTCACCAGCTGCTGCGTCGGGCAATCCTGCAAGGCGTTGCTGTTGCATTCGGGCAAAAACGCCTTCAACCCAGGCGCCGAGCGCTTGTAGTAAGCCGGCCCATGGCTGCCCATCTGGTGCAACACCACCACGGTACCGCGCGCTCGCTTGACCGGATCCAGCCGGGCCAACTGGTCGGGCAAGGCGCGCAGCAGCGCTTCATCCAGACACTCGTCACCGTCGCAGAGTTCCGAGCCCCGTTGCGCCTGGGTGTCGGCGTGCGGCACGCGGTCGCACACGCCTTTACAGCCCGACTGGTTGTCCAGCCAAAGCACGGCCAGCCCGGCGCGCTGCAGCACATCAAGCACATTTTCATAGCGCGCATCGTTGCCCACAAAGGCTTCACGACCCAGATGCGAAAACATGCAGGGCACTGATGTTTCGGTATTGGTGCCGCAGGAGCTCACTTGGCTGTAGTACACCAGATCACCCTCGCCTTGCAGCCCGCGCAGCTCTGGTGTGGTGTCACGGGCATAACCGCCGAGGCCAAAATTGGCAGCGCGGGCGGTTTCACCCACCACCAGCACAATCAGTGGTGCCACCTCGGGTGTGCGAACCGGTAGCAGCAAGTGGGCATCTTCACCAATCACCTGCAGCGCCTGCTGTGCGCGGGCCGCTTCCCCTACCCCATGCCGCGCCACAGCGTAGATGGTGTTGTACGGGTTGATCATGTAGCGCAGCGCCTTGTGGTTGCGCATCAGCGAGGCAAGGTCCTGAAACGACACCCACAACAGCACCAGGGCCAGCAGCAGCGCCAAGACCATCACCCCCAACTGCTGCCATGCCAGCCGCCCAAAACTAACCGGACGCACCGGTTGCCACCATAACCACAGCCCTGGCAACACCAGACCCAGAGCCAACGTGCCCAGCATGGACCAAGACAGCAAATCCAGCGCCTCCCGGGGGTTGGTATTGGCCACGTTGGCGATCATGCTGGCGTCAATCACCACCCCGTAGCTTTGCATGAAATAGCTGCTTGACGCCGCCAGCGTCAGCAGCACCAGCGCCACCGGTTTGAGCCAGCGCGGCCAGACCAGCAGGCACAAAAAGGCCAGAGTAAACGCCAATACCGCTGCAGCCAGCGTGCTCAATGTCATGAGCGCATGAGGGCCCTGGGTTTCGGGCAGGCGCCAGATCGCGCGCCACAGCGGCAAATTGCCGACGGTAGCCAACCAGACCGCCAAGGCCAGCAGCAATGTTGTGGGGTGCCAGGGCGTGCGGCTGATCAAGGTCGGTGTCATAAATGCTTGCGTGAGGAATAGATGCAACTATTTTAAAAGAGCCGTATTAAGGGCAGATTAAGAAATTTCCCTGGCAACGCCTGCCGAACTCGCCGAGTTGAGCGTGGCTTAATAAAGTTGGCTTGCAACACCGGTTATGGATTTATCTGCCCCACCTCAGCCGCTCACACCGGTTCTACAACGCGACCCGGTGACGATGCTCTGGCAGATCAGGCTGGCGGGGTTGGTGCTGACCTTGCTGTGGGATGCCATGGGGCTGGCTTTGGTGCTGATCAGCACCGGCAAACACGACAGCCTGACCAATTGCCCCTGGAAGTTGCAGCTGTTTGGCGGCGTTGCCGAGTACCGGTCCCACTGGGCCTGGGGTGCGCCGGACGGCGGTTCGGGCAAATGTTTTCCGGGTGGGCATGCGTCTGCTGCCCTGGCTTTTTTGGCCGTGCCACTGAGTCTCAGCAAGTAGATCAACAGGCGGCGCTGCAGGCTCATGCTGCCTCCAAGGCCGGGCCCAACGCATAGCCCAGCCCGCGAATGGTGCGCACCACCGCCGGGTGAATCTTGCGCCGCAAGTGGTGGATGTGCACTTCCAGCGCATTGCTTTCGGGCTCACCACCGCTCCAGTCGTACACCTGCTCCTGCAACTGGGTTTTGGACAGAACCCGCTGCGGGTGTTTGAACAAAATCTCCAGCAAAGCCGACTCACGCGCGGTCAGCTCCACCGACTGGTCCTGCCAGTGCACTTGCCGGGTTGATGGGTCGTAGCGCAAGCCGCCATGCACCCATTCGGACTGACTGCGCCCGGTGGCGCGGCGCAGCAGGGCGCGCAGGCGTGCGGCCAGTTCTTCGATCGACATGGGTTTGACCAGGTAGTCATCGGCACCTGCATCAAGCCCGGCAATGCGTTGTTCCAGCGCATCCCGGGCGGTCAGAATCAGCACTGGCAAAGCCACGCCGCGCTGGCGCCAGCGCCTGAGCCAGACCATGCCGTCGGCGCCGGGCAGGCCCAGATCGAGCACAAAGGCGTCATAACTGGCCACCCCGAGAGCGGCATCGGCCCGCTCACCATCAGGAAACAGTCCACCGCATGGCCGAGCTGGCGCAGCCCCGTGCCAAGTGCATTGGCCAGCTGGGCATCGTCCTCAAGAATCAGTAAACGCATCAGGCTCCCACGGTCAGGGTATGTTCAGCCCCGCCGCCACAGGCGCTGAATCAGCCTGCGGGCGGGTGGTCGACGCTACCAAAGCGAGGGGCAGCGACCGCAGCAAGCGGGCGTCCCGGCCTGACCCGAGGTCATCGCTCGATGTCACGCACCCTCAAAAACGACGCAAAGCGCGGCAAGCCCTTGGGTGTGCGGCCGCGGTAGCGGTAGGTCACCACCGAACCCATGGCCGGGGGTGCTTCACGCTGGGCATCGGTGAACCCGGTGCCCAAGGCAAAGCGCTTGCCATCAGGCATTTCCAGCAATAACGCGCCCAGGCGCCCAGCGTGGCGCCCCTTGCCCGGCAAGTGGGCCACCACGCGGGCTTCTTCGTCGGGCTGGAGTTTAAGTTTGAGCAAAGCGTCACTGCGCCCTGGCGACCACAGCGCATTGGCGTGGTGCAGCACCAGGCCTTCGCCACCGCCTTTGATCGTGGCACGCAACAAGATGTACAAGGCCGCAGCATTGGGCACGTGTTGTTGCGCCACGGTGTGTAACCAGGGCTGTTGCACCTCGGCCACCAAGGCTGTCAAACGCTGTGCTCGCTCAGAAAACACGCCTGCCGCACCCGGCAAGTCAAACAGCATGTACTGCACGCTACGCCAGTCAGCATCAACCGGCACCTGGCGGCGCACGATACCCGAAAGCTCATCAAAGCGCCCTCGCCCCAGCCACAACTCACCGTCGAGCGCAGTCTTTGGCAATGCGGCGGTCAACCAAACAGGTGCGGCAATGGGCAAGCCGCTGCGAAAACGCAAGGTCTGGCCATCCCAAAAAGCGCGAACACCGTCAAGCTTTTCGCTCACCCAGTAGGCCTTGGGGTTGTCCCCTTCGTGCCACAGTCTGGCATGCATGAGGGCCGGCGCGGAAGCCGCCAGTGCCTGCACCGCCGCCGGATCGGCTGCCTCATCCGCAGCCTTATCCGCAGCCACAGCGCCGGCAGAAGTCGACGCAAAACCACTGCCAAGCAGCAGGGCCAAATAGATGTGCGATGCGTTTGATATCCGCAGTGTCATGGCTTTCCCTTCAAATTTTTATTCTGCCATGCCAAAACTCAGGGGCGATGGTCATGGCCCACCACCATACAAGCCCTGCGGCTAAAGATGAAGAACCACAGCGACATCGGTTGTTGGAACGCAAAGCGCGCTGACACACCACTTGTTGACGTTCACGCCACCAGCCGTGACGACTTGGGCACATGGGCCATCAAAAACTGCATCTGATCGGCCAGAATGCGCCGGTTGCGCAAAATAAAATCTTCCCACAAGCTGGGCACATAGGGGGCATACAAAAGTGGCATGTGCGCCTGCTCTGGCGTGCGGTGGCTTTTGCGGTGGTTGCAGGGACGGCAAGCGGTCACCACGTTCATCCAGGTGTCGATGCCGTTTTGGGCAAACGGAAGAATGTGCTCACGGGTTAAATCGGTTTCGTCAAACGGGTTGCCACAGTAGGCGCACAGGCTGCGGTCCCGGATGAACAGCTTGCTGTTGGTCAGGCCCGGCCGCAATTCAAACGGACTGATGTTGGGCACACCCTTGGTGCCAATGATGCTTGACACCGTGATGATCGACTGCTTGCCCGTGACCGCGTTGTGGCCGCCGTGAAACACCGCCACCTCATGGCCCATTTCCCAGCGCACCTCGTCGGCGGCGTAATGAATCACCGCCTGTTCAAGCGAAATCCAGGACTGGGGCAAGCCCTGGGCTGACAACTTCAAGACTTTCAAAATGAACCTCCTGCAATCGCGCGACAAACCACTAAGAGACAATATACATCTTTTACATGTCAGATTGACGTCAAGCGCTTGAGCCCGGCGCGCGCAACGCTATCAAATTTATAACAAATCATGAAGATTTTCCGAGGCTTCAAGCACCCCGGCGTTGCCCCCGCGTGCGCCCTGACGATTGGCAATTTCGATGGCGTGCACCGTGGCCACCAGGCCATGCTCTCCTTGCTCAAGGGCGAAGCGCAGCAGCGCGGCGTGCCCAGTTGTGTGCTCACTTTTGAGCCCCATCCG
>JBBQSS010000068.1:0-12721 GCA_038213665.1 Burkholderiales bacterium | reverse complement strand
GTTTTGGCAATTTGCACCGACAAGGGGTGAACGTCCACGCCCTTGATCTGGTTGGCGATTTGTTGTGGCGGCATGTCGGGCCACTCGCGCCGGTAGCGCGCCACCAAAGCACGCAAAAAAGAGCCCGAACCACAGGCGGGGTCAAGCGCGTAGAACCCCCGCTCCAGGTGTAAGTCATCCACCACGCGCTCGCACAGCCAGTCAGGCGTGTAGTACTCACCCAACGAGTGGCGGGTGTCAATGTCAATCAACTCCTGATAGACGCCCTTCAAAATGTCTTCTTCAACATCGGTGAAGTCGTATTCCAGAATCTGGTTGTAAAGCTCGCGTAGCGTGGGTGCCAATGGCTGAAAAAACTCAGGGGTGCTCACCCAGTAGAAAAAATCGCCTTCAACAAAATTGGACACATTCAGGGCGGTAAACGCTTCGCCTGACAGGATGGCCCGGAGCTCATCATCGCTGGGGTGGCTGGCGGGTTTCAGCACGGCGTACGCCAACAACTTGGCAAACATGCTGAGGTAGGTGTGAACGAGGTACACCGCGTGACCCAACTCAAACTTGCCATAGGCCAATTGCAAAAACCGCTGCCATTGCTCAAACGCCACATGGATCGGTGACGCACTGTCCGGCTCGGGCATCACGCGCCGCATAGCCTGCACGGCGTTGATAAAGATGCGTGACGTATCCCCAAAATCGAGCTGAATCGCCTCCAGCGTGGCGCGCTGCCTGGTGGTGCGAAAAAGGATCCGATCCAGAAAGAAGAAGAACTTGTCCTCGTTGTCTTTTTTAACCTCGAAGTCTTCCACCTTGCGCAAGGCGGTGCGGTTAGGCGTTTCCTGGCCCAGCAACACCTCAAGGTTAGGCGCGTAGGTGCGCCAGACCCGGCCATCGGTGGCAATCAGGATGTAGTCGTAGCGCTCACCGCTGTGCCAGCTGCCCGCCAAATACTCGGCCAATTGGTCTTCGGCATGGCGTCCGGTTTTGGCGAGGTCTTTTTCCCATTCAATGATGACATTGCTGTAGGCAATGTCCGCATAACCCGTCTTGAGGTTGCCAGGCCGGGGGATGTTGAAAATGGTCTTCTCCCCACCTTGCGCCAGCTTGTTAACCACATCTCTGGCGGCCTGACTGTCTTGAAAAAGACGACTAAGCAGGTTTTGAAACCGCAGCTTCTTCGCCTCTTCGCTGTTGGCCAAACGCAAACCGCTTAAGTAGTCTGCAACTTCTTCTTGAACGCTGTGATTTGCCATCTATTTTCTAACTCCCGAATTGGGTTTTGTGGGGCTTTTTGCCGGAGAACCGTTGAAGCTTACAACGCCTGCACTGGCCACGGGTTTTCAAAAGAATATGCAGTATTTTCGCTATTCTTTATATAGCTACCCGCGCATATACCACGCTGGCTAGCGCCCCAAAACACTCATAAACTTACTCCGCAACCGACTGCTGCAGCGCCCACATCGACGCATACCTTCCATTGGCCGCCAGCAACTCCGCATGCGAGCCGCGCTCCAGAATGCGCCCGGCGTCCATCACCAGAATCTCATGCGCATCCACCACGGTGGAGAGCCGATGCGCAATCACCAGGGTGGTTTTGTTTTGCGCCACGCTTTGTAATTCAGCCTGAATGGCGCGCTCGTTGGCGGAGTCGAGCGCCGAGGTGGCTTCGTCAAAAATCAGAATCGGCGGGTTTTTCAGCAGGGTGCGGGCAATCGCCACGCGCTGCTTTTCACCGCCAGACAATTTCAGGCCACGCTCACCGACCATGGTGTCGTAACCCTTGGGTGTGGCGGCAATAAAACTGTGAATGTGCGCCGACTGCGCCGCCTCAATCACCTGCGCGCGGGTGGCACCGGGTTTGCCGTAGGCAATGTTGTATTCGACCGTGTCATTGAACAGCACGGTGTCTTGCGGCACGATGCCAATGGCTTGCCGCACACTGGCCTGCGTGACCTGCTTGATGTCTTGCCCGGCAATCAGTATCTGACCGCTTTGGACGTCGTAAAACCTGAACAAGAGCCGCGCCAGCGTCGACTTGCCGGAACCGGACGGCCCGACCACCGCCACGGTTTTGCCTGCGGGTATGTCAAAGCTGATGTCGTGCAGGATCGGGCGCGCCGGGTCGTAGGCGAAGTTGACATGTTGGAAACGCACGCTGGCGCGGTGCGATGCGTCCGCAACGCTGCCAGACAAGGGGGCAGTGGCCACGCCTCGCTCGCCAGGGCGACCCTCTTTGTCGTCAAACGCCATCGGCCTCTCATCCGACAGCGCCAGCGCCAGGGCACCGGGCAGGTCGGCAATTTCGCGCTCGCGCTCCATCAGGGTGAACATTTTTTCCAGGTCGGTCAGGCCCTGCTTGATTTCGCGGTACAGCACGCCCAGAAAACCCAGCGGAATGTAGAGCTGGATCATGAAGGCGTTGACCATCACCAAATCACCCAGCGTCATGCGGCCATCGACCACGCCTTGTGTGGCGCGCCACAACATGGCCACCAGGCCGGCCGCGATGATGAGCTGCTGGCCGGTGTTGAGCACGCTCAGGGTGGTCTGGCTTTTCAGCGCCGCCTTGCGGTAACGCTCCAGGTTTTCGTCGTAACGCCTGGCTTCAAACTCTTCGTTGTTGAAATACTTCACCGTCTCGTAGTTCAGCAGCGAATCAATGGCGCGGCTGTGGGCATTGGAATCGAGCTCGTTCATCTGTTTTCTGAACTGGGTGCGCCACTCGGTCACCAAAATGGTGAAGCTGATGTAGAACACAAGCGCAATGATGGTGATCCAGGCAAACCACATGTCGAACTTGACGGCCAGAATGCTCAGCACCATCGTCACCTCGATCAGCGTCGGGAAGATGCTGTAGAGCGAATAACTGATGAGTGAATGCACCGCGCGGGTGCCGCGTTCAATGTCACGCGTCATGCCGCCGGTCTGGCGCTCCAGGTGAAAGCGCAGGCTTAAAGCGTGTAAATGGCGAAACACCTGCACCGAGATGCTGCGTGACGCGCCCTCCGTGGCCTTGGCAAAAATCAGCTCACGCAACTCGGCAAACAGCGTGGTTGACAGGCGCAGCAACCCGTAGGCCAGCAGCAGACCCAGCGGCACAATCAGCAGCGCCTGCGCACCCACCGCCCCCTTGGGGTTCATGGTGTCGACCAGTTCTTTCAGCAGCAGCGGCACGCCCACGTTGGCCATTTTTGCCCCCACCATGAAGGCCAGTGCGGCCATCACGCGCCACTTGTATTCCCACAAATAGGGAAACAGGCGCTGCAAGGTGGCCCAGTCGGAGCGGGGCGGTTTTTCGCCGGGTGCGGTTGAAGCTGAATCGGTGGGGGTGCCGCTGTGGCGGGCGGAGGAATGGCTGCGCATGGGGGACAATCTTGATTGGAAAAAACTACATAAGGATTGTGCCCATGTCTGCCCCCCCCCGCGCGAACGCCCCCGCTGACGCATCCAGCCGCCCCAAGCTGGAATTGCCGCTGGACGAAAAGCTGGTGCTCAAGGTGATCCCGATGCCGCGCGACCTCAACGCCAACGGCGATATTTTTGGCGGCTGGGTGATGGCACAAGTCGATCTGGCGGGCGCGGTGATGGCCGCACCTTATGCAGATGGCCGCATGGCCACTGTGGCGGTCAACGAGTTCATCTTCAAACAGCCGGTGCGCCTGGGTGACATCCTGAGTTTTTACGGCAAACTGGTGCGCATTGGCCGCACCTCGATCACGGTCAAGATTGAGGTCTATGCGGAGCACTTTGCCTCGCAGGGGCACTACACCAAGGTGACCGAGGCGTCACTGACCTACGTGGCCATTGACGACAACGGCAGGCCACGCGAAGTGGCCAAACCCGTACTTTAATTTGCTCCCTTTTATATAGCTGCTAGACCTTATGAAGTAAGGGCTAGAGGCATATTTGTTTTAAATAATTCAAAGCCTATCCGTTTGGCGGGCACCATCACCCCATCGCTGGCGACCAGGGTGAACGGCGTGCCGGGGCCAGCGCATTTTCCGCCGCAAAACCACCACCCGTTCTGCCCCAACGCCGCCACGGATTCCGGTCAATGAAGCGGCACTTGGCAGATGGGGGCCAGATGACATCCGAAACTTGACCTGGTTCAGGAAGCCGTCCGGCTGCATCTGACCATGCGCTGACGGCCACCAAGATCAAACATCGGACAGTTGATGAGCGGCTGGATGCCTGCGGCCGTGCTGGCCACCAGGTTAGCGGCGCTGTGGTGCTGGTCCGGCACGGAGTACGCGCCCATTATGAGAAAATCCGCGCCGCTGCTATTCATAACAGGGCGCTATGCATAAGCTGCGAAAGCGGTCGCCCGACTTGGAGCGCGGCGTGTGTGACTCAGCCGTCTGCGAACCCCGTCACTGACACGGAGTGTGCGGGTGGTGACGATTGCGGCCAACCAGGCTTTAGATTTATTAAACCCCGCCCCTTGTTGCAGGTCAATTCAGGGCAAGCATCGTGCCATGCGCCCGGTCTGATAGCTTGAAAATGTTGACCTCGTGCTGCAAATTCCCTGCATGTTTTTGCAGCGACTCCACTGATCCAAGTGCGCGCTGTGCCAAGGCGGCGTTTTGCTGTGTCATGTTTTCAAGTTGGGCAATGGCCTGGTTGACTTGCTCAATGCCAGCGCTTTGCTCTTGGCTGGCGGTGGTGATCTCGCCCATGATGTCGGTGACGCGCTTCACACTATCGACCACATTGCGCATGGTGACCCCAGCTTGCTCTACCAGCTGGCTGCCACTTTCAACCTTGCTGACGGAGTCTGAAATCAAACCCTTGATTTCCTTGGCAGCCTCCGCCGAGCGTCCGGCCAGGCTCCGCACCTCTGATGCCACAACCGCAAAACCACGTCCTTGCTCACCAGCACGGGCGGCCTCAACAGCGGCGTTCAAGGCAAGAATATTGGTCTGAAACGCGATGCCGTCAATCACTGCAATGATGTCCACGATCTTCTTGGACGAGGTATTGATCGACCCCATCGTCTCCACCACTTGGGAGACCACGGCCCCGCCTTGAACCGCGATGCTGGAGGCCGATGCCGCCAGTTGGTTGGCTTGGCGCGCATTGGCGGCATTTTGTTGTACGGTGGAGGTCAGCTGCTCCATAGCCGCAGCCGTTTCTTCCAGCGAGCCCGCTTGTTGCTCGGTGCGGGCCGCCAGATCCTGGTTATCGTTGGCAATCTCATCAGAGGTGGTGACGATGGAAGAGGTTGATTTGTGAACGTGCGAGACGATATTCACCAAGCTCGTCCTCATGCCCGAAAGCGCGTCCATCAATTGGCCGGTTTCGTCTTTTGATGTCACCGCAATATGACCCGTCAGATCCCCTTCGGCAACGCGCTGGGCAAAGCCTACCGCATCACGCAGAGGCCGGGTGATGCTCAGGGTGATCATGCGGGACAACATGATCCCAAGGACGATAGCCACGCCGCCGATGGTGAAGCTCAGGTACATTAAGTTCTGCCCAGAGACCACAGCGGCATCCAGCACCGCGTGCTCTTCGGCTTTTTGCAGGTCAACCAGGCTGTTGATTTCCTTTAGCATCTGGCGATAAATCGGATCGGTGCGTTCAGCAATCACCTTGGACACCCCTTCGCTGTTGAAGGCCAGAGCCTGCGAAATGGCGTCAGAGATGGGCCTCTCAAGTTCCTTGTCGAGACGGGCAATGTTGTCGAAAATTTGTTGGCCTTGCCCCGAAATGCCCATTGTCATCAATTGGGTGCGGGCCTCGGAAAAACGCTGTCGGTGCAGCTTAAGGTTGGCTTCCTCTTTGTTCATTGCGACCGGTTCGGTGTAGAGCCCGATGCTGCGGATCGAGACCACACCTTCGAGCTGCGCACTCTTCATGATGGTCGTCAGCGCCATCTTGGCATTGGCCTCTGCGATGCCCTGGAGCAGCGTTTCCCGATTTTTGGTGCCAATTAATGTGTCAGCGCTCAGCGCCAACAACAAAATCACAAGCATTGCACCAAAGCCAAAACTCAAGCGCTGCCCAATGCTGCCGCCAAGATGAAACATAAATCTTCCCTGTTTTTTTATTTGTCCGTGCGCGTCAGTTGCTACGTTGCATGGCGACCCTTATTCAAAACGGCCGGGCGATCTGTTAAACCATGCCCGCAATGCCAAGCATCGCGCCGCAGCTTAGGTGATTTCCTGCGAAAAATATACCCGTCTGACTTGTCTTTTTGTCCATCTGCTGCGTTGCAAAAACGGTTGTATAGCTCGCTATACGCCCATTTTTACGCCTTGCAGCTGAACAAAAATCCTGCGTCATCTGAGCATATTTATTCTTGGAAATCACCTAAGCTATTTCTGAAAATCATACCGATGGAGACTTTTCATGAAAAATCCACTTGCCGCATGTGCGGCCTGCACCGTTCTGATTCTGTTTGCGGCAGGTTGAGGCGCGTCAAGAGTTGCGTCGACCGCTACCGACATTTTTAGGAGACCAGTGACGTGTTACGGCACCAAAAAATTGAAAGTCTCACGGCACGGCGCGATGAAGAGGGCGCAAATGCCGACGTCGGCTTGTGGACGAAGTTGGCGGCGCAACTCATCCCGATCATCGGTGTCGGCGGGTTTGATTCCCTGTACGCGAGGAGTGTGTACCTGAGCCAGTCATCCTACCCCTGGCTGGTCGCCCAATCCGGGCACGCCCAGACCGGTCACCGGTTTGCCGACCTGCAGAGTAGCCTTCAAGCGAAGTCGGCGGCGCTGGCAAGAGAGGCAAACCGTCTGCTGCTGATCACGTTCACCGATATCCTGGTCTCGTTGATTGGGGAGCCGTTAACAGCCCGCATTTTAGATTCAGCTTGGGGCAATGACGCCCAAGAAACCGCTGGCAAGGAGTTCAATGATGAGTAACAAAGTAAGCATAGGACGTCTGAAAACGGGCGTACCGGGCTTGGACAACTTGCTCGGCGGGGGCCTGCCTGAATTCTCGTTCAACCTGATTGCCGGCACGCCCGGAAGCGGAAAAACAACGCTGGCGCACCAGATCATGTTCTCGCTGGCAAGCCCCACCAATCGGGCCTTGTTTTTCACGGTGCTCGGGGAGCCCCCTTTGAAGATGCTGCGATACCAACAGCAGTTTTCATTTTTTGACATTGACAAAGTCAGCGCATCGATCCGCTTCGTTAACCTGACAAACGACCTGGTTGAGGGCGATTTTGATCGCGTCTTGTCGCGCATTGCCCAGGAGTTAAAAGACTTCGCACCCAGTCTTGTTTTTGTTGATTCGTTTCGGTCCGTGGTCCAGGCTGGGAAAAAAATGGAAGCGGGCGGGGCAGATATGCAGCGTTTCGTGCAGCAGCTTGGTTTGCAGATGACGAGTTGGCAGGCAACCACTTTTTTAATTGGTGAGTATTTGTTACCTGAATCGGAATCAAGCCCGGTTTTTACAGTAGCCGATGGCATTTTGTGGCTGTCGCAGAATATGCACCGTAATTCCATGGTGCGCAAGATTCAAGTCGTCAAAATCCGGGGTCAGGCACAGGTACCGGGTTTACATACGTTTCGCATCAGTGATCAGGGCATTCAGGTGTTTCCGCGTGCCATCATCAAGCAGAGCCTGGCGCCTGAGGCTGTGACCAAGGCCGCCCCTCAAGCAGCACGTCTTGCGATGGGAACACCTGGCCTGGATGACATGCTGGGTGGCGGCCTGCCCAAGGGCTATTCGCTCTTGGTGGTCGGGCCATCCGGTTCGGGAAAAACCATATTGTCAACCGAATTTCTGGCGGAAGGCGCACGCCGGGGCGAGCCCGGCGTGATTGCGGCGTTTGAGAAAAGCCCCAGCCAACTGCTGGGCAACATGAAACTTCATTCGATGATCCAGGCCGGACAAGTTGGCGTGATCGACACGCGTTCACTGGATCTGTCAATTGATGAAACCCTGAACGATCTGATCGACATGATCACTCGCATGCAAGCCAAGCGTGTAGTCATTGACTCCCTGTCCGGGTTTGAGCTGGCACTGGCACCCGAGTTCAGCGAAGATTTCCGCGGATCGCTGTACCGGATGATTGCCGAACTGACGGGCATGGGCGTGACGATCTTGATGACGTCAGAGCTGGAAGACCGCTACACTGATTTACGTTTCAGTCCCTATGGGAGTGCTCTTCTCGCGGACGCGATTCTCGTGCTGCGGTATGTCGAGATTGAAGGTCAGTTCAAACGCGTTGTCTCGGTCGTCAAAGTCCGTGGCAGTGCGCACAGCAAGGACATCCGATTGTTCGACATCACGGACGCTGGCATCGTTTTGGGCGAGACCTTGTCCGGGTACTACGGCATCACGACGGGCAGCCCCATCATCAATCCAGTGCCAAGGACATCAAACAAAGGCAGTGAGACATGAACAAAACTGACGACGACAAGTTGCCAACGGTCTCCGAAACAGACCGCGCACGTCGGGTGCGTGCAGTGGTTGACGATCACCTGCTGATGCTGCGGGAAGCGAACTCAAATCTGGTGATCGCCACGATGCATGCGCAGGCACTGACCGAGCAAGTCGAATCTGCAAAGCTGGCACTCGATTATTTGGCCCATCACGATGCACTCACCAATTTACCAAACCGAATGCTGATGCAAGACCGCCTGAGCCAGGCCGTTGAAGTCGCGCGGCGTCAACGCAATCAAGTGGCGGTGATGTTCATGGACCTGGACGGTTTCAAACACATCAATGACTCCCTGGGGCATTCCGTGGGTGACCATCTGCTGCAATCCGTGGCACAACGTCTGCTGGCTTGTGTGCGTCACTCGGACACCGTCAGTCGCCAGGGCGGCGATGAGTTTTTGGTGTTGTTGTCCTTTATCGAGAACGCTGATGACGCCGCACTGTCGGCGCAAAAAATCCTTGCGGCGCTGGCCAAGCCGCACCACATTGAGGGCAATGACATTTACATCAGTGGGAGCATCGGCATCAGCATCTATCCCGAAGATGGCACGGATGTCGAGTCCCTGATCAAGTGCGCGGACACCGCGATGTACTGCGCCAAGGAAAGCGGACGCAACAATTTCAAGTTCTTTGAGCAGGACATGAATACGCGGGCGGTCCAGCGGCAATCGATTGAATCGAGCCTGCGTCAGGCACTGGACCGGCAGGAATTTGTGTTGCATTACCAGCCCAAAATTGACCTGCACAGCGGCACCATTGTTGGCGCCGAGGCGCTTATCCGCTGGCAGCATCCACAGCGCGGGCTGCTGTTGCCAGCGGAGTTTGTGCCGATTGCCGAGGACAGCGGCCTGATCCGCCCGATTGGTCATTGGGTGCTGCGTGAGGCTTGTCTTCAGACCCGGGCCTGGCTGCAAACCGGCCTGCTGCCCATCACGGTGGCGGTGAACACGTCGGCACTCGAATTCCGTGCTGACGGCTTTCTGGAGAATCTGCGGGCCATTCTTGAAGAGACCCAAATCGACCCGCGTTGCCTGGAGCTCGAACTGACCGAAAGCGTTCTCATGCGCGATGCGGAGTCGACGGGCACCTTGCTGCAAGCCATCGCCGACCTGGGCGTCAAACTTGCCATTGATGGCTTTGGCACGGGTTATTCCAGCCTGTGTTATCTGAGTCGGTTTCCGATCGATACGCTGAAGATTGATAAATCGTTTGTCACCCGTATGAACGGCAACCCGATGGATGCCAAGATCGTCAGCGCTGTGATCAGCATGGGCAAGAGCCTCAGGCAGCAGGTCATTGCAGAAGGTGTTGAAACCCCCGAGCAGTACGCCAGTCTTCTGGCCATGGATTGCGACGAGGGACAAGGCCACTTTTTCGGTCGGCCACTGCCCGCAGAGGCCATGACCACGTTGCTGCAAACGGGCCTGACACTGCCAAGCTCCAATTGAGGGTCCAGGCCTGTCGCCTGGTGCGTGATGTCAGGCCAAGGGCCACCACCCCAGTTTCATAGCGAGGGAACGTTTTGCGACCCTTGAGTGATCAAACGTCGTTTGCCAACACCCCAAGCCGCTGCTGCAGCAGCGCGCTGCTGGTGGTGTACTGCAACACCCCTGAGATGTCGGGATGGATGAAGCTGGCGGCGGCAAAGGCAGCCAGCGTGGCTTCATGGAAGCCGCACAAGATGAGTTTCTTTTTGCCGGGGTAGGTGTTGACATCACCCACGGCGTAGATGCCCGGCGCGCTGGTGGCAAAGGTGTCGGCGCTGACGCTGAGTTGTTTTCGCGCCATGGCCAAGCCCCATTGGCTGAGTGGCCCAAGTTTGGGGCTGACGCCCAGACAAACCACAAGGGTGTCAAGCGGCAGGGGCAAGTTTTGATCTTCGGGGGTGTTGAGCATCACGCTGCGCAAGTGGCCATCTGCCACGTCGATGTCGGTGAGTTGCCCTGCCAGAAAATTGATTCTGCCGGCTTCGCGCAGCGCCGCCAGCCGCGCCAAGGCGCAGGCACTGGCTTGCAACACGTCACGCCGGTGGATCAGGGTGACACTTTTTGCCTGATGGGCGCCGTCTTCAGCCAGGGCAATGGCGTGGTCCACGGCGCCATCTTCACCACCGACGATCACCACCGCTTTGCCGGCAGTGGCCGCTTGTGGCGCGCATCGGTAAAACAGCTGGCGGCCCAGAAAAGCGGCCAGGCCGTCGAGCTTGAGTTCTTTGGCTACAAACGCGCCGACACCGGCGGCAATGAACACGGTGCGTGCCAAAAACTGCGGGTCAGGTTGACCGCTGGCGTCTGTCGCGGCGGAGGTGCCAATGCCAATGCTGGTGCTGGTGGTGAGCAGCCAGCGGCCGTCGGGCTGGGGCGCGAGGGTGCTGACTTGCTGGTTGAAGTGAAAAATGGGCTTGAAGGGTGCCACTTGTTGCAGCAGCCGCTGCGTCAACTCGCGCCCACTGCAACATGGGATGGCCGGAATGTCGTACAGGGGTTTGTCGGGGTACAGCTCAATACACTGGCCACCGGCCTCGCCCAGCACATCGACCACGTGCGCGTGAATGCCTTGAAGCCCGAGTTGAAACACCTGGAACAGCCCCACCGGACCCGCCCCGATGACCAGGGCATCGGTTTCAAGCGGAGCTGTTTGGTGTGAGCACTGTGGCGCTGCGCTTTCCATGGCGGGTGGGTGGTGGATGGATTGGGGTACTAGGTGGCTTGCTGCGTTGCTGTGTCATGGCACGAGGCCATATCCACAGGGTCGGCGGCGGCGGCTGAAAAACCGCAGAATCAGCGCAGCAGCTCCGACAGTTTGCCGGTCTTGTCTTTCCACTCTTCTGCCTCGGGCAGCGCGGGCTTGCGCTTGGTGATGCTTTTCCAGGTGGGCAACTTGGCCAGCTCGGCATTGAGCGCGGTCATGTGGCGTTGGTTTTTTGGCACGTCTTCTTCGGCATAAATGGCGTTCACTGGGCACTCGGGGATGCACACCGCGCAGTCAATGCACTCATCGGGGTCGATGGTCAAAAAATTGGGGCCTTCGCGGAAGCAGTCTACGGGGCAAACGTCGACGCAATCGGTGTATTTGCACTTGATGCAGGCTTCGGTGACGGTATGTGTCATGGTGAAAATTCTTCAGTTGGTATCAAAAAAACGTCATTTTATGGCTTTGCAGACGCAGGGCGCAGAGCTTAGCGCGGTTGCCCAAAACCTGTCTTGATGTGTGTCAAAGGACCAGCATGGCCCCGGCAGTTCTGTGGCTGGCCGTGTCCACCAGCACCAACGCCCCCAGCACACGCGATTCGCTGAACGGCCGCGCCGCAATGGCTTCTTGCAGCACCAGCGTCACATGGCCGATGCTGTTGGCGGGCAACGCCTCTGCGTCTTCTTCAGCCAGGGTGTTGATGTCAAGTCGATGAATCACACGTTTGACGCGGGCCTTGACCCAGCGGTTGCCATGCAGTGCCCAGTACACACGCCCGGCCACCAGCGGCTCATCATCCATCCAGGCCACGGTGCCGTTGAGTTCACGGCTGGGCGCCAAGCTGACGGCTGGCGGGCTGTCGCCAAAATCGTCGTCTGCCGTGGTGGTGCCGGGTGCAGCGGCGTCTACCGCCAGCAACCAGTCGCCGCGCGACACATCCACTTCGCGGTCCAGCACCACGCCAGCGCTGTGGCCAGCTTGCACGGTGCCGGGTTTGCGGGTGGTGCCCAGCACCTGGGCCACGGTGGCGGTTTGCCCGCTGGGCAGCACCTTGATGCTCTGGCCCACTTGCGCCGCGCCAGTAGCCACACGGCCCCAGAACACCCGGCGGCCCTGTGAGGTGTCGGCGCTGGCCGAAAACTTCTCCACCCATTGCACCGGGAACGCCAGCGGCAGCGCGGTGTCGGCCGGGGTCACCGGCAACAGTTCCAGAATGTCGAGCAGGCTCGGGCCGGTGTAGGCGCACCAGCCGTCTGGCGCGGGCTCGACCACGTTGTGGCCTTTCAGGGCTGAGATCGGCACGATGGTGGCCACCTCAATGCCTGCAGCCAGCGCGAAGACTTCCAGTGCGGCGCGGATATGGTTGAACGCTTTTTCAGCATCGTCCCCCAGCGCGTCGAGTTTGTTGACGGCAAACACGATGCTGGGTACGCGCAGCAAATGGCACAGCAGGCTGTGGCGGCGGGTTTGTGGCAACAGGCTTAACGCAGGGTTGGCCCAGTCGAGTTTGGTGGCGTCGACCAGCACCACGGCGGCATCGGCGCTGCTGGCGGCGGTGACCATGTTGCGGGTGTATTGCTCGTGGCCGGGTGCGTCGCCAATGATAAATTTGCGCTCTGCCGTGTTGAAG
>JBBQSS010000067.1:0-13055 GCA_038213665.1 Burkholderiales bacterium | reverse complement strand
CGCGGTCAAGGGCTTCAAAGAAGGCATGAAAGACGGCGGCACCGCGCCTGATGACAAACCCGATACGGCATCCCAGGTGACCCCCGCCGCCGCCGCTGACAAAACCACGATTGACGTGGAAGCCAAGCAAAAGTCCTGATGGCGGGCTGTTGCTTTAGGTGGGTGGCGCATGATTGATCTGGGCATCTCTAAGCTGGCCATGATCGGCGCCGTGGCGCTGATCGTCATTGGCCCGGAAAAATTGCCGCGTGTGGCGCGCACGGTGGGCACCTTGATTGGCAAGGCGCAGCGCTATATGTCCGATGTCAAGGCCGAAGTCAGCCGTTCCATGGCGCTCGACGAGCTCAAGAAAATGAAGGAGTCAGTCCAGAGCGCGGCCAACGATGTGGGGCAGTCCATCCGGACCAATGCCGCAGATTTTGAGAAGTCCTGGGCCGAGGCGACCAGCACGGCGTCTGAGGGCCTGTCGGACTACCACCCGTCCTTGTCGGCACCGCCGCCAGAGTACCGCCATCCCAAGAAAAACTGGCGTCTGAAACAGGGCGCCATGCCCAATTGGTACAAAGCCCGCGCGGGCGTACGTACCCGGGCCCTGTCGGGCGCTGCCAGAGTGGCACGCTTTCGCCCAACCAAATTCAATTGATGTCAGATTCCCCCAAAAAAGACGATGAGCTGCACGGTACCGAGCAGCCGTTTGTGACCCACTTGGTTGAGTTGCGCGACCGCTTGGTCAAAGCCACGTTGGCCATCGCCGTGATGGCGATTGCGCTGGGTATTTATCCGGGGCCCGGTGCGTTGTACGACCTGATGGCCGCACCCCTGGTGGCCCATTTGCCCAAAGGCGCAACGCTGATCGCCACCTCCGTGATCTCGCCTTTCATGGTGCCGCTCAAAGTGCTGATGATGTCCGCCTTTATGCTCGCCTTGCCGGTGGTGCTGTACCAGCTGTGGGCGTTTGTGGCACCTGGCTTGTACTCGCATGAGAAAAAATTGGTGATGCCACTGGTGGTGTCAAGTACCGTGCTGTTTTTTGTCGGTGTGGCGTTTTGTTACTTTTTTGTATTTGGCAGGGTGTTTGCATTCATCCAGAGTTTTGCGCCTGCCAGCATCACTGCTTCGCCTGACATTGAAGCCTATCTGAGTTTTGTGTTGTCCATGTTTTTGGCCTTCGGTCTGGCGTTTGAAGTGCCGGTGGTGGTGGTGGTGTTGGCCCGCATGAACATTTTCAGCATTGAAAAGCTCAAGGAATTTCGTGGCTACTTTGTCGTGCTGGCCTTCATCATTGCGGCCATTGTGACGCCGCCCGATGTGGTGTCACAACTGGCGCTGGCGATTCCGATGATCGGTCTGTATGAAGTGGGTATCTGGGCGGCGCAAATTTTCATCCGCCATACCAAGGCACCGGATGACAGCACCGAAACCACCAACAGTTCAAGTTAAATCAGCCTGTAGCCCGCGTCAATAAAGCGCGGACAGCTATTTAAATCATATTAAATCAAGTTATTGAGCGGGTTGTCGCGGTTTGGGCCGCACACCTGGAGTCACCTGCAATTGGGTTTTGCCGTTGGCACGCTGCACATCAACGCTTGCTGCGATCCCGGGCTTGAGCGAGGCCACCTGGGTCAGCAATTCGGACACGTTGTGAACGCCGTGGCCGGCCACACCGGTGACCACGTCGCCTGGCTTGATGCCCGCCAATGCGGCCGGTCCGTTTTGCAAGACGCCCGTGATGATCACCCCCTGTTGTGCGGCCACGCCAAAGGTTTGTGCCAATTCAGGGGTGAGTTCACTGGGCTCCACGCCAATCCAGCCGCGCGTGACCTGGCCGTCTTTCACAATGCCTTCCAGCACCAATTTGGCGGTGGACACCGGAATGGCAAAACCAATGCCCATGCTGCCGCCCGAGCGTGAATAAATGGCGGTGTTGATGCCCAGCAGGTTGCCATTGATGTCCACCAGCGCACCGCCCGAGTTGCCGGGGTTGATGGCCGCATCGGTCTGAATGAAGTTCTCAAAGGTGTTGATGCCCAGTTGGTTGCGCCCCAACGCGCTCACGATGCCGCTGGTCACGGTTTGGCCCACACCAAACGGGTTGCCGATGGCCAGCACCTGGTCGCCCACCTGCAGGCTGTCCGAGTTACCCAGCACAATCACCGGCAGCCGATCCAGCTCAATCTTCAGCACCGCCAGGTCGGCGTCGGGGTCGGTGCCAATGACTTTGGCGCGTGCCCGGCGGCTGTCATTGAGGATCACCTCAATGTCATCGGCACTTTCCACCACATGGTTGTTGGTCAGAATGTAGCCATCAGGGCTGACAATCACGCCGCTGCCCAAGCCCACCTGGGGCTCGTTTTGTATCTCGCCAAAAAAGAATTTGAACCAGGGGTCGTTGGTGTGCGGGCCCGGGCGGGCGTTTTTGCTGGTGTTGATGCTGACCACCGCCAGCGACGATTTTTGCGCCGCCAGCCGGAAGCTGCCTAGCGGGACAACACCTGCGCCTGCGGCGGGTGCTTGCAGCACGGCCACGGTGCCAGATCCGCCGCCTCTGAGGCCGAGCCAGTTTGGCTTGAGCGTGCCCACCACAAAATAAGCCGCCAGCAAAACGGTGACCGACTGGGAAAACAACAACCAAAAACGTTTCATGGACAATGCCAAATATTGGCCCGGTAAGGGTGAAAGAAACTGTGCGGAAGCGCTTAAATTGTAGGTCTCTGATCAGAATTCAATGTTTTGTTTCATTTCTAAATCATCCCGATTGTGGTTATGTCTCCAGGTCGTGCGCGCGCGCTGCCTGCGGCGTCACCCTTTAACACGACGGATGTGAAAGCAAACGATGTTCAGCGTCACGATCCATATCGAGCCCGGCGCACCGCTCAAACCCGCCTTGGGGGCGCCCTGCAACGGTTGCGGTGTGTGCTGTCTGATGGAGCCCTGTCCCTTGGGCGTGCTGCTGTCCGGGCGGCGCAGTGGCGCCTGCAGTGCCTTGCGCTGGCAACCTGTGAGCGGGCAATACCGCTGCGGCGCCATCACCGACGCGCAAGACGTATTGGGCAGGCGCTTGCCCAGCTTCGCCCACGGCGCCGTGCCGCCACTGGCGGCGTTGCTGGCGCGTTTGGCGCGGCGCTGGGTGGCAGCAGGTGTCGGTTGTGACTGTGATGTGCCAAGCCCCGACGGCGCGCCGGACGCACCAGACATGCAGGCCGTACCGCCCTAACTTTCATGGATTCATGTCCGTCCGCGGGACATGAACGTTGTTTCACGTAAACCCCGTTCGGGCCGTACCATCGCCCTACGCCACTTGAGAACCCCCACCGATGATTGAAAGAGCTGAACTGCTGACCGCCTTTGACACCTTGTTGCAGCCGGAGCGTTTTCGAGACTATGGGCCCAATGGCCTGCAGGTTGAGGGACGCGCCAAGGTGCAAAAAGTTGTCTCGGGTGTGACGGCCAGCCGTGCCCTGATTGAGGCGGCAATTGCAGCCAAAGCAGACGCCATGTTTGTCCACCATGGCCTGTTCTGGCGCGGGCAAGATGGCCGTGTCACGGGCTGGATGAAGCAGCGCCTCGCCCTGTTGCTGGCGCACGATATCAACCTGTTCGCCTACCATTTGCCGCTGGACGCGCACCCTGAGTTGGGCAACAACGCGCAGCTGGGACTTCAATTGGGCTTGGTCGGGCAGTCACGCTTTGGCGAGCAAGACCTGGGCTGGCTGGGTGGGCGCGCGGATGGGGGCGCGTTTGACTCGGCTCAGGCCTTGTCTGAGCATTTAAATTTTATATTAAATCGGCCTGTAACCCTTGTTGATAATGCGCAAGTAGCTATTAAAAAAATAGCATGGTGCAGCGGTGGTGCGCAGAGCTATTTTGAAGCAGCGATTGCCGCCGGGGCTGATGCGTTCATCACCGGCGAGATATCTGAGCCGCAGGCGCACCTCGCGCGTGAGTGTGGCGTCGCCTATCTGGCGTGCGGCCACCATGCCAGCGAGCGTTATGGCGCGCCTGCCGTGGCAGCCCAAGTGGCTGCCCAATTTGGCTTGGCGCACGCGTTTATTGACATTGACAACCCTGCCTGACATGCATCTATCACCTTCGCCCCAAGTTTTGCCCCTTGCCATCACCATGGGAGACGGCGCAGGCATTGGCCCCGAGATCATCGCCAAGGCGTTTCGGGATTCGCCCACGGCGACGGCTGGCTGCTTTGTGGTGGGCGATGTGGCCACCCTGCGCCGTGCCGCTGCCGTGGTAGCGGGCCATGGTCTGCCTCTGCCAGTGGCGGTGTTGACCCATGTACAAGAGGCGATGCACTGTCCGCCGCAGTGCATTCCCGTGCTGCCGATTGACTCGTCTGCATCGGCAGACGCCGAGCCTGTGCCCTTTGGCCAGTTGAGCGCGCGCGCCGGTCAGATGGCCGGTGATTGTGTGGTGTGGGCCGCCAAGGCTGCGCTGCATGGCGAGGTGGCAGCCCTGGTGACGGCACCTTTGAACAAGGCCGCACTCTCGCTGGCCGGGGGCTGGTTGGCCGGCTTCCCCGGGCACACCGAGCTGCTGCAGGCGCTGGCTGCGGCCCACACCAAGATACCGGTGGCCCAATTGCCGGTGCGCATGATGCTGGCCAATGACGAGTTGCGTGTGGTGCTGGTCAGCATTCACCTGTCGCTGCGCGACGCGCTGGCGGCCGTGACGTTTGACAACGTGTTGCAAACCTTGCTGATCACGCATCGTTCATTGCACGCTGTGTTGGGGCGTGCGCCCAAGATGGGTGTGGCCGGGCTCAATCCCCACGCGGGTGAGGGCGGTCTATTCGGTCGGGAAGAGTTGGATGTGATCTTGCCTGCTGTTGTCGCCGCCCGTGGGCAGGGCGTGCTGGTCAGTGATCCGCTGGCACCCGACACGGTTTTCATGCGGGCGCGGGCCAAAGGCGCAGCGCCCGGAGAGTTTGACGTGGTGTTGGCGATGTACCACGACCAGGGTCTGATTCCGGTCAAGTATTTGGGCGTAGAAAAGGGCGTGAACGTGACGCTGGGTTTGCCCCTGATACGCACCAGCCCGGATCACGGCACGGCGTTTGACATCGCGGGCAGGGGGCTCGCTGACGCGTCCAGTCTGGTGGAAGCGATCCGCATGGCCCGCCAGCTGAGTACCCTCACAGTTTTATAGATAAATACGCCTCTAGCCCTTTCTTAATAAGCGTAGCATGCTATAAAAATTCATTTTTTCAGGCTGTCACGGATTTCGCGCAACAACAACACATCTTCAGCCGGGGCAGCGGGTGGCGGTGTGGGTGCTGCTTTTTTCAGGCGGTTGATCTGTTTGACCATGATGAAAATGATGAACGCCAAAATGGCAAAGTTCACCGCCACCGAGATGAAGTTGCCGTAGGCAAACACCGGCACACCCGCTTTTTTGAGCGCGTCTAGCGTTCTGGCCGTGCCTTCTGGGGCTTGGGCCAGGACGATAAAAAAGTTGGAAAAGTCCAGCTTGCCAAAAATGGCCCCGACGATGGGCATGATCAGATCGCTGACCACCGAGTCGACAATTCTGCCAAATGCCCCGCCAATGATCACGCCCACGGCAAGGTCCATCACATTGCCCTTGACGGCAAATTCCTTGAATTCAGACATCATGCTCATGTCCAATCCTTTCAGTTGAGTTGAAATACAAACAGGCTGAAAGTTTGCCGTCAGGTGTCAGCTCCGATCTCGTGCGCTGGGCGTAACGCGTGGGTATGGGCTGACTGTGTGACAAAGTGCCTCAGCTACAATTCGGAGCGTAAAACTGTAGTGAACTTTATCATTGAGGATTCTCATGAGTGAAACTCTCGCCGACACCGGCTCAATCGACTCAAGCAAACGAACTTGGCTGATCGCATCAGGATGCGCCGGGGCGGTGGGCGGCCTCGCAGTTGCTGTGCCGTTTGTCAGTTCCTTTCAACCTTCCGAGCGAGCCAAGGCTGCCGGTGCTGCCGTTGAGGCCGATATCTCGGCGCTCAAGCCGGGTGAAAAAATGACAGTGGAGTGGCGTGGCAAACCGGTCTGGATTGTGCGTCGCACGCCCGAGATGCTGGCGGCCTTACCAAAACTCGACAGCCAATTGGTTGACCCTGACTCGACGCGTAAGCCTACCGAGCAGGCGCCTGCCTATGCGCGCAACGCCACACGCTCGATCAAACCGGAATATTCGGTGCTTGTGGGCATCTGCACGCACCTGGGATGTTCGCCATCTGATAAGTTCACGACGGGTGCGCAGCCCTCGTTGCCAGACGATTGGCAGGGGGGCTTTTTCTGTCCCTGCCACGGCTCCACCTTTGATCTGGCCGGCCGTGTGTATAAAAACAAGCCCGCACCAGATAACCTCGAAGTGCCCCCGCACATGTACCTGTCGGACACCAAGTTGCTCATTGGTGAAGATAAAACAGCCTAAGGACGATCAACATGGCTACTTTTCACGAAATTTCCCCCAATGCGTCAGCTGGTGCTAAAGCGCTGAATTGGGTTGACAACCGCTTTCCGCTCTCGAAGCTCTTCAAAGAGCACATGAGTGAGTATTACGCACCTAAGAACTTTAATCTTTGGTACATCTTTGGCTCGCTGTCACTGCTGGTGTTGGTGATTCAGATCGTCACCGGTATTTTTCTGGTCATGCATTACAAGCCAGATGCCGCATTGGCTTTCGGCTCGGTTGAGTACATCATGCGCGATGTGCCTTGGGGCTGGCTGATCCGTTACATGCACTCCACCGGTGCGTCAGCGTTCTTTGTGGTGGTCTATCTGCACATGTTTCGCGGCTTGATGTACGGCAGCTACCGCAAACCGCGTGAGCTCATCTGGCTCTTCGGTTGCGGCATCTTTTTGGCCTTGATGGCAGAAGCCTTCATGGGCTACCTGCTGCCTTGGGGTCAGATGAGCTACTGGGGCGCGCAGGTGATCGTCAACCTGTTTTCGGCCATTCCATTTGTCGGCCCTGACCTGGCGCTGCTGATTCGCGGCGACTTTGTGGTGGGCGATGCCACACTGAACCGCTTCTTCAGCTTCCACGTGATCGCCGTGCCGCTGGTCTTGCTGGGCCTAGTGGTAGCCCACATCATTGCCTTGCATGAAGTGGGCTCCAACAATCCTGATGGCATTGAGATCAAGGCGACCAAGGATGCCAACGGTATCCCATTGGATGGCATTCCTTTCCATCCGTACTACTCGGTGCATGACATCTTTGCGGTCAGTGCATTCTTGTTTGTGTTCTCTGCGATTGTGTTTTTTGCACCTGAAATGGGCGGCTACTTTCTGGAGTACAACAACTTCATCCCGGCTAATCCATTCCAGACACCTTTGCACATTGCGCCAGTTTGGTATTTCACGCCTTTCTATACGTTGCTGCGTGCCGTCACCGCCGAGATGATGTACGTGCTGATGGCCTGTGTGGTGTTGGGTGCACTATTGGCAGTCGTCAAAATCAAGATGCCTGCCTTGTTCAAGGCGCTCATTGTTGGCGGGGCAGTGGTGGTGGTTGCCATGATGCTGGCCATTGACGCCAAATTTTGGGGCGTGGTGGCCATGGGTGGCGGTGTGGTGATTTTGTTCTTCTTGCCCTGGCTTGACAACAGTCCGGTCAAGTCCATTCGCTACCGCCCAACTTGGCACAAATACCTTTACGCCGCCTTTGTCATCAATTTCTTCGTGATTGGTTATTTGGGTACACAACCAGTGTCTGTGATTGCTGGTCGTATTTCCCAGTTTGGCACCTTGTTCTACTTTGGCTTTTTTATTCTGATGCCTTGGTGGAGTCGCTTGGGTACGTTTAAACAAGTGCCCAGTCGTGTTACTTTCACGGCACATTGAACAGGAGAACCAAGCATGAAAATCATGGGTTTCACTCAAAAAATTATTCTCGGTTTGGTGATGGCGCTGGGCATGACCGCTGCGGTGCAGGCGAATGTGGCCGGCCCTGCGTGGGACAAAGCGCCAAATCGGATCACTGACAACGCATCACTTCAAAATGGTGCCAAAGTCTTTGTCAATTACTGCCTGAATTGCCATTCAGCTGCCTTCAATCGCTACAACCGCCTGCAAGACATTGGTTTGACCCCGGAGCAGATCAAAGACAACTTGCTGGTGACCAATGCGAAAATTGGCGACACCATGAAGGCCGCCATTGATCCCCAGCAGGCCAAAGCCTGGTTTGGTGTCAATCCGCCTGACCTGACGGTGATTGCCCGCTCCCGTGCTGGGGCCGGTGGCACGGGCGCAGACTATCTCTACACCTATATGCGTAGTTTTTACCCGGATGCGACAACACCTACCGGATGGAATAACCACGTTTTTGTCAATGTAGGGATGCCCCACGTCTTGTGGGAAATGCAAAGCACCATGACGCCAGCGCAATACGACACAACCATTGGTGACTTGGTCAACTATTTGCAGTGGATGGGTGAACCCGCACAGACCACGCGTAAAACCATGGGCATGTGGGTGCTGGTTTTCTTGGCTGGCTTGACCTTCCTTACCTGGAAACTGAACAACGCCTACTGGAAAGACATCAAGTAGTTTTTTGATTCATTGACCCGCACAACGCACGTGCGTGCGCTGCGCGGGTTCTTCAGAGTGGGCAGGCGAACAGCCTCCCGCTCTTTTACTTTTTAGGAGACTCCATCATGATGGTGCTTTACTCGGGTACAACCTGCCCTTATTCTCATCGTTGCCGCTTTGTCTTGTTTGAAAAAGGCATGGATTTCGAGATTCGGGACGTTGACCTGTACAACAAGCCGGAAGACATCAGCGTGATGAATCCCTATGGGCAAGTACCGATTTTGGTAGAGCGGGATTTGATTCTTTATGAATCCAACATCATCAACGAGTACATTGATGAGCGTTTTCCGCACCCTCAACTGATGCCTGGTGACCCGGTTGACCGTGCTCGCGTGCGCCTTTTTCTGCTCAATTTTGAAAAGGAATTGTTTGTTCACGTCTCCATCCTGGAATCACGCATGGCCAAAGCCAATGAAAAGGCGCTTGAGAAAGCGCGTGCGCATATTCGCGACCGCCTGACGCAACTGGCCCCCGTGTTTTTGAAAAACAAGTACATGTTGGGTGATGGTTTCTCCATGCTTGACGTGGCGATTGCACCTTTGCTGTGGCGGCTTGACTACTATGGCATTGAACTCAGCAAGAACGCTGCGCCGCTACTCAAATACGCTGAGCGCATTTTTTCGCGCCCCGCCTACATTGAGGCGTTGACGCCCTCTGAAAAGGTGATGCGCAAGTAAGCGCCGGGGTGCTTCCATGACAAAAGATCTGCCGACGACCTCGACTCGCCCTTATCTCATTCGGGCACTTCACGAGTGGTGTGGTGACAACGGGCTGACGCCTTATGTGACGGTGCTGGTGGACAACACCGTGCAAGTGCCGCGTGAGTTTGTCAAGGACGACGAAATTGTCCTCAACATCAGTTTCGATGCGACCACCGGGCTCCAATTGGGCAACGACTTCTTGGAGTTCAAGGCCCGATTTGGTGGTGTAGTGCGCGATATTTTGGTGCCCATGGACCAAGTGGTGGCTATTTTCGCCAGGGAAAATGGTCAAGGCATGGCGTTTCCGCGCATGGAACGCCCGCCTGAGTCAACAGGCGATGGACTGCAAGAAAAGTCTGCAAAACCGGCGCCTGCTCGCTTGTCCCAAGTGCAAAGTGGACCCAGCACTGACCACGCGATGTCATCTTCAGAGCTGCCTGACTCACCCAAACCCGGCACTCGCCCATCGCTTAAACGAATCAAGTAGCTTTGCTTATTTCCCCTGAAAACTTGTGTAAAATTCTGGTTTCGCCGATTTAGCTCAGTTGGTAGAGCAACCGCCTTGTAAGCGGTAGGTCGTCAGTTCGAATCCGACAATCGGCACCATATTTATCGTCAATCCTGACGACGTATTTTCAGTCTGATCGATTTCACATCGAGGTCATGCACTCGCAGGTGGGACTCAAAAGCTGGCAACAGCTGACGTATCTTGGCAGCTGTGGTGTTGTTAGACAACAGCAGACACCACACCCCGTCTTCAATCGGTCCGGCCTGCACTTGGTTACGAAGTGATGCCGGGATGAGTGCCACGATGGCCTGCAGCCGCGCACTCGACTCCCGTTGCAGCGACATCAGTCTGGCCAGGCCCGGATTTTTTTGGCTGGCTTGCATCAGGGTCACTGAAGGTTGACGTCGATTCATGTGCATAAGGGTCATAGCAGATGCAATTGATTATCACGGATGCCTGGCTCGCCAAATCGCGCGTTTTACACCTTTCAGGTTTGCAACTGGCAACGGCTTTTTTATCAAGCACCATGGTGGTCATGTTCATGGCGCTCGGCCTTTACCACTGGGTGTTTCTCAAAGGCGCCCGGGAGGGGTGGCCTGTTGTGGGGTCTTTGGTCAAGATGGTGGTCAAAGACGAGTTTGAGCAGCGTGACCGCTATTTGCGCGAGAATCTGGACGTGATGGCACGCCGTCTGGGTGAGATGCAGGCGACACTCGCACAACTTGAGTCTCCGATTTGCTGACGGTGCTGGAGTCACGCTTGTTTGATCGCAAAATGCAGAACATGATGTTTCCCACACAAAAACCCGTGACGATGAGCGTGATGGGTTCGGCGTTTGGCTGGCGCACGGACCCGATCACCGGGCATACGGCATTGCATACCGGAGTTGATTTTCCGGCAGCCATCGCAACGCCTATTTTGGCCGCAGCCGACGGTGTTGTGGTCACCCAGGAATTTCATCCACAGTATGGCCATATGACCGAGATCGACCATGGCAACGACTTGGTGACGCGTTATGCGCACGCCTCCCAAACATGGGTCAAAAAAGGTGATTTGCTCAAGCGGGGTCAAAAAATTGCGGAAGTTGGCACCAGTGGCCGCTCCACTGGCTCGCCTCTGCATTTCGAGGTGCTGGTGCAAGGTATCCCGCAAGACCCACAAAAATTCCTGCTGGCCAGCCCGCACGCGCCAACTGCGCAAATTGCCGCAGTTGTACAAGCGCCGCTCTTGTCAAGTCAAATGGTCAGCAAAGCTGCATCTCAGTGACAGCCTGAAACCAGCCAACGGGCAAAGGTAAAATCACGCCAAACCAACGGCGGACTGCGTTTTGCGTTTGTTGTTGTGTTCTCTCTTGTGATCCCCATTTCAGTTAGATCGTAAAAAAAGGATGGTGCTGCAGATCAGCCGGTTTTGGCTTATTCGCAACGCCCTGCATTCATGGCCATCAATTTCCTCACCAAAATTTTCGGCAGTCGCAATGACCGCCTGATTAAAAAATTCCATCACACCGTGACCAAAATCAACGCGTTGGAAGCGGGCTATGAACAGCTCACTGACGCGGCGTTACGTGGCAAGACGGAGGAGTTCAAGGACCGAATCGCAAAGGGTGAGACGCTGGACGCGTTGTTGCCGGAAGCCTTTGCGGTGGTGCGCGAGGGCTCCAAGCGCGTCATGAAATTGCGCCACTTTGATGTGCAGATGCTCGGCGGCATGTCGCTGCACAACGGCAAAATTTCCGAGATGGGCACGGGCGAAGGCAAAACACTCACCGCCACGCTGCCGGTCTACCTCAATGCCCTGACCGGCAACGGCGTGCACGTGGTGACGGTGAATGATTACCTGGCCAATCGCGATGCCCAATGGATGGGCAAGCTCTACAACTTTTTGGGCATGTCGGTGGGCATCAACCTGCCCAACATGCCGCGCGACGACAAGCAACTGGCGTACCTGGCCGACATCACCTACGGCACCAACAACGAATACGGTTTTGATTACCTGCGCGACAACATGGTCTACGAGGCGGCTGACCGGGTGCAGCGCGGGCTGAACTACGCCATCATCGACGAGGTGGACTCGATCCTGATCGACGAAGCGCGCACACCGCTCATCATCAGCGGCCAGGCAGAAGACCAGACCGATTTGTACCAGGCCATCAAGGTCATCGTGCCGCAACTTGAGCAGCAGGAAGGCGAAGCCGACCCGCACACCGGCGAGGGCATCACCAAGGTCGGTGATTTCACGCTCGATGAGAAAAGCCGTCAGGTGTTTTTGACTGAGCGCGGTCATGAAAACGCCGAGCGCATCTTGTTTGAATTGGGGCTGCTCCCCGAAGGCGCCAGTTTGTACGACCCGGCCAACATCACTCTGATGCACCATTTGTATGCGGCCTTGCGGGCGCAGCATCTTTACCACCGTGATCAGCACTATGTGGTGCAGGCCGGCGAAATTGTGATTGTGGACGAGTACACCGGCCGTCTAATGACCGGCAGGCGCTGGAGCGAAGGCCTGCACCAGGCGGTTGAGGCCAAGGAAGGCGTGGCCATCCAGCCTGAAAATCAGACCATGGCGTCGATCACGTTCCAGAACTACTTCCGCCTTTACGGCAAGCTGGCGGGTATGACCGGCACGGCTGACACCGAGGCCTATGAGTTCCAGGAGATTTATGGGCTGGAGACGGTGGTGATGCCACCCAACCGCCCGAGCCGCCGCGACGACCAGTTGGACCGTGTGTACAAAACGACGCGTGAAAAATACGTGGCGGCCATCAATGACATTCGCGAATGTTACGAGCGCGGCCAGCCGGTGCTGGTGGGCACCACGTCCATCGAGAACTCGGAAATCATTGCCGACTTGCTTGAAAAAGAAAAACTGCCGCACCAGGTGCTCAACGCCAAGCAGCATGCCCGTGAGGCCGACATCGTGGCGCAGGCCGGCCGCCCCAAGATGATCACGATCGCCACCAACATGGCCGGTCGCGGGACCGACATTGTGCTGGGCGGCAACATCAGCAAGACCCTTGAAGAGATCGAGGTCAACGAGGCGCTGGACGCCAGCCAAAAACAGCAGCAAATCGACGCCGTGCGGGCGCAGTGGGCCAAAGACCACGAAGAGGTCACCGCCTTGGGCGGCTTGCGCATCATTGCCACCGAGCGGCACGAATCACGTCGCATCGACAACCAGTTGCGTGGCCGTTCAGGCCGCCAGGGTGACCCAGGTTCCTCACGTTTTTACCTGAGCCTGGACGATGCCTTGATGCGCATCTTTGCC
>JBBQSS010000066.1:0-13305 GCA_038213665.1 Burkholderiales bacterium | reverse complement strand
TTGCGGGTGCAGCAGACATTGGCTGCGTCATCCAAAAGCAGACAAATGTTTTTTTGCAAGTGGGCTGACTCTGCTTTTACAAGGCATTTAATGCTCTAGCGCTTGTGTTTATTGCGTAAGCAGCTATTTTATTAATAGCGCGCAGGGTTTGCGCATTCAAGCATTTTGGCGCCAAAGCCCGGCCGTTAAAACGCCTTTTGGATCAGCGCGCCTGTGTACAGGTAGGGCAGCAGCGGCGGCCGGCCGGCTTCAGCGCCGCCACGGTTTTCCACACTGATGGCCAGTTGCGTCACTTTTGAGAGGGTTTTCTCGGTCATCGGCAGTTGTGCCGTTCTGATTTTGGGCGTGAGCACGCCCAGTGACACCGGCTTGGCGCTGTTGCTGTTGTCCCACAGCTGCATGCTGTCGTTCTGACCTTCCTTGATGTCAGTGAGGCGTTGCAACATCAAAAAATTGTCTTGCGGGTCATAGGTGATGAGCATGCCAGGGGCTTGTTTGTCGTCCTGCAGCAAGGCAATGTATTTGGTTTGAGGCACGCTTTTAAGCTTGGCTTGCAGGTGCGTCAATTGCGCGTTGAACATTTCATACATGCCCACGGCTGAGGCTGCTCCCACGGCCACAATCACCATCAGGATGATGGCCGTCAGGCGCCATCCGGTGGTGTAAGGCGGGATGATTTCGGGTGTGGTTTGGGTGGATTCGGTCATGGGAGTGGGTTGGTTCAAAAAATTATTTCAGGGAAGTCACGTAGGCCACCACGGCATCAATGTCAGCGTCAGTCATGTGGCGGGTGTTATCCGTCATCAGCGGGTTGTTGCGAGGGCCCTGGCCGCCGCGATAACGCTTCAGGGTCAGGGTCAGGTAGGCGCTTTGCTGGCCCGCAATGCGGGCATAGGTGTTGTTACCGTGCCCGTCCTGGCCGTGGCAGCGAAAACAAATTTTGTCAAAGTGTTCTTTGCCTTTGGCGGCCAGTGCCAAGTTGGTGGGTGTGGACAGGGCGACAGGTTGTGACGCGTAAAACAGCACAACGCCCACTTTCTCATCGCTGGACATGGCCTTGATCATGCCCTCCATGAACTCATAGCGGCGCCTGCCATCGGCAAACTGGCGCATTTGCTCCAGCAAATACGTCGGGTTTTGCCCCGCCAGATTGGGGAAGTCAGGCTTCACACTGTTGCCGCCCTCACCATGGCAGTTGGCGCACACGGCAGCCGCCCGGCGGCCTATGGACAGCAGCTCGGTTGCCAGTTGCGGGTTGGCCTGCGCTTGCGCCAGCCTGGCTGACAAATCGACATTGGCGCTGGCACGCGCTTTGGCGGGCTGCGCTGACACAACTGAGGCACAGAGCGTCAGCACTGCAGCCACGGCCCAGGGAAAAAATGAGAACTTGATCATAAGAAGGCCAGTCGTGAGTTAGGCCAGCCGGGCACGATGCCGGACAATTTGTGCGCGTACCTGCTTGGGTGCCGTGCCACCCAAAATGTCGCGGGCATTGAGCGAGCCGCGCAGGCTCAGGCAATCAAACACGTCTTTCTCAATCGATGCGTTGAAGCCCTGCAATACCGCCAAGGGCAGTTCGGATAAATCCACCTGATGCGTGATGGCGGCCTTGACCGCATGCGCCACGGTTTCATGGGCGTCGCGAAATGGCAGGCCTTTTTTGACCAAGTAGTCGGCCAGGTCGGTGGCGGTGGCGTAGCCTCTCAGTGCCGCCTGCTCCATCGCCTGCGCGTTCACCGTGATGCCGCCTTCTTTTTGGCCGGTGGCGGGGTTGATCTGGCCACCCATCATTTCACTGAAGATGCGCAGCGTGTCTTTCAGCGTGTCCACGGTGTCAAACAAGGGCTCCTTGTCTTCCTGGTTATCTTTGTTGTAGGCCAGCGGCTGGCCCTTCATGAGGGTGATCAGGCCCATCAGGTGGCCGACCACGCGGCCGGTTTTGCCACGCGCGAGTTCGGGCACGTCGGGGTTTTTCTTCTGCGGCATGATAGAGCTGCCAGTGGTAAAGCGGTCGGCAATTTTGATGAAACCAAAGTTCTGGCTCATCCACAGCACCAGTTCTTCACTCAGGCGGCTGATGTGCACCATACACAGCGCGGCGGCGGCGGTGAATTCAATGGCAAAGTCGCGGTCGCTCACCGCGTCCAGTGAGTTCTGGCACACCTGCGGCTGGCCTTGGGCGTTGACCATGCCCAACGCGTTGGCCACACGTTCGCGGTCCAGCGGGTAGCTGGTGCCCGCCAGCGCGGCCGCCCCCAGTGGCAGGCGGTTGACGCGCTGGCGCACCTCGGCCATGCGTTCGGCATCACGGCTGAACATTTCCACGTAGGCCAGCATGTGGTGGCCAAAACTGATGGGTTGGGCCACTTGCAAATGGGTAAAACCGGGCAGGATCACGTCGACGTTTTTTTCCGCCACGTCAATCAGGGCCAGTTGCAGGTCGGTCAAAAGTGCTGCAATCAGGTCGATCTCGCTGCGCAGCCATAGCCGCACGTCGGTGGCGACCTGGTCGTTGCGTGAGCGGCCCGTGTGCAGGCGCTTGCCGGCGTCGCCAATGAGGTGGGTCAGACGTGCCTCGATGTTGAGGTGCACATCCTCCAGATCGAGCTTCCATTCAAACGCGCCGGACTCAATCTCGGTGGTGATTTGCGCCATGCCGCGCTCAATGCTGGCCAGGTCTTGCGCGCTGATGATGCCTTGCGCCGACAACATGTCGGCATGCGCCAGCGAGCCTGCCATGTCAGCCTGCCACAGGCGTTTGTCAAAAAACACGCTGGAGGTGTAACGCTTGACCAGGTCGCTCATGGGCTCGGAAAACAGCGCCGACCAGGCTTGGGACTTTTTGTCGAATTGGTTTTGGCTCATCACAGCGTGTGGGTAGGTGAGGGCGGGTGTGCCCGAGAATCATCAATAATTGCCAAGCTGGCTTGTCTAAGCCACAAACCGGGCAGATGAATGAAAGATACCCAAATTTTATCGGTCTTCCATGACGCCACTGCGCCGCTGGCAGAAGACGCCTTGCTGCGGCCGCCGGCGCTGGTGTTTGACGCCTGCCATGTGGGCGTGGTGCTGCGCGCCGTGCTGTTTGTGCAAGGGGTGATGGCGGTAGCCGCCATGTTTGGCAGCTCAACCCCGCTGGAATGGTTGACGCGGCTCTCATTGGTCACGGGCGGTGCCTTGCCCGCCACGCTGCTTTGGCTGATCGTGGCGTGCAGCTTTAAAAAAGGCCTGGCGCGGTTGAGCCCGGCGTGGCAGCAGGCCGCAGGTATCGCACTTGGCGCCCTGGCAGGCCTTTATGGTTGTGGCGTGCTGGCGCTGGTGGGCTTGCTCGAGCCCGCGCCCTGGTTGGCCAGTGCGTTCGGCGGTGCCTTGCTGTCTGCGGCGCTGGTGGCAGCGTTGGTGTTGCGCGCCAGGGGCCGGGCGCCAGCGGCGACGGCGGCGCGTTTGGCAGAGTTGCAGGCGCGCATCCGCCCGCATTTTTTGTTCAACACCTTGAACAGCGCGATTTCACTGGTGCGGGCCGAGCCACGCAAGGCGGAGCGCCTGCTGGAAGACCTAAGTGACCTGTTTCGCGCCGCCCTGATGGCGCAGGGCGAATCAGTCACGCTGGCCGATGAGATTGCGCTGGCCAAGACCTACCTGGCCATTGAGCAAGTGCGCTTTGGCGAGCGCATTCGGGTCGAGTGGGCCCTCGACGAGCTTGCCAACAGCGCCCGCTTGCCACCGCTGCTGCTGCAGCCCCTGGTAGAAAACGCCGTCAAACACGGGGTGGAACCCAGCACCAGCGGGGCTGACATCAAGGTCAGCACGCAACGCCGGGGTTCCCGGGTGGTGATCAAGGTCAGCAACACCACACCCGTGGTCGGCAGTGAACGCGGCAGCGGCCTGGCGCTGGACAACGTGCGCGAGCGTTTGAGTCTGTTGCACGATGTGCAGGCGCAATTTCACAGCGGCTTGAAAGACGGCGTCTTCCAGGTCAGGCTGGAGGTGCCCGCGTGATCCCAGACGCTTTTGACCGCTCATTTGGTTCAGCCAATCGCTATGCAAGCAGCCCACTCGGGCGTGTCCAACTGAGGAATCCAGGATGAAACCCTATGAGGTGGTGCGATGACCGTCAGCGTGCTGGTGGTAGACGATGAAAGCCTGGCGCGTCAACGCCTTTGCAGCTTGCTGGCCGATTGCACTGAGCCTGCTGCCACGGTGCTGGGTGAAGCCGCCAACGCCGTGCAGGCGGTGGAATTTTTGCAACACCACGCCGTCGACGCGGTGCTGCTTGACATCCACATGCCGGGCATGGATGGGCTGGCGCTGGCGCAGACCTTGCAAGCGATGCCGCACCCGGTGGCGGTGGTGTTCATCACCGCCCACGCCGAACATGCGGTCAACGCGTTCGAGCTGGACGCACTGGACTACCTGACCAAGCCGGTGCGGCTTGAACGGCTGCAATTAACGCTACAAAAAATAGAGCGGTATGCGCATATGAATAAAGGGCTAGAGGCTGATTTGTCTCAAGAAGTTCTGGTGATTCAGGAGCGTGGCCGCAGCGAGCGTGTGCCGCTGGCGCAGGTGCTGTACTTGAAAGCCGAGTTGAAATACATCACCGTGCGCACGGCCAGCCGCAGCTTCATCCTGGAAGGGTCTCTGGCCGAGCTGGAAAGCCGTTATGCCAGCCGTTTCTTGCGCATTCACCGCAACGCCCTGGTGGCTCGGCGTGCCGTGCGCTCGCTTGAAAAACACCATGACCCGGAAGAAGGTGAGGGCTGGGCGGTGCGGCTTGACGGTGTCGACGAGGTGCTGTTTGTCTCACGCCGCCAGCTTGCCGCCGTGCGCGGGCTGGTGCGCAAGGTGTGAGCGCGGTGGTTTTTACCCGGTGTTGCGCAAGCCCGCCGCAATGCCATTGATCGACATGTGGATGCCACGCTTGAGGCGCTCATCGGTTTGCCCTTCGCGGTAACGGCGCACCAGCTCCACCTGCAGGTGGTGCAGCGGGTCGATGTACGGAAAGCGGTGCCGAATTGAGCGCTGCAGCGCCGCGTTGTGGGTCAAGCGCTCTTTGTCGCCGGTGATCAGTTCCAGTGCATGGGCCGTGCGGTGCCATTCCAGTTCAATGGCGCTGAAGATTTTTTTGCGCAAGCGTTTGTCATCCACCAGTTCGGCGTAGCGCGAGGCCAGGGCCAGGTCACTTTTGGCCATCACCATGTCCATGTTGGACAGCAGCGAGCTGAAAAACGGCCACTGTTTCTGCATCTGCCGCAGCAGGGCCAGGCGTTGCTTGGTGAGCGTGGCCGTGGCCTCGGGCGGGCTCAGGAACTCTTCTACTGCGGTGCCAAAGCCAAACCAGCCCGGCAGCGTCAGGCGGCACTGGCCCCAGCTGAAGCCCCAGGGAATGGCGCGCAGATCTTCAATTTTTTGCGTGGCTTTGCGGGAGGCCGGGCGTGAGCCAATGTTGAGTTCGGCAATTTCCCGAATCGGTGTGGCGTCAAAAAAGTACTCGGTGAAACCAGGTGTGTCGTACACCAGCTTGCGGTAGGCGGCCATGCTGGCCAGCGACAGTTCGGCTGCGATCTCCAGAAAGGCGGGCAGGGCCGGTTGGGTCGGGTGCAACAGCGTGGCTTCCAGCGTGGCGGCCACCAGGGTTTCCAGGTTGCGCCGGCCAATTTCGGGGTTGGCATACTTTGAGCCAATTACCTCGCCTTGTTCGGTCAGGCGAATCTGGCCGCGTACCGTGCCGGGGGGTTGCGCCAGAATGGCCTCAAAGCTGGGGCCGCCGCCACGTCCCACCGTGCCGCCACGGCCGTGGAACATGCGGATTTGAATCGGTGCACTGCCCAGCGTCTCGTTCATGCTGTCAAACGTCTCTACCAGTGCAATTTCAGCCTGGTACAGCTCCCAGTTGCTGGTGAAGATGCCGCCGTCTTTGTTGCTGTCAGAGTAGCCCAACATGATGTCCTGTTCGCCATACTGGTCTTTTGCGCCGCGTTGCACCATGGTCAGAATGCCGGGCAGGGCGTAAAACTCACGCATGATGCTGGAGGCGTTGCGCAGGTCTTCAATGGTCTCAAACAGGGGCACCACGATCAGGTCGCAGGTGGGGTGATCGTCGAGCGTGCCACGCATCAGGCCGACCTCTTTTTGCAGCAACATCACTTCCAGCAAGTCGCTCACGGTTTCGGTGTGGCTGATGATGTAGTGGCGAATGGCTTGTGTGCCAAACTGCGTGCGCATGGTCTTGGCGGCTTCAAAAATGCCAATCTCGCTCAGCGTGTGGGCGCTGTAGCTGGCGGTCATCACACGCAAGGGGCGGGCGTCATTGAGCAGGCGCATCAGCAGCGCGCACTTTGCGTGCTCGTCCAGCCCAGAGTAATCCGGGTTCACCCGGGCCACGGCCAGCAACTCAGTCAGTACCGCCTCATGCTGGTCGGAGCTTTGCCGCAAATCCACGGTGGCCAGATGAAAACCAAACACCTTCACCGCCCGAATCAGGGGCTGCAGGCGCGGCATGGACAACACGTGCACCTTGTGGGCCTGCAGCGAGGCTTCAATTGCCTGCAGATCAGCCAGAAGTGCATCCGCATCGGGGTAGGGGTCATGCGGGGGCACGGCATGGCGTGCTGCATCGCCGCCTGTCAAGGCCTTGAGGGTGGCCGCCAGACGCGAGTAGATGCCAATCAAGGCGCGCCGGTAGGGCTCATCGGTGCGGTGCACACTGGTGTCGGTGGATTGATCCACCAGCGCCTGCAGCTCTTTGGGAGACCCCACCAGCATGGCCGACAACGATAACTCGCTGCCCAAGTAATGCACTTCGGTGAGGTAATGGCGCAAAGCCACATCGGCCTGACGGCTCAGGGCGTGGGTCAGTGTGTCGGCGTTGACAAAGGGGTTGCCATCACGGTCGCCGCCAATCCACTGCCCCATGCGCAGAAAACTGGCGATGGCCTGGCCCGGCAGGGCCTGCTCAAGGTGTGCGTAAATTTTGGGGATTTCCCGCAAAAAGGTGGATTCGTAATAGCTCAGGGCGTTGTCAATCTCATTGGCTACGGTGAGCTTGGCAAAGCGCAACAGCCGTGTTTGCCAGAGCTGCAACACGAGCACCCGCAAGTGAAATTCATTGTCGGCCAGCTCGCGCGGGGCCAGCGCATCGCCGGGTACCTTGTAGCCTGCGGCTTGCGCCAGAATGTCATCACGGGCGGCGAGCAGGTGTGCGATGTTGCGCTCGGCATCCAGAATGCTTTTGCGCTGTACTTCGGTCGGGTGCGCGGTCAGTACGGGTGAGACAAAGCTGTTGGCCAGCATCTCGCCAATGGCGTCTGCCGTGATGCCACCGTCTGCCAGGCGTTTGAGTGTCAGGTCAATGCTGCCCTCGCGCAGGCTACCGGCACGTTTGTGAAAGATGCGCCGGCGGATATGGTGGCGGTCTTCGGCCAAGTTGGCCAAGTGGCTGAAATAGGTGAAGGCGCGCACCACGCTCACTGTCTGGTCGTTGCTGAGGGATGTCAACAGCTTGTTCAGTGTTTCTCCGGCTTCATGGTCGGCATCGCGGCGAAAAGCCACCGAAAGCAGGCGAATCTGCTCAATCAGCGCGTAGGCATCATCACCTTCCTGTTCGCGGATCACATCGCCCAGAATGCGCCCGAGCAGGCGGATGTCCTCGACCAAGGGGCGCTCGGTGTTGAGCAGTGTGCTTTTTTGCGGGGCAGAGGTGGGCTTGGTCATGGCAATTCTCAAAGTCAAGGGGTGAAAGCTTAAGCAAAAGCCATGCTAGCATCTTGAATTCAGTCAAGATTACAACGAGGTTACGGCTTTGAGCCGGTCAAATATGCGTCACATTCAAGGTCAATTCACCATTGCAACCCGCGAGAGCCGTTTGGCCATGTGGCAAGCCGAGCATGTGCAAACCCTGCTGGGTGGCTTGGGCCATGAGGTCAAGGTGTTGGGCATGACCACCTTGGGCGACCAGATTCTGGACCGCGCCCTGAGCCAGGTGGGTGGCAAAGGCCTGTTTGTCAAAGAGCTTGAGGTGGCGCTGGAAGAAGGCCGGGCCGATCTCGCCGTGCACTCGCTCAAAGACGTGCCGATGGCGTTGCCAGCCGGTTTCAGCCTGGCCTGCGTGATGGCGCGCGAAGACCCGCGTGATGCCTTTGTGTCCAACCGCTTTGAGCGTTTGGAGGCCTTGCCGCAAGGCGCCGTGGTGGGCACCTCCAGCCTGCGCCGCATGGCCTTGCTGCGCGCGCTGCGGCCTGATCTGAAGATTGAGCCCCTGCGTGGCAACCTCGATACCCGCTTGCGCAAGTTGGATGACGGGTTGTATGACGCCATCGTCCTGGCTGCTGCAGGCCTGAAACGCTTGGGGTTGCAGAGCCGTATTCGCGTTGAGTTTGAGCCGTCGGTGATGTTGCCTGCGGCCGGCCAAGGCGCGCTTGGTATTGAGGTGCGCAGCGACCGCACCGATGTCATCGAGGCCTTGGCACCCCTGGTGCACCAGACCAGCTGGCTGGCGGTGGCCGCAGAGCGCGCGGTGAGCCGCGCCATGGGGGGCAGTTGCTCGATGCCGCTGGCCGCCTACGCCACTTTGACGCAAGACCATTTGACGATCGACGCCGCCTGGGGCGACACCGAAGGCCGTTTGCCGCTGGTGCGTGTCAGTCTGAGCGGACAAGTGAGCGATCTGGCCAGTGCGGCTGATCTGGGTCAGCGCGTCGCGCTTGCGCTGCAACGCCAGGTGCTGGCGCAGGGCGGCACCTTGGCGCACCTCACGCCCGCTGCCGACCCGTTGGCTTGAACATGCGCATCCTCGTGACCCGGGTGCAGCCGCAGGCACAAACCTGGGTTGAGTTGTTCCATGCGCAGGGCCATGACGCGTTGGCAATGCCCCTGATTGAGGTGCGCGGTCTGGCAGATGCCTGCGGCGTGCGGGCGGCTTGGCAGCAGTTGCCGACGTATCTGGCCGTCATGTTTGTCAGTCGCCATGCGGTTGATTTTTTTTATAAGGAAAATAAGCCTCTAGCCCTTAATTCATATGCGCAGGCAGCTATAAAAAACAGAGCGTGGTCAACCGGCCCCGGCACCGCCCGCGCGCTGCTTGACAACGGCATGGCAGCGCCTTTGATTGACACCCCGTCAGCGCAGGCGGGGCAGTTTGACTCCGAAGCGCTTTGGCAACTGGTACACACCCAGGTGAAGCCGGGCGACAAGGTGCTGATCGTGCGTGGCAACAGCCTGAACGCGGATGGCTCACTGCTGGATGAGAATGACGCGGGTGTGGGCCGTGACTGGCTCGCGCAGCACCTGCTTGATGCGGGTGCACGTGTCGATTTTGTCGTGGCTTACCAGCGTGGCGCACCGATTTGGACCGCTGCGCAGCGTGAGGTGGCGGTGGTAGGTGCCACGGATCGGTCGGTCTGGCTGTTCAGCAGCGCCGAAGCGCTGGGCCACCTGCAAAGCCTGATGCCAACGCAAGACTGGTCGGCGGCGCGTGCCGTGGCGACGCACCCACGAATTGCGGCGGCGGCTCGTGGCCTGGGTTTTGGCGTGGTGTTGCAGGCGCGGCCGGTCGCGGACAACGTATTAGCATCGATAGAATCCCTCGCATGAACGCCGAGCCCACCCCTGACACGCCCCCTGCCGCCACCGCTGAGGTGTCGGCTGCGCCCGTCACGCCCGTGATGGCGGCTACGCCTTCATTGAACAAGTCCGTCATGGCGCTTGGTCTGGTGGCTGTGGTGGCACTTTCGAGCGTGGGTTTGCTCTGGCAAAAGGTCTCTGACATGCAAGAGCAACTGGCGCGCCAGAGCGCAGATGCGCAGTCGCAGTCGCTGGAGGCGCGTGCGCTCGCCAAACAAGCCGTGTCATTGGCGCAGGAAACCGCAGCGCGGGCCGCAGTGATGGATGTGCGACTGAGTGAAGTCGCCCTGCAACGCAGCCAGCTGGACGAACTGATGCAAAGCCTGTCGCGCTCCCGTGATGAAAACCTGGTGGTTGACATTGACGCCGCCTTGCGCCTGGCACAGCAGCAAGCGCAACTTACGGGCAGTGTGGAGCCGCTGCTGGCTGCGCTCAAAAGTGCCGACCAACGCATTGTGCGTGCCGCACAACCCCGGCTGGCGTTGCTGCAACGTGCCATTGCCCGTGACATTGACCGTGTCAAATCTTCTGCGGTGAGCGACACCCCGACCTTGCTCATCAAACTCGATGAGTTGGTGCATCTGGCGGACGAACTGGTGCTGGCCAATGCCGTGGCTGCCGCGCGCCCGGCTCAAAAATCACCGCAGCCCTCTGCTGCCACACCGATGAGTTGGTGGCAAGGCGGCTTGCAGTTGATGTGGGGCGAGGCGCGCAACCTGGTCAGGGTGAGTCGCATTGAAACGCCCGAGGCGGCACTGCTGTCACCTGAACAAGGGTTTTTTCTGCGGGAAAACTTCAAGCTGAAGCTGCTCAACGCCCGCCTGGGTTTGCTGGCGCGACAACTTGAGTCAGCACGCGCCGACTTGGCGCAGGCACAGCGCATGCTGGAGAAATATTTTGCGGGCAGTCACCGCAAGACGCAGACCACGGCGGCCTTGCTGCAGCAGGTGCAGACGCAAATGCGCACACTGCAAATACCGCAGATTGACGACACGATGGCGGTGCTGGCCACAGCCGCCGCAGGACGCTGACCATGCGTGTGGTCTTGTGGTTTTTGGGCTTGTTCGGGGTGGCGGTAGCCCTGGCTTTGTTTGCCAGCGGCAACATCGGCACCATCACGGTGTTCTGGCCACCGCACCGGGTCGACCTGTCGATCAACATGGTGGTGCTGTTGCTGGCCTTGCTGTTTGTCTTGATGCACATGGCGTTAAAGGCCTTGTCTGCATTGTTTGCCCTGCCCGGGCAGGCGCGTTCGTGGCGCTTGCGTCACCAGGAGCGGGCGATGCATGCGGCCATGCTCGATGCCCTGTCGCACCTGTTGGCCGGGCGTTTTTTGCGCGCCAGAAAGGCAGCGCAGACCGTTCTGGCGCGCGAGGCGGCCCTGACGCGAAGCGGCGAGGTCTGGGCGGACGCCACCCGTTTGCGTGTGCTGGCGAATCTGCTGGCGGCAGAGAGTTCGCAGTCCTTGCAGGACAAGCAGTCGCGCGAACGCCATTTTCAGCAGGCGTTCACGCAAACCGGTGGCGTTGACGCCACGGGTACCCGTGACGGTTTATTGCTGCGCGCGGTGCACTGGGCGCTTGAAGACCACGATGCACCGGCGGCCCTGGCCTGGCTGGATCAGCTGCCCTCTGGCGTGGCCCGGCGCACCGTGGCGCTGCGGCTGCGGCTGAAGGTGGCGCGCATGGCGGGCAAGACTGGTTTGGCCTTGGAAACCGCCCGTTTGCTGGCCAAACACCGGGCTTTCTCGCCGGAGTCGGCCAAAGGTTTGCTGCGTTCTTTGGCGCAAGAGTGGATTGACAGCACGCATGACACCGACCAACTTCAGGCGGCCTGGCAGCAGTTGGAACCCCAAGAGAAAAGCCTGCCCGAGGTGGCGTGTGCAGCGGCGGCGCGTTGGTTGCAGCTGGGTGGGCCTGTGCCGATGGCCTTTGAGTGGTTGTTGCCGGTGTGGCAGCGCATGGTCAGTCTGCCTGAGGGTTTGGCGCAAGACCAGAAGATCATGTTGGTGCGTGTGCTGGAAAGTGGCTTCGCAGCCTCAGACGATGCCATCGACACGCAGTGGTTGTCGCGCATTGAGCAGGCGCAAAAGATGGACCCAGGTGATGCTGTGCTGCAGTACCTGGCCGGCGTGGCGTGTGTGCACCTGCAGTTGTGGGGCAAAGCGCACCAATTGCTCCAGCAGGCAGTTGTCAGGCTGGAGGACGCCGGGCTGCAAACGCGGGCATGGCGGGTGTTGGCAGAATTGGCACAGCGCCAGGGTGATGCAACCGAGGCCGCCGCCGCATGGCGTAGCGCTGCACAAGTCAGGCTAGCGCGCAAACTCTGACAGCGTACGCCGCAGAGCCGGGTTAAAGGGCCGTTGATTGACGTGACTTATCCGCATTTCACGTCTATGATTTACGCATGAGTACCTACATCGAACACATCGTCAGGTTGACTGACCACCGCGACCGCGACCTGCTGGAATTGACGCTTTCTAAAGCCTTGCTTGACCTGCTGCCCGTGAACCGCATTGTGATTGCCCGGGTGATGAGTGAAGAAGGCGAAAGCCGTTGGCTTGAGGTGGCCCGGCTCGATGCCAAGGGCGGTGGGCGGGTGATTGACCCGCTGCGGGTTGATTTTCAGTCGCTGGTCATTCTCGACGATGCATCTGACCGTTTGAAGTGCCTGCAACTGCGTGACCGGGTAGAAATTGCCTGGGCCGGGCCGGATGGTCCGCGCATCAATATGCTGCCTTTGTTCTCGCAGTTGCGTGACGATGACCAGGGCGTTCTGGAGTTGCATTCTGAAGGCCCTTTGAGCGATGAAAATCTGCAAATGGTGGACAACTTGCGGCGCATTTATCGCAACATGTACAGCTTGCTGGAATACAGCGACCGCGATGCCATGACTGGGCTGCTCAACCGTAAATCGCTTGACGATGCGTTTTACAGTGCGGTGCTGGAAGACCTTGAAGACGCTGCCAGCACCCCTGATGACGATGCATCGACTGACTTGGAGCGTCGTCACCGGGTACCGGCAAATTATTGGCTGGGTTCAGCCAAGCTTGACAACTTTGGGTTGATCACCGAGCAACACGGGCGCGTTGCCGCAGAAGAGGTCTTGTCGCGCGTGGCCCGTATTTTGAGCAACATCTTTCGCACCTACGACCGGCTTTACCGGTTCAGCAATGGGCACTTTGGCGTGTTGTTGCATTGCCCGGATGAAGCCTTGGTGTTGGCCGCGTTTGAGCGGTTTCGCGCCAGCGTTGAAAAATACAACTTTCACAAAGTCGGACGGGTCGCCGTCAGCTGTGGTTTCACCACGGTGCTGGCAGATGATTCGCCAGGCAGCTGCCTTGAGAAAACAGAAAAAGCGGTGGACTTTGCCTGCCGCAGTGGCGGTAACAAAGCCTGCAGCTATCTCGGTTTGGCGCGTCGCGGGTTTTTTGGCGCTTCGGCCGTGGCAGAAGAAGCCAGCTTGACCTGACCGCTGAGGCCGATAAAAAAAAGGGCACCTTCGGTGCCCTTTTTGACGGGTTAATGACCCTGCTGTGAGGCCTTAGGTGATTTCCAAGAATAAATATGCCCAGATGACGTAGGATTTTTGTTCAGCTGCAAGGCGTAAAAATGGGCGTATAGCGAGCTATACAACCGTTTTTGCAACGCAGCAGATGGACAAAAAGACAAGTCAGGTGGGTAT
>JBBQSS010000065.1:0-13465 GCA_038213665.1 Burkholderiales bacterium | reverse complement strand
ACGGCATGGCGGTGGCTGCGGATTGGATGAGTGCCGCGTCGTTCATCAGTATGGCGGGCGGGCTTTATCTTCAGGGGTTCTCTGGGTCCGGGTCACAGCCCGGAGGACTGGTTTATGTGCTGGGATGGACCGGCGGATTTTGTCTGGTGGCTTTGCTGGTGGCACCGCACCTGAGAAAGATGAATTTGTACACCGTGCCTGATTTTTTTGGAGTCCGGTACGGGGGGCGCTGGCCACGCATCATCGCTGCCTGGGCTGCAGTGTTGTGCTCGTTCACGTATGTGGTGGCCCAAATTTACGGCGTGGGTTTGATCACCTCCCGTTTGACGGGGGTGCAGTTTGAGATTGGCATTTTGCTGGGTTTGGGTGGTGTGCTTGTCTGTTCATTTTTGGGTGGCATGCGCGCCGTCACCTGGACCCAAGTGACTCAATATGTGGTACTGATTCTGGCGTTTTTGATTCCTGTCTCGTGGTTGGCTTACAAACAGTTGGGCAACCCGCTGGCGCCCTTGGTCTACGGGCAGCAGTTGCCAAAAATTGCCGAACTGGAGCGTCAGTTGACCGACTCGCCAGCCGAGAAGGAAGTGATTTACGAATACGCCAAACGGTCTACGGAATATGCCCTTAAGCTACAAAACGTGCCTGAGTCGCTTGAACTTGAGAGAAAAGTGCGCCGGGAGGAGATCGTGCGTTTGTCTGAGACGTACGCGGATGAAGCCGTCATCGTGGCAGCGCGGCGCGAGTTGGCCGCACTGCCGCGTGATGAAAATGTGGCGCGCGAACGCTGGACGCAGGCCATGCTTGAAAACATGGAGCGAGCCAAGCCGTTGGCGGGCATGCCCGAACACACCCGGTTTTTTGCCGGAGACCCAAGCGGCTCGGAAAACGACCAGCAGCTCTTTGATGCCTCTAGACGAAATTTTTTGGCCCTGATGTTTTGCCTGATGATCGGCACAGCGGGATTACCCCACTTGCTGACGCGGTTCTACACCACCCGCACCGTCGCAGAAGCCAGAAATTCAGTGACATGGTCTTTGTTTTTTATTGCACTGCTCTATCTGGCCGCGCCAGCCTTGGCGGTGTTGGTCAAGTTTGAGATCATGGGGCACTTGGTTGGACAAAGATTTGACGAGTTGCCGGTTTGGATTGCGCAATGGGCCAAAGTGGATCCATCGCTGATCTCGGTGAGTGACATCAATGGGGACAAGATTCTGCAGTTTGCCGAGTTGAAACTGGGGGCTGACATTGTGATGCTGGCAACACCGGAAATTGGTGGCTTGCCCTATGTGGTGTCTGGTTTGGTGGCGGCTGGCGGGTTGGCGGCGGCCTTGTCGACCGCAGATGGTTTGTTGCTGACAATTGGCAATGCCTTGGCACACGATTTGTTCTATCGGGGTGGCAGTGACCGTGTGGGTGCGGTTCGCCGGGTGATGTTGTCAAAGTTTGCACTGTTGTTGGTGGCGCTGTTTGCGGCGTACGTTGCAGCCCAGCGACCGGCGGATATTCTTTTCCTTGTATCAGCGTCATTTTCGTTGGCCGGTGCCGCCTTTGTGCCCGCCATGACATTGGGTATTTTTTGGACAAGAGCCACTCGCCAAGGCGCCATCAGTGGCATGTTGGCTGGATTGGGGTTGACGCTTTACTACATGCTCATCAATACACCCGTGCTCAGGTCACTGCTTGGGCTGGAGGGGTCCGGACTTTGGTTTGACATTGAACCGGTGTCGGCGGGTGTGTTTGGTGTCAGTGCTGGCTTGTTTATGACAGTGGTGGTGAGTCTTTTGACACCCACTTCACGCCTGTCGGGCCGATTCTGAGGGCCGCCATCTGGAAAAAGCTATAATATTTGGCTTACCTTGCCACACCTCAATGAGACGCTGAGGGTGGTTTTCTTGCCTCGAACGAGGTTTATCCAGAAGGAGTTTCAATGCGTCATTATGAAATCATTCTCATGATTCACCCGGATCAGAGCGAACAAGTTCCAGCCATGCTGGAGCGCTACAAAGGCATGATCACAGCCGGCGGTGGCAAAGTGCACCGTGTCGAAGACTGGGGTCGCCGCCAGTTGGTTTACATGATCAACAAATTGGCCAAAGCGCACTACCTGTGCGTCAATATTGAAGCCGATCAAGCCGTGATGGCTGAACTTGAGCATGCCTTCAAGTTCAATGATGCCGTGTTGCGTCACCTCACCGTATTGAAGAAAAAAGCGGATACAGGCCCTTCTTCAATGATGAAAACCGTCGAGCGTGAAGACGCCCGTAAAACACAACAGGCTGAATACCAGGCTTGACGCGTTTGAGTGTCAGCACGCAGTGAGTCTTGATGTCAATCAATTTATTTTGACAGCTGGTGTTGCGGAAATTGATGCCTTGCGCTATACGCCCTCAGGTGTTCCCGCGCTCAATTGCAAGCTTGAACATGCCTCAGAAATTACCGAGGTGGGTCAGGTAAGGCAGGTGAAAGCGCTGGTGAAGGCGGTTTCTTTTGGTTCAGTGGCAGAGCGACTGGCCCAGCAAGACATCGGCAGCAACTGGAAGTTCAAAGGTTTTCTGGCAACCCCGCGTGGCACCAAGCAGCTTGTGTTTCACATTCAAGAATTCGCAAAAGAGTAAAGCTTTTTTCAAATATTTAAGGAGTCCATCATGGCCGGACCAAAACGTTTCAATAACAAAGACAAGCGCCCAAAGCGCCCCGCACAAAATTTGCTCTTCAAGCGCAAGCGCTTTTGCCGCTTCACAGTGACTGGTGTCGAAGAGATTGACTACAAAGACATTGACACCCTGCGTGATTTCATTGCTGAAAACGGCAAGATCATTCCGGCGCGCCTGACTGGCACCCGTGCTATTTTTCAGCGTCAACTCAACACAGCGATTAAGCGCGCACGCTTTTTGGCCATGTTGCCTTACAGCGATCAGCACAAGATATAAGGACCATCACCATGCAAATCATTCTGCTCGACAAGGTGGTTAACCTTGGTAATCTTGGCGAAATCGTTCGTGTTAAAGACGGTTACGCCCGTAATTTTCTGATCCCTACCGGCCGCGCTCGTCGTGCCACGGAGTCTGCCAAGCAAGAGTTTGAAGCACGTCGTGCTGACCTTGAAAAAGCCGCAGCAGCCACCTTGGCTGCCTGCCAGGCCGTGGGCGAAAAGCTTGCAGGTACCACCTGCAAGCTAACGCAAAAGGCTGGCGTGGATGGCCGTTTGTTTGGTTCTGTGACCAACGCCGACATCGCTGAAGAACTGACCAAATCAGGCTTCAAGGTGAGCAAATCGCAAGTTCGCATGCCCAATGGCCCCATCAAAGTGGTGAGCGACAGCACCGTGAGCGTGGCCTTGCATACTGACGTTGTGGTTGACATCACGGTGTCGGTTTACGGCGAAACAGCTTAAAGTCTTCGTCAGATATTGAAAGCCGCCGGGGCGTAAGCCTTGGCGGCTTTTGTTTTTTGGTCATTCAATCGTGTCGTTACACAGCTTGTGCATAAGTTGCCCACGCATTGTTCCCAGCTTTTCACTCGATACGCGCTGCGGCACGCCGTAGCATCCAAAGCTCGAAGGAATCCTCCATGTCTGCTGTACCCCCCACTTTGACCGACGAATTTGGCCCCGACCGTCAGGTTGCCCAGTTGCGCATCCCGCCACATTCCATTGAAGCCGAGTCCAGTGTGTTGGGTGGCCTGTTGTTGGACAACGCCGCCTGGGACCGGGTCAGTGATGTGCTGACAGAGCAGGACTTTTATCGCTACGAGCACCGGGCTGTGTTTGCAGCTATGAGCGTATTGATCAACGGATCTAAGCCGGCGGATGTGATCACAGTCTATGAGCAGTTGCAGAGCTCTGGCAAAGCCGAAGAAATTGGTGGCCTGAGTTACCTCAATGCCTTGGCTCAGTATGTGCCCAGCGCCGGTAATATTCGCCGTTATGCCGAGATCGTGCGTGACCGCTCCATTCTGCGCAAGCTGGTGTCGACCAGCGAAGAAATTTCAGCCAATGCCTTCAACCCGAAAGGGCGGCCTGTGGCTTCGATTCTTGACGAGGCTGAGCAAAAAATCTTCAACATCGGCGAAGAGGGCGCCCGCACCAAGCAAGGTTTCCAGACCATGGACAAGCTGGTGGTCGAGTTGCTCGACCGAGTGCAGGAAATGGCCGACAACCCCAACGATGTGACGGGTGTGCCGACCGGCTTTTACGATTTGGACCGCATGACTGCCGGCTTGCAGGGCGGCGACCTGGTGGTACTGGCGGCCCGGCCGTCGATGGGAAAGACCGCCCTGGCCATCAACATTGCCGAGCATGTGGCCTTGAACGAAGGTTTGCCAGTGGCCGTGTTCTCGATGGAAATGGGTGCGGCGCAATTGGCGGTGCGTATTGTGGGCTCTATTGGTCGTATTGACCAGGGCCACCTGCGCACGGGCAAGTTGACGGATGACGAATGGCCAAGGCTCTCGGAAGCCATTGAGAAACTTCGCACCATTTCATTGCACATTGATGAGAGTGCAGGGCTGACTTCCAGTGAGTTGAGGGCCAATGCCCGCAGGCTGTCGCGTCAGTGCGGCCAATTGGGGTTGATCGTGGTCGACTATTTGCAACTGATGAGCGGCTCCAACGGCAGCGATGGTGAAAACCGCGCCACTGAACTTGGTGAAATCTCCCGGGGTTTGAAGATGCTGGCCAAAGAACTCAAATGCCCGGTGATTGCGCTCTCGCAGCTTAACCGCAGTGTGGAGCAGCGCCCCGACAAGCGACCCATGATGAGTGACTTGCGTGAATCCGGCGCCATTGAGCAAGATGCCGACATCATCATGTTCATCTACCGCGATGAGTACTACACCAAAGATGCCTGTAAAGAGCCGGGTGTTGCCGAGGTCATCATCGCCAAGCAGCGTAACGGCCCCACCGGCGTGGTCAAACTGGCGTTCCTGAAAAACATCACCAAGTTTGAGTCGCTGGCCAGTGGCGCCAGTGGTGATTTTTAGATAAAATGAGCCTCTAGCCCTTATGGTATAAGCGTAAGCAGCTATTTAATTTGTAGCAAAATGACTGATTTTTCACGCTGTTATTCAAAGCACTTCGCTGGCAAAGTCAGCCAGCCGTGAGCGCTCGCCACGTGCCAGCGTGATGTGGCCACTGTGCGGCCAGCCCTTGAATTTGTCGACGGCGTAGGTCAGGCCGGACGAGCCTTCAGTCAAGTAAGGCGTGTCAATTTGGGCAATGTTGCCCATGCAGACGATCTTGGTGCCCGGCCCGGCCCGTGTGATCAGGGTTTTCATCTGCTTGGGCGTCAGGTTTTGCGCTTCGTCAATGATCACATACTTGTTTAAAAATGTACGACCCCGCATGAAGTTCATGCTTTTGATCTTGATGCGGCTGCGGATCAACTCGTTGGTGGCGGCGCGTCCCCACTCTCCGCTGGTGGTCTCGGCTTTGCCAAGCACCTCCAGGTTGTCGTCCAGTGCGCCCATCCAGGGGCCCATTTTTTCTTCTTCGGTGCCTGGCAAAAAACCTATGTCTTCGCCCACGCTCACGGTGGCGCGGGTCACGATGATTTCGGTGTAACGGCGGTCATCCAGCACTTGGGTCAGGCCAGCGGCCAATGCCATCAGGGTTTTGCCGGTGCCCGCCGTACCTGTGAGGGTGACAAAGTCAATTTCCGGGTCCAGCAACAGGTTCATGGCAAAGTTTTGTTCCCGGTTGCGGGTGGTGATTCCCCACACCGCATTTTTCAGGTGCGTGAAGTCTTTCAGGGTTTTGAATACGGCTGATTTTTCACGAATTTCAGTCACTCTGGCATACAGGCTGGGCTCACCGGGTGCTTCAAAATAGACAAACTGGTTGATCAAAAGTTGTGGCACAACCGGACCACTGACCCGGTAAAACGTGTGCACGCCCTGTTGCCAACTCTCCACGGACTGACCGTGTGTGCTCCAAAAATCGGCCGGCAGCGCGCAGGCGCCCGAGTACAGCAGGTCGCCATCGTCAAGCGTTTTGTCATTTTGGTAATCGTCGGCACTCAAGCCCAAGGCCCGGGCCTTGACGCGCATGTTGATGTCTTTGGACACCAGCACCACCTCGCGCGGCGCGTGTTGTTTGCGCAGCGCTTCCACCACCCCAAGAATCTGGTTGTCTGCCTTGCCCGGGGGCAGGCTGGTTGGCAGGTCGTAATTGAGCAACTGGGTTTGAAAGAACAGGCGGCCACGCGCTTCCCGGTGCCCGGTGGCGCTCAATGACAGGCCGGCGCTGATGTCTGCGTCATGCCGTTCGGCCAACGCATCTAGCGAGCGGCTGGTTTGCCGACCGTTTCGCGCCACTTCGGTCATGCCTTTCTTGTGCGCATCCAGCTCTTCCAGCACGATCATGGGCAGAAACACGTCGTGCTCTTCAAACCTGAACAGGCAGCTTGGGTCGTGCAGCAGAACGTTGGTGTCGAGCACAAAAAGTTTGGCGGGGCCGCTCAAACGCTTGGATTTGGCTTTGCTTGGCTCTGCTACTGGTGGCGTAGGTGCTGTACGGCGCCTGCTGCTGGCCTTTGGTTCCGGGATGGCCACAGTGACCTCTGGTGCCTTGCTGAGGACGGCTTGTGGCAGTAGCGCTGCCACAGGCTCACTTGCCGCAGGCTGTGCTTGAACCGACAATTTCGTCTGGGTCGCTTTGGCTTTTGGCCGGGTCGGCACGTTGTAATCTTGCACGGACAGGAGGGCTGCACGTTTGTTCGGAGCGGTAGGCAAAGGCATGGATTGCTCTCAGGCGGTGAATGGAGGGTGATTTAAAAACAAAACAGCCGCCATGTCACCAGGGCGGCTGTTCTGAAATCGGGGGGGCTGGTCATCGACATGCAAATCATTATGCACGAGGCTTTGTGACACTGCTGTCTTACAAATCCTTGGGGTTACCCCGATCCGTCCAGCCTTTGTGCGTCACGCAAGGGCCGGCGCTTTTTTCAAATCTTTGACGGCTTTGAGCACGTCGTCCACATGGCCAGGCACCTTAAGGCCGCGCCACTCTTCTTTCAGGGTGCCGTCGGCGCCGATCAAGAAGGTGCTGCGCTCGATCCCCTTGACCTTTTTGCCGTACATGATCTTGTTTTTGACCACGCCGAACATATGGCACATTTTCTCTTCGGTGTCGGCAATCAACTCAAATGGCAGTTCCAGTTTGGTCTTGAATTCGTCATGCGATTTCATGTTGTCGCGGGACACACCAAACACCTCGGCGCCAGCTTTTACAAAATCTTTGTAGCGATCGCGAAACTGCATGGCTTCGGTGGTACAACCCGGTGTATTGTCTTTGGGGTAAAAGTACAGAATGATGACTTGTCCCATGTGGGACGTGTTGGTGACCCGAATGCCATTGGTGGCATTGGATTCAAATTCTGGGAGGGGTTTATTGACAACAATCGCCATGTTTCTTGAATCTCGTGTGACAGGATACGTCGTTCTTTCAAGTCGCGGACACTATCCTCTTAATCGCCTGTGCGCCCTTGACTGCAAGCGACGGATTTTACTCCGATTTCTCTGCGTGATCGCTTGAGGATTCAAGCCCGCAGTGGTGTGCGGCTGAGCCACCTCCTGCATTCATGCTTCCAGCAGCAGCGCCACTGCCACCGTGCGGCCTTCGTTGGCCAGAACACTGTAGGTTCGGCAGGCCGCCTGCGTGTCCATGGTCTCGATGCCAATCTGGCGGTCAATCAACGCACGGGTCAGGGCTGCAGGCGGGAAACGCAAGCGGTTTCCGCTGCCAAAAATCACCAATTCAGTTTGCAAATCCGCCAGTTGTTCAAAGTGTGCAAGGCTTAAGTCTTCAAAGCGTGTGCAGACCCACGGAAAACGCTCGCCACGGGAGGTGAGGACGACACTGCTGACCAGGCGCTCGTTGCCCACCTGGACCCAGCCGGGGCCATACGCCTTGATTGACTGCACATGGCTCACATCGGGATGAAATTTCATGGGGACAGGCTCAGTGGGTTAGGTCGGGCAGGGCGCGTAAGATGCGCTAAAACTTGTGTTCAAATTATAGTTTTCGCTTTCCAGCGGCCACTCCCGGAGGGATTTTGAAGACCATACGCAAATCAGCCAAACTGGCAAACGTCTGTTATGACATTCGCGGCCCGATCATGGACGCGGCGCGCCAGATGGAAGAAGACGGTCACAAGATCATCAAGCTCAACATTGGCAACCTGGCGGTGTTTGGCTTTGATTCTCCAGAAGAAATCCAGCAGGACATGATCCGTAACCTGCCCAATTCGGCCGCTTACTCGGACAGCAAAGGCATCTTCGCGGCGCGCAAGGCGGTGATGCACGAAACCCAGAAGCAAGGCGTCAAGGGCGTGGTGCTGGACGACATTTACCTTGGCAACGGTGCCAGCGAGCTGATCGTGATGGCGACCAATGCCTTGCTCGACGATGGCGATGAAATCTTGCTGCCTTCGCCTGATTACCCGTTGTGGACGGCAGCGGCAAGTTTGTCCGGTGGCACACCGGTGCATTACCTGTGTGATGAAGCCAATGGCTGGATGCCGGACTTGGCAGACCTTCGCGCCAAGATCACGCCGCGCACCAAAGGCCTGGTGGTGATCAACCCCAACAACCCCACGGGTGCGATGTACTCCGATGACTTGCTCAAAGCCCTGGTGCAGATCGCACGCGAGCATGGTTTGGTGATTTTTGCCGACGAGGTCTACGACAAGGTGCTCTACGACGGCATCAAACACACCGCCATGGCGTCCCTCAGTGAAGACGTGCTGACGCTGACTTTCAATTCGCTCTCCAAAAGCTACCGCTCGTGCGGCTACCGTGCCGGCTGGATGATTGTGTCAGGCGATAAAAAGCGTGCCCGTGACTACATCGAGGGCCTGAACATGCTCTCCAACATGCGGCTGTGCTCCAACGTGCCGGGTCAATACGCGATTCAAACTGCGCTGGGTGGCTACCAGAGCATCAAGGACCTGGTGTGCGAAGGCGGTCGCCTGCGCCGCCAGCGTGACCTGGCGTACGAATTGATCACGGCCGTACCGGGCGTGAGCTGTGTCAAGCCTGCGGCGGCGCTGTACATGTTCCCACGGCTCGACCCCGTGATGTACCCGATTGAAAACGACCAGCAGTTCTTTCTGGAGTTGCTGCAGGAAACCAAGGTCATGCTGGTGCAGGGCACTGGCTTCAACTGGCACGCGCCTGACCATTTCCGCATTGTGTTTTTGCCGCATGAAGACGACTTGCGCGAGGCCATTGGCCGCGTAGCCAAGTTTCTGGAAAGCTACCGCAAGCGCCACAGCAACTAATTTACTATTAAAGTAATAGCTGCCTACGCTTATTCCATAAGGGCTAGAAGCCCATTTTACTTATAAACATGATGAAACCTATTCAAGTTGGTCTGCTCGGTATCGGTGTGGTGGGCTCTGGCACTTTCAATGTGCTCAAGCGCAATCAAGAGGAAATCAAGCGCCGCGCGGGCCGTGGCATTGAAATCACCATGGTGGCTGACCTCAACGTGGCGCGCGCGCAGGCGTTGGTCGGCCCCGACGTGACCGTGGTCAGTGACGCCCGTGCCGTCATTGCCAACCCTGACATTGACATCGTCATCGAGTTGATCGGCGGCTATGGCATTGCCAAGACTCTGGTGCTGGAAGCCATTGCCGCTGGCAAACACGTGGTCACCGCCAACAAGGCGCTGCTGGCCGTGCATGGCACCGAGATTTTTGCTGCGGCCTCTGCCAAGGGCGTGATGGTGGCGTTTGAAGCTGCTGTGGCCGGTGGCATCCCGATCATCAAGGCGCTGCGCGAGGGCCTGACTGCCAACAGCATCCAGTGGATTGCCGGCATCATCAACGGCACCACCAATTTCATCCTGTCTGAGATGCGCGACAAGGGCCTGGATTTTGGTGTGGTGCTCAAAGAGGCACAGCGCTTGGGCTATGCCGAAGCCGACCCCACCTTTGACATTGAAGGCGTGGACGCCGCGCACAAAGCCACCCTCATGAGCGCGATTGCTTTCGGCATTCCGGTCCAGTTTGACAAGGCGTACGTCGAAGGCATCACCAAGCTGGGTGCGGCCGACATCAAATACGCTGAGCAGTTGGGCTACCGCATCAAGCTGCTGGGGATTACCAAGCGTCGCGCGGGTGATGCAGCCAAAGGCACGACGGACGGCATTGAGTTGCGCGTGCACCCTTGCCTGATTCCTGTCAAGCGCCTGATCGCCAACGTGGAAGGTGCCATGAATGCCGTGGTGGTGCAGGGCGATGCCGTGGGCACCACCTTGTATTACGGCAAGGGCGCAGGTTCCGAGCCCACCGCCAGCGCGGTGATTGCTGACTTGGTCGACATCGCCCGCCTGCACACCGCAGACGCCGCCCACCGCGTGCCGCACCTGGCCTTCCAGCCCAACGCCATGAGCGACCTGCCGGTGCTGCCGATGAGCGACGTGGTGACCAGCTACTACCTGCGCTTGCGCGTGGCAGATGAAACCGGCGTGCTGGCCAAAGTGACCGGCATTCTGGCCGAAGCGGGCATCAGCATTGATGCCGTTTTGCAGCGCGAGGCCGACGAAATTGGCCTCGACACGGCCAGCCAGCCCCAGGTGCCGCAAACCGATGTGATCATCCTGACGCACGATTGTGTCGAGGCCAAAATGAACGCCGCCATCGCCCAAATGCAGGCGCTGCCCAGCGTGCTTGAGCCCATCACCCGCATTCGCAAGGAAGAGTTGGCCTGAGGCATTGGCGTTGCCCTTTAAGTCTGCGGATTTTTGCTTGGTATTACAGTTAAAAGTATTACTTTTAGGAGCGAGACATGGGCTACGCATTGACCAGCAAAAGCCAGGTGACCATACCCAAAGCCATTCGGGAGCAGTTGGGCGTGGTACCAGGACAAGAGATCGACTATGAAGCACTGCCTGACGGGCGGGTCGTGATTTTTCCGGTTCGTCCATCAGCTGCCGACAATCCTTTCAAACAACTGCTGGGCGTGGGTATTCGCAAGCGTCCAACCGATGACATCATGCGTGAGACCAGGGGCGAGGACTGGAACCGATGATCCTGGTGGACAGTTGTGTGTTGATTGACGTATTTGACGCCGATCCGCAGTGGCAGCAGTGGTCGCTGGGTGCGTTGCAAGCCCATCAGGGTGAGGGTTTGGCCGTTAATGCGATGGTTTGTGCAGAGATTGCGCCTTCGTTCGGGTCTGTCCAGCAGATGCAGAACGCGCTTGATCTGGTGCACATCGCGTATTCGCCTTTGTCTCGGACCGCTGCTTATCTTGCGGCACAGACGTTTGCAGCATATCGAGCTAACAAGGGAACCAAATCAAGCACCTTGCCGGATTTTTTCATCGGCGCACATGCACAAACCCAAGGCTGGACAATCCTGACCCGGGATAAGGCGCGCTACCAAACCTACTTTCCCAAGGTGAAGCTGATCACCCCCTACACCCCTCATTAAGCATTGCACTCCATGAACTACATCTCCACCCGTGGCGACACCGCGCCCAAACACTTTTGCGACATCTTGCTCGAAGGCCTAGCGCCGGACGGCGGCCTGTACCTGCCTGCGCATTACCCGCAGGTGGATGCGGCGACGCTTGCCCGTTGGCGCGATGCGTACCACAAACAAGGTTACGCCGAGCTGGCGTTCGAGGTGTTGTCGCTCTACATTGACGACATTCCCGCAGCGGACCTCCAAGCGCTTTGCCAAAAGACGTACACCGCAGACGTGTTTGGCACCGGCGAAATCGTGCCGCTGCGCCACCTTGAGAACGGCATCTGGCTGGAAGCCCTGTCCAATGGCCCCACGCTGGCGTTCAAGGACATGGCCATGCAGTTGCTGGGCAACCTGTTTGAATATGAGTTGGCCCGCCGCGGCGAAGAACTCAATATCTTGGGTGCCACCAGTGGCGACACCGGCAGTGCCGCTGAATACGCCATGCGTGGCAAAAACGGCGTGCGTGTCTTCATGACCAGCCCAAAGGGCCGCATGAGCCCGTTCCAACAGGCACAAATGTTCAGCCTGATGGATGAGAACATCTTCAACATCGCCGTAGATGGTGTGTTTGACGACTGCCAGGACATGGTCAAGGCGGTCAGCAACGACCTGGATTTCAAGCGCCGCTACAAAATTGGCACCGTCAACTCCATCAACTGGGCGCGTCTGCTGGCGCAGGTGGTGTATTACTTTGCCGGCTACTTTCAGGCCACCGAACTGACCCCCACGCTCCCCGCTGCCCCCGGCGGGGCTGATTCGCCTGGGGGCATCCCGGCGGCGAATCGTCCACATTCGAAAGTTTCGTTCACCGTGCCAAGCGGCAACTTTGGCAATGTGTGCGCCGGCCATGTGGCACGAATGATGGGCTTGCCCATTGCCCGCCTGGTGGTGGCCACCAACGAGAACGATGTGCTGGACGAGTTTTTCAAAACCGGTGTTTACCGGGTGCGGGCCAGCAGCGACACGCATGAAACTTCCAGCCCGTCGATGGACATCTCCAAGGCGTCAAATTTTGAGCGTTTTGTGTTTGACCTGCTCGGGCGTGACGGGGAGCGCATCAAGTCTTTGTTTGGGGATGCCCTGAGCCGCGTGGGCTTCTTTGATCTGGAAGCCCACCCCGCCTTCAGCCAGGTCGCGGTGAAATACGGCTTTGACTCCGGTAAAAGCACCCACGCAGACCGCCTGGCCACCATCAAGGACACCTACGAGCGTCACGGCATGATGATCGACACCCACACCGCCGATGGTGTCAAAGTGGCGCGTGAACACCTGCAGGCGGGTGTGCCAATGATCGTGCTGGAAACTGCGCTGCCGATCAAATTTGCTGCCACCATTGTGGAGGCCACGGGCCAGCAGCCCGATCGCCCGACCAGGTTCATCGGCATTGAAGACCTGCCAAAACGCGTCACGAACATGGTTGCCGATGTGCAGGCCATCAAAACCTTCATTACCGAAAAATGTGCATGAAATTGGCCTCTAGCCCATACTAAATATGCGGTAGTAGCTATTAAATTAAGAGTATTTTTCAATGAAAGTCATTGGATTCGCTGGTTTTTCCGGCTCGGGCAAGACCACGCTGGTGGAGCGCCTGATCCCTGCGCTGCGGCTCAAGGGCTTGCGTGTGTCGGTGGTAAAACATGCCCACCACCACTTTGACATTGACCACGTGGGCAAGGACACCTACCGCCACCGCGAGGCTGGCGCCTTTGAAGTGATTGTGGCGTCTGACAAACGCATGGCACTGATGCGCGAGTTTGAAGTGGCCAAGCAGCCCACTGTGCACCACCTGCTGGCAGAGTTGTATGAAGGGGTGGATTGGGTGTTGGTAGAGGGTTTCAAAGACTCTGATTTGCAGAAAATCGAAGTCTGGCGAGCCGCGACCGGCAAACCTGCCCGTTACCGGGACGATGATTTCATCACCGCCATTGCCACCGACTCACCGAGTGAATTGCCCGCACCGACACAATTGCAGGTGCTGGACCTGAATGACC
>JBBQSS010000064.1:0-13659 GCA_038213665.1 Burkholderiales bacterium | reverse complement strand
AGCGGGCATGCCGCCCATCATCTGCATGCCGTCCTGCATGGCTTTCTTGTGCTCGGCCATCAGCATGCTGCGCTCAGCCGGGGTCTTGGCGTTCATCATTTTTTCATGCATGGTTTGCATGGCCTTCATATGCGTATCCATCCTGGCCATGTGGTCGGCCATCCCCATGCTTTGGACCGATGCGTTACCCATTGGCATGGGCGGGGCCGTGGTGCAGGCAACCAAAAAAGTGGCGCTGGCGAGGATAGCGGCAAGTGGAATGAATCGGAAATGGGTCATAACGAGCTCCTGAGTGGTTTAGGGAAGAAGGGAACCAGGGAAACAGTGAGGAAGAATCCAGACACGGGTGGGCGTTTGCTGTCGGTCATTTGCCACCTCGCTTGAAGATCAGCGCGACCACAGCGACCACGACAACAATCAGCAGAATCGGCATCCATGCCCCGCCGTAACCACCCATCCAACCGGCGCCCCATGAGCCGCCATTCATCATATTGCCGTTCTGCGCCAATGCGATGTCGGTGCTCAGTAGCGCCAGCGCGCCAAATCCAAAAGCAGGCAAGGTTCTCATGAGTATTTCTCCAGCCAAATATTGATGCCCGAATATGGATTCGTATGTTTTAGCGGTCTGTACGGTAGGACACACTCACACTCACACTCACGCTCGGGGCGGCGCAGACGAGGGGAGTTGGATCACCACCACGACTGGGTAACATGCCAACGTCCAGGCCAGGCAAGGCACCATGACGGTCACGACGACATCGATGAAAAGCGCCATGCTTTGGAAACCTTGTTTAACCTGCTGGAGGGTGTGCCGCTAACCAGTGGCAACGTGGTGATACTGAAGGCTGCGTAACACCGGGTAAGTCGTGCGTGGTTGCTGGTTGAGCTTTTGGAAAAGTCAAAATATCACCGAAAACATACAAAGTTTCATATACTTCAGCAATGAAACCGATTGAATTTAGAGGCACCGAGCTGGTTGACCTGCGCGACTTCCCGCAGAGTATCAAACGCGATGCGGGTTACCAGTTGGATAAGGTGCAGAAGGGCTTGCCGCCAGATGACTTCAAGCCCATGAAGACGATTGGTGCAGGCGTGGTCGAACTGCGAATTCGGGACGAGAGCGGGGCGTCTCGGGTGGTGTACGTGGCCAAGTTTGAAAGCGCCGTTTATGTGCTGCACTGTTTCCAAAAGAAGACCCCAAAGACCGACAAGCGTGACATAGAGCTGGCCCGCCAACGATTGGCAGAGCTGGTCAAGGAGATTAACCATGACCGATAAACAAAAATTCGCCAGTGTCTGGGACGCCCTCGAAGACACGCCGCAAGAGGCAGCCAGCATGAAAGCTCGCTCGGCATTAATGATGGAATTGAGCACTGTCATTCAAGAGCGTGGCATGACCCAGGTTGAAGCCGCCGCACTGTTTGGTGTGACGCAGCCGCGTGTGTCAGACCTGATGCGCGGCAAGATCAATCTGTTTTCTCTTGACACTTTGATTGACATGGCCGCCACTGCGGGCATGGCCCCTATGGTCAAGGTGTCCAAACCGAAAGCACCGGCCAACGTACCGGCACTGCGTCGCAAACGCGTAGCTGCGGGCCACGCTGGAGCTGCTTGAGGTGTCCCAATGGAAACGCCATTCAATAGCATCAAACGCGGCTTGATGCTGGTCGTTGAGGCGCTCGTTGCCTAACCCAATGTCAACTTACGGTGTAACAGTCGCCAAGGCCATTGTGCTGCCTTACTGTGTCAACTATCTGGACATAAAAGACAACGGAGTTTGGCCGATTCAAACCGCGCACGATGAGCTGCGCTGGAAGCCTGCTTGCGAACTTGATGGTCCCGATGCAGCTGATCCGCTGGACGGCTGGGTAGCTGCCGAAGGCCAGCGTTTTACGCACTCCTCGACGCCTGTAGTCCATTCGCCAATGCTTGCCAGTATTGACCAACAGGTAGAGGCCCAGGCCATCTGTGTGTTTGGCGGGTTTTCCGCCTGTTTTCAAATTTTTGACAAAAATATCTTTGAGACTCATTTTTTACGCACCTTTTTATAGAATTGACGGTATTGTCAAAAAGGTATAGCGCTGATGCCGTCAAACATACCGCCAATTTGGCGATATGTTTTGCGATGAGATGAGACCATGCGAGACGAAAAAAAACCGCGCTCCCAATAAGGACGCGGTATTTTTAGACGTTTTTAGACTACATGAGATATGTAGCTGGTGCCCGGGGCCGGAATCGAACCGGCACTCCTTTCGGAGGGGGATTTTGAGTCCCCTGCGTCTACCAATTTCACCACCCGGGCAACGCTTTGAGGCACGAATTATGGCACAGTGCGGGGTATGAAATATTCAACCATCGAAGATTTGATTGGCAAGACCCCGCTGGTGCGTTTGCAGCGCATAGGAGTCGATCAAAACCAGGCGCAGGGCAACGTGATTTTGGGGAAATTGGAGGGCAATAACCCGGCCGGTTCGGTGAAAGACCGCGCCGCCGTGTCGATGATTCAGCGGGCTCAGGAGCGTGGTGACATCAAACCCGGTGACACCTTGATTGAAGCCACCTCAGGCAACACCGGCATTGCATTGGCCATGGCGGCAGCCATCAAAGGTTACCGCATGGTGTTGGTCATGCCGGAAGACCTATCGATTGAGCGGGCGCAAACCATGAAGGCGTTTGGTGCCGAATTGATCCTGACGCCCAAGAGCGGCGGCATGGAATATTCGCGTGACCTGGCCGACCAGATGGCGCGCGATGGCAAGGGCTACGTGCTGGACCAGTTCTCCAACCCCGACAATCCGCGCATCCACATCGAGACCACCGGGCCTGAAATTTGGGCCGACACCAAGGGCAAGATCACCCATTTTGTCAGCGCCATGGGTACCACCGGCACCATCACGGGTGTCTCGCAGTATTTGAAAAAGAAGAACCCGGCGATCAAAATCATTGGCGTGCAGCCCACCGAAGGCTCGCGCATTCCGGGCATTCGCAAATGGCCGCAGGCGTACCTGCCAAAGATTTATGACCCGACCCATGTCGATGAGTTGAAGTACGTGAGCCAGGAAGACGCCGAGGAGATGTGCCGCAGGCTGGCCCGCGAAGAGGGCATTTTTGCCGGCATCTCAGCCGCAGGTGCCTGCTGGGTGGCGCAGGAAATCGCCAAGACCGAGCGCCGCGCGACCATCGTCTTCATCGTCTGTGATCGGGGCGATCGCTATCTGTCAACCGGTGTTTTTCCGGCCTGATTCCTATGAAAACGGAATAACGCACGCTCAAAAAATTTCAGGAACACGCCATGTACATCAACAAAGAAATCGACACCCGTGGGCTGAATTGCCCACTGCCCATCCTGAAAGCCAAGAAAGCCCTGGCTGAATTGAGCAGCGGCCAGACCGTGAAGGTGGTCTCAACCGACCCCGGCTCACTGCGCGACTTTCAGGCGTTTGCCAAGCAGACCGGTAATGAGTTGTTGGATCAGCAGACCGTAGGCACGGATTTCATCCACGTGCTGCGCCGAAGATAAAGGTGTTGGCAACCAGGCGTTGATCCGCACACAGGTTGTAGTCATACCGGGCCACGCCGGCAAGATAGCGGCCAGGAAAATAGGGCCTCTTCTCCCTGTTCGCATTGTTGGATTTTGAGGGGTTCGATGCTTTTCTATAAGGTGTATTTAAAATATACCTAAAGGAGAATCCCATGACCTCAATCAACTTGACGCTGGCAGCTGCCGCGCAAATTCGCAGCCAAATTGCCAGGCACGGCAGCGGCGTTGGTTTGCGCGTGGGCATCAAACCTGTGGGTTGTTCTGGCTATGCCTACACCTATGCGCTGGCCGACGATGTGCACGACGACGAACAACGCATCGAAGCCCACGGGGCCACACTGCTGGTTGCCACCGACAATCTGGCAAGCCTTGAAGGCGCAAGCCTCGACTTTGTCACCGAGGGGCTCAAGCAGAGTTTCCAGTTTGACAACCCCAATGTCGGCATCACCTGTGGCTGTGGCGAGAGCTTCAGCCTCAAGGCAGGCGCTGGCAAGGGAGTGACCGCATGAGCACCGTCCTCGACAACCTGGTCAACCAGCCTTATAAGCATGGTTTTGTCACCGACATTGCCACCGACGTGGCGGCCAAGGGTCTGAGCGAAGACACCATCCGGCTGATTTCTGTCAAGAAGAATGAGCCGGATTGGCTGCTTGAATTCCGCCTGAAGGCCTTTCGCCACTGGCTGACCATGACCGAGCCCGAGTGGGCCAACGTCAAGTATCCCAAGATCGACTTTCAGGCGATCAGTTACTACGCGGCGCCCAAGCCCAAAGCCAAACTCAAGCGCATGGACGAGGTTGATCCGGAGTTGCTGCGCACGTTCGAGAAACTTGGCGTGCCGATGCATGAGCGGGCGGCGCTGGCCGGCGTGGCAGTTGATGTGATTTTTGACAGCGTGTCTGTCACCACCACTTACAAGGCCAAGCTGGCCGAGGTGGGCATCATTTTTGGATCGATCTCCGAGGCGGTGCAAACCCACCCTGAGCTGGTCAGAAAATACATGGGCAGCGTGGTGCCGTCGGCTGACAACTATTACGCCGCGCTCAATTCGGCGGTGTTCACCGATGGCTCGTTCTGCTTCATCCCCAGGGGCGTCAAGTGCCCCATGGACCTGTCAACCTACTTTCGCATCAACACCCAAGACACTGGTCAATTCGAGCGCACCCTGATCGTGGCCGAAGAGGGCGCGTCGGTGTCTTACTTGGAAGGCTGCACCGCGCCCCAGTTTGACACCAACCAGTTGCACGCTGCGGTGGTTGAGCTGGTGGCGCTGGACAACGCCGACATCAAGTACTCCACCGTGCAGAACTGGTATGCGGGTGATGAAAACGGCATTGGCGGCATCTACAACTTTGTCACCAAACGTGGCTTGTGCAAGGGCCTCAACTCGCGCATTTCGTGGACACAGGTGGAGACCGGCTCGGCCATCACCTGGAAATACCCGTCTTGTATTTTGCTGGGCGACAACTCGGTGGGCGAGTTCTATTCGGTGGCGGTCACCAACCACCATCAGCAGGCTGACACCGGCACCAAAATGATCCACATTGGCAAGAACACGCGCAGCACCATCGTCAGCAAGGGTATCTCAGCAGGCCAGTCGAGCAACAGTTACCGCGGGCTGGTCAAGGTGATGCCAGGTGCGAAGGGCGCGCGCAATTATTCGCAGTGCGACTCCATGCTGGTGGGGACCAGGTGCAGCGCCAACACCTTCCCGTACATCCAGGTGCGCAACCCCAGCGCCCGTGTCGAGCACGAGGCGTCGACCTCCAAAATTGGCGAAGACCAGATGTTCTATTTTGCCCAGCGCGGCATCGGCGCTGAAGAAGCGGTGTCGATGATCATCAATGGTTTTTGCAAGGACGTGTTTCAACAATTGCCGATGGAATTCGCGGTGGAGGCCACCAAGTTACTCGGATTCAAGCTTGAAGGGAGCGTAGGATGATTGAACAAAACAGCCCAACCCTGTTGGAGGTGCGCGGCCTGCGTGCCAGCATCAACGGCACCGAAATCCTCAAAGGCCTTGACTTTACTGTCAAGCGCGGCGAAGTGCACGCCATCATGGGGCCCAACGGCTCGGGCAAAAGCACCTTCGCCAAGGTGCTTGCGGGTCACACGGCCTACCAGGTCACGGGCGGCGAGGTGCTGTTCGAGGGCAAAAACCTGCTCGAATTAGCCCCTGAGCAGCGCGCCCGTGCCGGTGTTTTTCTGGCTTTTCAGTACCCGATTGAAATCCCCGGCGTGGGCAATAGCCAGTTCTTGCGGTTGGCTTACAACACCGTGCAAACCGAGCGTGGCCATGAAGAATTGGACCCGCTGGAGTTTGATGACCTGGTGCGCGAGAAGATGAAATTGCTGGAGATGAGTCCCGAGTTCCTGCAGCGCAGCGTCAACGAAGGTTTTTCTGGTGGCGAGAAAAAGCGCAACGAGATTTTGCAAATGGCGTTGCTGGAACCCAGCCTGGCGATCCTGGATGAAACCGACTCGGGGCTCGACATCGACGCGCTGCGCGTGGTCTCCCAAGGGGTCAACCACCTGGCCAGCAAGGCCAACGCCATGGTGCTGGTGACGCACTACCAGCGGCTGCTGAACTACATCGTGCCCGACTACGTGCACGTGATGAGCGGCGGGCGCATCATCCGCACCGGCGGCAAGGCGCTTGCCTTTGAACTGGAAGAACGCGGCTACGACTGGATCGAGGCCGAAGCCGAGGCTGCGGGGGTTTCAGTATGAGCAGCGCCACAGCGCAAGTCACAGCGCACAACGTGCTGGACAGCCTGCTGGCCGCGCTGGCGCTGCCGCCGGGCAGCTCAGCACCCAGGCAGTCAGACTGGCTCAAAACGCTGCGTGACAAGGCGCTGGAACGTGTCAGTGCGCTCACGCTTCCCAGCACACACGACGAGGCCTGGCGGTTCACCCCATTGACCGCCTTTGCGCGCCAAACCTTTCAGCCGCTACGCACGCCCACCGCCTTGCAGCCGAAAGACATGGCCCACCTAGCCATCCCGGAGGCATTGATGCGGCTGGTTTTTGTGGATGGCGTGCACGCGCCGCAGTTCTCCAGCCTTGAGCCGGATGCCGCGCTGGCGGTCGGCACGCTGCATGCCATGCTGCACACGCAGGCATCCGTCATCCAGACGCATCTGGGCCAGCATGCGCAAGTTCAGAATACGCTGTTTACCGCACTCAACACGGCATTTCTGCAAGAAGCCGCCGTGCTCGTTGTGCCGCCCGACACCACGCTGGCCGCGCCGGTGCATCTGCTCTTTATTTCAACGCAGCCTGAGGTTGCCAGTCATCCGCGCCTGTTGTTGGTGGCTGGCGCGGGCAGCAAGGTGACGGTGATTGAAGACTACGTCGCTTTGCACGAAGGCACCTATTTCACCAATGCGGTGGCCGAGGTGGCCCTGGGGGCGAACGCACAACTTGACCATGTGCGCCTGCAACGCGAAAGCCCACAGGCTTTTCACATGGCAAGCTGCGCCGTGTCGCTCGGCGCCGCCAGTCACTACCACTCGGTCAGCATGGCCCTGGGCGGGCAAATCTCAAGGCTTGACCTGAAAGTGCTGCAAACTGCCGAGGGTGCGCAATGCACGCTTGATGGCCTGGCGCTGATCGGTGGCGAGCAACTGGCCGACACCCACAGCTTCATCGACCACGCCAAGCCGCATGGCGTCAGCCGTCAGTTGCATAAATGCATTGTGGGCGGCGCCGCGCATGCGGTGTTCAACGGGCAGGTAATGGTGCGCCCGGGCGCGCAACACACCGATTCGGCGCAGTCGAGCCGCAACCTGCTGTTGTCAGGCAAGGCGCAGGTCGACACGCAGCCGCAACTGGAGATTTTCGCCGACGACGTGAAATGCACCCACGGTGCCACGGTCGGACAACTTGACAGCGATGAAGTGTTCTACCTGCAAAGCCGTGGTTTGGCGGAAAACGTGGCACGCAATCTGCTCACCTACGCCTTTGGCGCTGACATCATCAACCGCATTCCGGTCGCCTCCTTGCGCCAGCAGCTGGAGCAGACCGTGCTGGAACAAACCACGAGCCAACCATGAGCCAGTTACTTGCCCCAGTCCCCAGGCCAGTTGTCAAGAAGGCGGCGCATGAAGCCCCCACAGCGTTGCGCCCCGTCGTTTTTGACGTGGAACGCATTTGTGCCGACTTTCCCATCCTCCAACTCAGCGTGGCAGGCAAACCACTGGTTTACCTGGACAACGCCGCCTCCAGCCAGATGCCGCAAGCGGTGATTGACCGGCTGGTGCATTACCAAACCCACGAGCACGCCAACATTCACCGGGCGGTGCATTACCTGTCTGAGACGGCGACCGCCGCTTACGAGGCGGCGCGCAGCACGCTGCAGCGCTTCATCAACGCGCCAGAGGCGCGCGAGGTGATCTTTACCAGCGGCACCACGGACAGCATCAATCTGGTGGCGCAGAGCTGGGGCCGCCAGAACATTCGGGCTGGGGATGAAATCATCTTGACCGTGCTGGAACACCACTCGAACATCGTGCCCTGGCAAATGCTGGCGCAAGAAAAAGGCGCCACGATTCGTGTCGTGCCCATGAACGATGCGGGCGAACTGCAACTGGATCAGTACGAGGCGCTGTTCAACGAACGCACCCGCCTGGTGAGCGTTGGTCATGTCTCGAACGCGCTGGGCAGCATCAATCCGGTGAAACAAATGATTGCGTTGGCACACGTCCGTGGCGTGCCGGTGCTGGTCGACGGCGCCCAGGCCGTGCCGCATCTGGCGGTGGATGTGCAGGACCTGGATTGTGATTTTTACGCCTTCTCGGGCCACAAGCTGTGCGGGCCAACCGGCATCGGCATCTTGTACGGCCGCGCCGCGCTGCTGGAAGCCATGCCGCCGTTCAAGGGCGGAGGTGACATGATTCACGCCGTCACCTTCGAAAAAACCACTTACGCCCCGATTCCAAACAAATTCGAGGCGGGCACGCCACCGATCGCTGCCGCCATCGGGCTGGCCGCCGCCGTGGATTACCTAAGCGGCATCGGCATGGAAGCGATTGCCGCGCACGAGCATGAACTGCTGGGTTATGCCACCGGGCAACTGGCTGCGCTGCCGGGCGTGCGCCTGCTGGGCACGGCCAAAAATAAGGCGGCGGTGCTGTCTTTTGTGGTGCAGGGCATTCACCCGCACGATGTCGGCACCCTGCTGAATCAGGAAGGTGTGGCGGTGCGCACCGGCCACCATTGCGCCCAGCCCTTGATGACGCGCCTGGGCGTGGCTGCCACCTCGCGCGCCTCGTTTGCGTTTTACAACACGCGCGCCGATGTCGACGCCCTGGTAGCTGGCATTCGCAGCGTGCAAAGGGTGTTTGCATGAGCGCGGATCCCAAAGCCCTGTACCAGGAGGTGATCCTGGACCACAACCGCAAGCCGCGCAACTATGGCGAGCTGGCGCACCCCAGCCACCACGCCGAAGGTGTGAATCCGCTCTGCGGCGACCACATTCACCTGGCGCTCGACATCAAGGACGACACGATTGAGCGCATCGCTTTTCACGGCGAATCGTGCGCCATTTGCAAGGCCTCGGCATCGATGATGACGGCGGCGGTCAAGGGCAAGCGTACCGATGAGGCCAAGACACTGGCCCACGAATTTGCCAACATGGCAACTGGCCGCGTGGCCGTCAAGGACAGCCCGCACATTGGCCGCCTGGCGGTGTTTTCGGGCATCAGCGCACTGCCGATGCGCGTCAAATGTGCGGTCTTGCCGTGGCACACCTTGCAGGCGGCCTTTCATGCCGAGCCCAGCACCTCGACCGAAGCCGAGGCCGAGGCCGATCCCATGCAGACCCCGCCGGGCGATGCCTGAGGCACACGGCCAAACCGAAAGGACAACACAACCATGCCAAAAATCGTTGACATAGACGAAACACCCAATCCGAATGCGAGGAAGTTCCTTTTGCGCGAACCCCTGAGCTGGGGCATCGCGCATTCGTATGAAAACGCGCAACAGGCCCAGGGCGATGCGCTCGCCAGCGCGCTGTTTGCCATTGCGCATGTCAGCAATGTGTTTTACATGGACAGCTGGCTCACTGTGACCCAGGACGGCCAGGCCGACTGGGACAAACTGGCGCGTGAAATTGCCGTTCCCGTGCGGGCCGCGCCGCCCGCCAGTGCGCAATCGGCGGCTGCTGTGTTTGCAGCGCGCGCCAGCGTGGCCGATTTGAGCCCAGAAGACCGCCAGCGCCTCGACGACATCGAACTGGTGCTGGACCAGCAAATCCGGCCCTACCTGCAAAGTGATGGTGGCGACCTGCATGTGCTGGGGCTCTCCGGCAACCAGCTCATCGTGCATTACCAGGGGGCCTGTGGCACTTGTCCCAGCGCGATCTCGGGTACCCTGCAGGGCATCGAGAGCCGGTTGCGCACACTGGAGCCCGACCTTGAAGTCATCGCCGCCTGATGCCGCACGGCCCCTCAACCCCTGACGGAAAACCTGTATGCGACTGACCACGATGAGCGACTACGCCATGCGCCTGCTGATGTACGTCGGGCAGCAGCCCGGGCGCCTGTGCACCATCTCGGAGGTGGCGCGGGCCCATGACATTTCAGAGGCGCACCTGACCAAGATCACGCACCAACTGGCGCTGGCGGGCTGGCTTGAAACCGTGCGCGGCAAGGGCGGCGGCATGCGCCTGGCGGTCAACCCGCAGCATATTGGGCTGGGTGCGGTGGTGCGCAGCATGGAGCCAGATTTCAACATTGTGGAATGCCTCACCGCCGACACCACCTGCCAGCTGGCCAGCAGTTGCCACTTACCCGGCATCATCAACGGTGCGCTGCAGAGTTTCATGCAGTACCTGGACCGCTATACGCTGGCCGACCTGCTGGCGCCCGTTGCACCTGCCGGCGACATGGTGCTGCCGCTGAACTTTTACAAGCACGCCAAACTCGCCACACCTTGATGCCATTTTTTGGCATCCCTTATTTGTCTTTTTGTACCTTGCCATGATCCAGAAAACCATTGACCTGTCGGTCCCAAAAAGTGAACTCAAAGCCGTGCTTTTCGAGGGCATTCACCCCTCCGCTATTGACGCGTTGCAACAAGCCGGCTACACACGCATCGTGACGCATGCCAAGGCGCTCGCTGGCGACGACCTGCGCGCAGCCCTGGCCGATGCCCACTTTATCGGCGTGCGCTCTCGCACCCAGCTCAGCGCTGACGTGCTGCAACAGGCGCAGCAACTGGTGGCCATTGGTTGTTTTTGCATCGGTACCAACCAGGTCGACCTGAAAGAAGCCGCACGGCTGGGCATACCGGTGTTCAATGCGCCGTTTTCCAACACCCGTAGCGTGGCCGAACTGGTGTTGGCGCAGCTCATCATGCTGATGCGCGGTATTCCTGAGAAAAACGCCATTCTGCACCGCGGCGGCTGGGTTAAGAGCGCGGCCGATTCTTATGAGGTGCGCGGCAAGACGCTCGGCATCATTGGCTACGGACACATTGGCACGCAAATTGGTGTGTTGGCCGAACAGCTTGGCATGCGCGTGTTGTTTACCGACATCGAGGCCAAGCTGCCACTGGGCAATGCGCAGGCCATGAGCAGCGTCGAGGCCCTGCTGGGTGCGGCCGACGTGGTCAGCCTGCATGTGCCCGAAACCCCCGAAACCGCAGGCATGATCGGCGCCGCACAACTGGCCGCTATGAAACCTGGCAGCCACCTGATCAACGCCTCGCGCGGCAGCGTGGTCGACATCGATGCGTTGGCCGCAGCGCTTGAGCGCCGCCATCTGCACGGCGCGGCGGTTGATGTGTTTCCGGTCGAACCGCAAGGCAACGACTCGGCTTTTGTCTCGCCATTGACACAGTTTGACAATGTGATTCTGACGCCGCACATTGGCGGCTCGACGCTGGAGGCGCAGGTCAACATCGGCACCGAGGTTGCGGCCAAGCTCATCCGCTACAGCAGCAACGGCTCCACCACCTCAGCCGTGAACTTTCCTGAAGTGGCGTTGCCCGCGCACATCGGGCGCAGCCGTTTGCTGCACATTCACCGCAATGTGCCCGGCGTGCTGGCGCAGGTCAACGATCGGCTTTCAAAGGCCGGCATCAACATTGCAACGCAATACCTCAGCACCAACGAGACGGTCGGTTATGTGGTGATCGACGTGGACAGCGCCGCCAGCCAGGCCGCGCTTGATGAACTCTGCGCCGTGCCTGAGACGATTCGCTGCCGCATTCTTTACTGACGCAAAGCGCGGTCGCCCAGTTGCACTTACCCGGCTGTGTCAGTCCAGCCGTGCCAATTGGTCTTTGAGCTTGGCCACGGTGGCGTCAAAGTCGGCCAGGCGTTTGCGCTCTTGTTCAATCACGGCAGCGGGGGCCCGGGCGACGAATGATTCGTTGCCCAGCTTTCCGTGCGCCTTGACGATTTCGCCCTCCAGACGTGCCAGCTCTTTACCCAGGCGGGCTTTTTCTGCGTTCACGTCAATTTCCATGAACAGGCAGATACGCGCTTCGCCGACCACGGCCACGGGTGAAGCCTGCGCGGCTGCCGCCCAAGCGGTTTCATCTTCAAATACCCGGACTTCGCTGAGTTTGGCCAGGGATTGCAAGACTGGCGCGGCTTGTGCCATGAAGGCTGTTTCTGAGGCTAAGCTGGCAATGGCAAACAGTGGCAAGCGGGTCGCGGGTGACACGCTCATTTCGCCGCGCAAATTGCGGCAGGCATCCACCAGGTGTTTGAGTTTGGCGACATGGGCGATCGCCGCCTCGTCAATACGTTCGGTCTGCGCTTTGGGGTAGGCGGCAATCGCGACCGATTCACCACCGCGTCCTGCAACGGGTGCCACCTTTTGCCACAATTCTTCGGTGACAAACGGAATGATGGGGTGGGCCAGTCGCAAGATGGTTTCCAGTGTGCGGATCAGGGTACGGCGCGTGGCCCTTTTTTGCGCGTCGTTGCCGGTTTGAATTTGCACCTTGGCGATTTCCAGGTACCAGTCGCAGAATTCGTTCCAGACAAAGTCGTAAATCGTGCTGGCCACGTTGTCCAGCCGGTAGTCGGCAAAGCCCTGTGCCACTGCGCTTTCAGTTTTTTGCAGCAGCGACACGATCCAGCGGTCGGCTTGGCTGAAGTGCAGATAAGGAAGTTCTAGCCCAGTGTCATCACAGGGCGTCGGCAAATCACTCCCTCGCCCTGTCGGAGAGGGTTGGGGTGAGGGCTGCGGCGCTGCACATTGCGCCGCCGTGTGGTCGTTCAGGCCGCAGTCCTGGCCCTCGCAGTTCATCAGCACGAAGCGGCTGGCGTTCCAGAGTTTGTTGCAGAAATTGCGGTAGCCCTCGCAGCGCTTGCTGTCGAAGTTGATGCTGCGGCCCAGCGAGGCCAGCGATGCAAAGGTGAAGCGCAGGGCGTCGGCACCAAAGGCGGGGATGCCGGTGGGGAATTCTTTCTCGGTGTTTTTGCGCACTTGTGGTGCGGTTTCTGGTTTGCGCAGGCCCTCGCTGCGTTTCACCAGCAACTCGGGCAGGGCAATGCCGTCGATCAAATCCACCGGGTCGAGCACATTGCCTTCGCTCTTGCTCATTTTGTGGCCTTGTGCATCGCGCACCAGGCCGTGGATGTAGACGTGTTTGAACGGCACCTGGCCGGTGAAGTGGGTGGTCATCATGATCATCCGGGCGACCCAGAAGAAGATGATGTCGTAGCCGGTGACCAGGACGCTGCTGGGCAGGTAGAGGTCAATGTCGTTGAGGCTGGTTTGAGCGTTGGTTCCGCGCTGGGGCAAGGCGGACTCGTTCGCACTCATACTCGCTACGCTCGCCAAATCGTTGCGCCCGAGCCCGCCTTGCCCCAGCGCTGCGTTGCTGGTTTTTGGCCAGCCCATGGTGCTGAACGGCACCAGCGCGCTGGAGTACCAGGTGTCGAGCACGTCGTCGTCACGCTTCAATGCGCCGGTATAACCGGCTTTTTGGGCTTGAGCCCTTGCGTCGTCTTCGCTTCTTGCTACAAAAACCGTACCATCTTCGGCGTACCAAGCTGGAATCTGGTGGCCCCACCAGAGCTGGCGGCTGATGCACCAGTCCTGGATGTTGTTCATCCACTGGTTGTAGGTGTTGACCCAGTTTTCGGGCACAAACTTGAC
>JBBQSS010000063.1:0-13710 GCA_038213665.1 Burkholderiales bacterium | reverse complement strand
CCCAGATGACGCAGGATTTTTGTTCAGCTGCAAGGCGTAAAAATGGGCGTATAGCGAGCTATACAACCGTTTTTGCAACGCAGCAGATGGACAAAAAGACAAGTCAGATGGGTATATTTTTCGCAGGAAATCACCTAAGGGCAACGCAAGCTGTCAGTCTAAGCATCAGAGGAATTCCAAGTGCCCTCCTGCGGGGTGATGGCTTGACTTCGGTGGGTGGCCTCATACTTGGGCGGACCAGAAATCGGGTGCTGGCCCCACTGGCGACCGCACAACAATTCTGGACGGGCCGACGTGCCTGGGGAGATTTTGGAGAAACTCAATGGCATTTGTTGAATCGGTCACTCTGAACGCACGCGGCATCACGCTGGTGCCGCTGGCAATTGCGCATGAAGCTGGCCTGCTTGCCGCTGCGGCTGATGGCGAACTGTGGCACATCCGCGTCACCTCGGTGCCTGAGCCCGAGAGCACCCGCAAATACATTGAAGACGCGCTGGCCATGCGCGAGAGCGGCCATCGATTTGCGTTTGCCGTCACTGACACCAACACTGGCAAAGTGCTTGGCAGCACCAGCTACCACGACGTTCTTCCCGCCGTGAAACGCGTCGAAAATGGCTGGACTTGGCTGGACTTGGCTGGACTTGGTATGCCGAAAGCGCGCAGCGCAGCCACGTCAACAGCACCTGCAAACTGCTGATGCTGACACACGCCTTTGAAGCCCTGGGCTGCCACGTGGTCGGCTGGCGCACCGACAACGTCAACTTCGCCTCACAAACCGCCATTGAGCGCCTGGGCGCCAAAAAAAATGGCGTCATCTGCGGCCACGCCCTGCATCGCGACGGCACCATCCGCGACACCGTCATCTACAGCTTGCGGGCTGGCGAGTGGCCGGAAGTCAAGGCACACCTGGTGTACTTGCTGGACAAGCCACGCGGCGAATGACCGAAAGACCAGCCTCTGGCGCAAACTTTTCGGTATTTATTAGATAGCAATAAACCCTTGTATATAAAGGGCTAGAGGCTCATTTTTCTTAAATTTTTACGATCAGGATCGCTGTCAAATCCAGTTGATAATCAGCCAACGATGACCACCCTGCCCGCTATCCCCGACTGCCTCTGCCCATGAGCCTTGTCAAATCCAAACAACGCGTTGCTGACCATGGCGAGGTTTTTACCCCGGCGTGGATGGTTGAGGCCATGCTGGATCTGGTCAAGGACGAGACCGAACGCATTGATGCCCGCTTTCTGGAGCCCGCCTGTGGCAGTGGCAACTTCATCGTGCAAATACTCAAACGCAAGCTCGCTGCCGTGGAACTGAAATATGGCAAGTCGGATTTTGAGCGGCGGCACTACGCCCTGCTTGGGCTGATGTGCATCTATGGCATTGAACTGCTTGCCGACAACATTGCCGAATGCCGCGCCAACGTGCTGGATGTGTTTGCAGAGTACCTCAACCTGACTGAGCCTAACGACCTGTACCGGGCCGCGACGCATGTGCTCTCGACAAATTTGGTGCACGGCGACGCGCTGACCATGCGCGCTGTAGACGACCAGCCCGTCAAAGACCGTCCGACCATCACCTTTGCCGAATGGGGCTATCTGGGCAAAGGCAAGTTCCAACGGCGTGACTTCCGGTTTGACGTGCTCACCGGCTCGTCAAAATACAGCGAGGAAGGGTCACTGTTTGCCGACCTGGGCAAGCATGAAATTTTCACCCCTATCAAAATCTACCCGCCCATGACGGTACGCGAGCTGGCTGCTTTGCAGTAGTCATCACTATCACCGCTTATCAAAATGAATCAAATCGCCCCCCAACCAGAAAATCTGGCCCAGCTCGTCTATTCCATCCGTGGCGAAAAAGTATTGCTGGATGCCGATCTGGCCATGCTCTACGGCGTGGAAACCGGTGCGTTGAACCGTGCAGTCAAGCGCAACATCGAGCGGTTTCCCGCAGACTTCATGCTGCATCTGACCCCAGAAGAATCGGAAGACTTGAAATGCCAAATTGGCATCTCAAGTTCAATAGCCACCACCGCCAAGATTAAACAGCCTGGGGCCATCGGTTCACAAACTGTGACAAGTTCGCAGCCTGTTGCGGGTTTGACACCACAAATTGTGATGTCAAACAACAGAGGGGGACGACGCACACTGCCCTATGCCTTCACCGAGCACGGTGTCGCCATGCTCTCCAGCGTGCTGCGCTCCCAACGTGCGGTTGAGGTCAACATCGCCATCATGCGCACGTTTGTGCAGTTGCTCGCCTGATGGACTCCCACCGCGATTTGGCACGGCGCATTGAAGCCATGGAAACCCGCTACGACGAGCAGTTCTCGCAGGTGTTTGATGCCATCAAACACCTCATCTCAGAAGACAAAACGCGCAAAGCCAAACCACCCATCGACTTCCTTTGACCTGCACAGCCCAAAAAGTCAGCCATGAATGAGCAAGTTCCTTTCACCCTGCGCGGGCGCAACCCCGATGTGCTGACCTGCATTGCCAACCTGTCCAACGACGAGGTGTTCACCCCGCCCGAACTGGCCGGGCGCATGCTCGATATGCTGGCCGAGGCCTGGGCCGCCGACCATCACGGTGCCAGCCTGTGGGCCGACCCCAGCGTGCGGTTTCTGGACCCGTGCACCAAGTCGGGCGTGTTCTTGCGCGAGATCACCAGCCGCCTGACCCAAGGCTTGGCAGAGCAGATGCCCGACCTGCAAGCGCGGGTGAACCACATCCTGACAAAACAGGTGTTTGGCATTGGCATCACGGCGCTCACCAGCTTGCTGGCGCGGCGCAGCGTGTATTGCAGCAAACACGCGCTGGGGTCGCATTCCATCGCGCAGGGTTTTGCCAGCGATGCGGGCCATATCTGGTTTGAGCGCACCGAGCACATGTGGCACAAAGGCAAATGCTCACGTTGCGGTGCCAGCCAATCAAGCTATGACCGTGGTTGCGGTTTGGAAACCCACGCATACGCCTTCATTCACACCGACAACATCAAAGCTCGGATTTCCGAGCTTTTTGGAGCGAACATGCAGTTTGACGTCATCATCGGTAATCCGCCCTATCAACTTGGATCGGACGGCGGCACTCGCGATGTGCCGATTTACCAGCACTTTGTCGAACAGGCCAAGAAGCTTGAACCCCGCTTGCTGACGATGATCATCCCGTCGCGATGGATGGCAACGGGCCTTGGCTTGAACGAGTTTCGTCAAACCATGCTCGGGGATCGGCGGATGCGCTCACTGGTGGACTATCCGGCGGCAAACGATGTATTTCCCGGTGTCGAAGTGAAGGCTGGCGTTTGCTACTTCCTTTGGGATGCAAAACACAATGACGATTGCACTGTGACAACCCAACGGGGCGGCGACGTTATTGGCCCCACCAAGCGCAACCTTGGCGAATACGATGTGTTTGTGCGGGACTCACGCGCCATGTCCATTTTGCGAAAGGTACGCACGCACGGCGAGCCGTCCATCAATTCGATCCTCGCGCGAGACAAGGAATTTGGCTGGACTTCAAATTTTGATGGTTTCCACAAGAAACAAAGACCTGGAGATTTGCCGCTCTACTACATTCGCAAGATGAAACGCGATATCGGATTCATTGGTCGTGAAGATATAGCCAAAAGCGCCGATTTGATCGACACATGGAAGGTATTGGTTCCAAAGGCATATAACGGCGGCGATGGGGTGCCTCATCTGGTTTTGGGGAAGCCACTTATTGCGCCATCTCCTTCGGTTTGTACGCAGTCATTTCTTTTCTTTTATGTGGAATCGCATAAGGAGGCGAACAGTCTCCAGTCGTACTATTCGACTCGCTTTTTTCGGTTCCTCATCTCGTTACGAAAGATTACACAGGACGCGACTCACTCTGCTTACACATGGATACCCATACAAGAGTGGAATCGCACGTGGACAGACGAAGCACTTTACGAGAAATACGGAGTCACGCAGGATGAACGGTCTTTTATTGAATCCCAGGTGCGGGTCATGAAACTGGAAGAGGGTACTGATGAATGAGCATGTCATCGAAATAATCCTCGCCCTGAAGCCTGCAGTCCAGCCGCCAGCGGCGCACCATGCCTGAGCCAAAGCAAAAAGTCTCAGCACAGCCACCCGATGCGCTGTTTGGCCGCGTTGCTGCAATCCTTGACCAAGCGCGCGGCAATGTCGTGCGCGCCGTTAACACCCAGATGGTGCTGGCCTACCGGTTGATCGGGCGTGAAATTATTGAAGCCTTGCAGGGCGGCGAGGAAAGGGCCGAATACGGCAGGCAGGTGTTGGAGACCTTGTCGAGCGGCTTGACGCAACGCTACGGAAAAGGTTATTCCGCCACAAACCTGAAGTACTTTCGACTGTTTTACCAAGCCTACCCTGACCGCTTGGCAATTCGTCACCCGGCGGGTGACGAATCTGTAGCGCCAGAAAATCTCCACTCACCGGGTGGAGATTTGGTCAAAACCCCAAAGAGTCACCCGCCGGGTAGCCAGTTGCCGCAAGCCTTCTCGCCACAGCTCACTGGTCGCACTACCGTGCCTTGATGCGGGTGGACAACCTGCAAGCCCGCGATTTTTATGAACGTGAAGCCATTGAGTGCGGCTGGTCCAAGGTGCAACTGGAGCGGCAGATTCACAGCTTTTACTTCGATCGGATTGTGGCCAACCGTGGTGTGCAGGGGCTGTTGCCTGCGGGCAGGGACCGTTTGCCTGGTGAGCCGGTTGAGCCATCGCAGGTGCTCAAGTCGCCCCTGGTGCTGGAGTTTTTGGGGCTGCCCGACCCACCTGAGTTGCATGAAGGTCGGCTTGAGCAGGCCATCATCGACAACCTGCAAAATTTTTTGCTGAAACTGGGCAAGGGGTTTTCTTTTGTGACGCGGCAAAAACACATCCGGTTCGGTGACGACGATTTTTACGTTGATCTGGTGTTCTACAACTATGTGCTGAAGTGCTTTTTGCTGCTGGACCTGAAAATGGGCAAGCTGACCCACGCCGACGTCGGGCAGATGGACGGTTACGTCAGACTGTACGAGGACCAGTTCAAAATCCCCGGCGACAACCCCACCATTGGTTTGCTGCTGTGTTCAGACAAAACAGAAGCGGTTGCCAAATACTCGATCTTGAACGAGAGCCGCCAAATTTTTGCCTCGAAATACATGCTCAGCCTGCCCACCGAAGAGCAGCTCCGGCTGGAGATTGAGCGTGAGCGCCGCCTGATCGAGTCCGCCCTGCAGGAACGCGCCGATGAATAAACCCACCATCGACGAAATCCTTGCGTCAAAGCCGCAAGCCCGCCCGCGCATTTACGCCTACGCGATTGCCGACGCTGCGCACGCGGGGCTGCTGAAAGTAGGCCAGACCACGCGCGACGCGCGCCAGCGTGTGGCCGAACAACTCAAGACGGCGGCGATTCAGAACTACAGCATCGAACTCGATGAGCCCGCCGAGCGTGATGACTGTTCGATCTTCACTGATCACGAGGTGCGCGCGGCGCTGGTCAAAAAGGGTTTTGAAAACAACACTTTGGAGTGGGTCCGCTGCACGGTGCCTGATGTGCGCAAGGTGCTGGCCGAGCTGCGCAGCGGCCAGAAGTTCACGGGAACGCATCACGAAACTTTTCCGATGCGCCAGGAACAGCTTGATGCCGTGAGCAAGACCTTTGCTTACTACCAGTCGATCTGGGCCGAAGACAAAAATGCCGCACCACGCTTTCTGTGGAACGCCAAGATGCGCTTTGGCAAAACCTTCACCACCTACCAGTTGGCGAAAAAGCTGGCGGCCAGGCGTGTGCTGGTGCTGACCTTCAAACCGGCGGTGGAAGACGCTTGGGCAGCCGATCTGGAAAACCATGTGGACTTTGACGGCTGGCAATACCTGTCGCGCGCCTCGGGCGGCGACCCTTTACTGATCGACCGCGACAAGCCTGTGGTTTATTTCGGTTCGTTTCAAGACCTGCTGGGGCGCGACGCAGCGGGCAACATCAAGCCGCGCAACGAGTGGCTGCACGTGATCAATTGGGATTTGGTGGTGTTTGATGAATACCACTTTGGCGCCTGGCGCGAGACGGCCAAGGAGCTGTTCGAGGGCGAAGACGATGCGGCCGCAAAGAAAGAAACCAAGCTGGAATACGCCGGTGAACTCGATGCCATCAACGAAGACCTGACCGTGCTCGTCCGCCAAGAAGCGGAATTTCTGCCCATCACCACCCGCGCCTATCTGTACCTGTCGGGCACGCCGTTCAAGGCGCTGGCCACCGGCGAGTTCATCGAAGAACAAATTTTCAACTGGACTTACACCGACGAGCAGCGCGCCAAGGCGGCGTTTACCACAGACAACCCCGGCCAGCGCAACCCTTATGCTGCCCTGCCGCAAATGCGCTTACTGACCTACCAGATGCCCGACGAGTTGCTAGCCATTGCCAGCGGCGGCGAGTTTGATGAGTTTGACCTGAATGCATTTTTTGAAGCCTCGGGCACGGGCGCTGGGGCGCAGTTCAAGCACAAAAGCGATGTGCAAAAGTGGCTGGACATCATTCGCGGTGGATATGCTGCCCAGTCGGCCGAGCTGCTGAAAGTGGGTACGCGGCCACCATTTCCGTATTCGGATGTGCGGCTGCTGCCTTATATGCAACATGCGTTCTGGTTTTTGCCCAATGTGGCGGCGTGCCAGGCTATGGCGAATTTGCTGGCCGAGCGGCACAACACCTTTTGGCAAGGCTACACGGTGGTGGTTGCCGCAGGCAGCGCGGCAGGCATTGGGCTGGAGGCTTTGCCGCCAGTGCGCAAGGCGATTGGCAGCGGGTTTGAGAGCAAAACCATCACGTTGTCGTGCGGCAAGCTGACCACAGGCGTGACGGTGGTGCAGTGGTCGTCCATGCTGATGCTGCGCAACCTGAAGTCACCTGAAACCTACTTTCAGGCAGCGTTTCGGGTGCAGTCGCCCTGGTCCATCAAAAACCCGAATGGCGACAACCCGAACGAGGAGGACATCCTTAAACCCGTGTGCTTTGTGTTTGACTTTGCGCCCACGCGGGCGCTGCGACAGTTGTCAGAATACGGCATTGGCCTGTCACCCAACGAGTCGAATCCTGAGAACGCGGTGAAGGATTTGGTGGCCTTTTTACCGGTGCTGGCGTTTGATGGTGCCAACATGACGCAGATTGACGCCGGTGGCATTCTTGACATTGCCATGGCGGGCACCTCGGCCACGCTACTGGCGCGCAAGTGGGAAAGCGCGCTGCTGGTGAACGTGGACAACGGCACACTGCGCCGTATTCTGGACAGCGCAGAGGCTATGGCGGCGGTGGAACGTATTGAGGGCTGGCGCAGCTTGGGTGACAACGTGATTGAAACCATCATCAACAAGAGCGAAAAGGTCAAAGACCTGAAAAACAAGGCCAAAGAGGGCGAACTGACAGCCAAGGAGAAAAAAGAGCTTTCAGCCGAAGAAAAAGAATACAAGTCCAAACGCAAACTAGTGCAAGAGAAGCTGATCAAGTTTGCCACCCGCATTCCGGCGTTCATGTACCTGACCGACTTTCGTGAAAACACCTTGCAAGATGTCATCACCAAGCTGGAGCCGGCGCTGTTTCTGACGGTGACCGGGCTGACCGTGCAAGACTTTCACCTGTTGGTGCGCCTCAAAGTCTTCAACACCGAGCAAATGAACCAAGCGGTGTTTGCGTTTCGGCGTTATGAAGATGCCTCACTGCGCTACACCGGCATCGAAAGCCACAACAGCCTGAGCCACTACGGCTTGTATGACACCGTGGTGGCTCGGGACTAATTCCATTTTCAGATCGATACGACATTAGGCGTGAAGCCGCAGACAGCGCACTTGCACGGCAAGGCAAAGCAAAGCAACAACATGTCGGATTGATATGGAAATGGAATAACGCGCAGTCATACAGACCGGGGCTTACCCACTGGCAGGACGACGGCGCGGTGCTGCGCCAGAATGGTCTCGCCATATACAATGCGTATATTGTGATTTAAGGAGCCAGTTTGTGATCACCACCGCAGCCGTATTCATGTCGGGCAACAGCCAGGCCGTGCGCTTGCCCAAAGCGTTTCAATTGCATTCCAAGCGCGTCACCATCGAGCGCCGGGGCGATGAAATTGTCTTGCGGGAAAAGAAAGCCACCGTCGGTGACATCCTGAAAAGGATGCCACCTTTGAGCCAAGAGGCACGCCTAGAGTGGGCACGGGTTGAAGCCCAAATCAGCGACCCCGCGCCGCAAGGCCGCGACTGGAATGCCCTGCTCGGAACTGACGCCAACCCGTCCAAATGAAATACCTGCTCGACACCAACATCGTCAGCTACTTTCTGCGTGATGCATCAGCAGCTTTGACCCAACGCATTCTGGACAGCACGCCTGACAGCTTGGCCATGTCGATCATCAGCGCGGGCGAGTTGCGTTACGGACTAAGCAAACTGCCCCCGTCCCTACGGGCCACGGAATTGGCACACCACCTCAACGCCCTGCTGACCGCCATTGCCGTCTTGCCCCTGCCCGCAGAGGCCGCCCCACATTACGGCAACACCAGAGCGCAGCTGGAAGCCGCTGGCACCCCGATTGGCAGCAGCGACTTGTGGATTGCTGCCCATGCGCTGGCGCAAAACCTCACGGTCGTGACCAACAACACCAGCGAGTTCTCCCGCGTGCCCGGCCTCAAGGTCGAGAACTGGCTTTGAACCCAGGCCACCCCCATGCTGATTGACTTCTTCTACACCTTGCGCGCCGCCAAGCTGCCGGTCTCGGTCAAGGAATTCCTGACCCTGCTGGAGGCGTTGAAACTTGGCGTGGTCGGGCCAAAAACGGCCCAGTCTGGTGACGATGCCGAGGCCGCCAGCGGCTACAAGATCGAGGACTTTTACTACCTGAGCCGCGCCACGCTGGTCAAGGACGAAAAGCATTACGACAAGTTCGACAAGGCTTTTTCGGCCTACTTCAAAGGCATTGAACTCATCACTGACTTCACCCAAGACATTCCGCTGGACTGGCTCAAGAAAACGCTTGAACTCAACCTCAGCCCAGAGGAAAAAGCGGCGATTGAAAAAATGGGCTGGGACGAGCTCATGGACACGCTCAGAAAACGCCTCGAAGAACAAAAGGAACGCCACGAAGGCGGCAGCAAGTGGATTGGCACCGGCGGCACCAGCCCGTTTGGCCATGGCGGCTACAACCCGCAAGGCATTCGCATCGGTGGCCCGGGCAAGAACAAAAGCGCGGTCAAGGTGTGGGAGCAGCGCGCCTACAAAGACTACGACGACACCCAGGAGCTCGGCACGCGCAACATCAAGGTGGCGCTGCGCCGCCTGCGCAAATTTGCCCGTGAAGGCCATATTGAAGAACTCGACTTGCCCGACACCATCCGCGCCACCGCCGCCAATGCCGGGTATCTGGACATCAAGATGATTCCGGAGCGGCACAACAACGTCAAAGTGCTGCTGCTGATGGACGTGGGTGGCACCATGGACGAGCACATTACACGGGTTGAAGAGATGTTTTCCGCCGCCAAGGCTGAATTCAAACACCTGGAGTTTTATTACTTTCACAACTGCGTGTATGACTTCATGTGGAAGAACAACCGGCGCCGTTATGCCGAAAAGTTCCCCACCTGGGACATCATCCGCAAGTACAACAAAGACTACAAACTCATCTTTATTGGCGACGCCACCATGAGCCCCTACGAGATTTTGCAACCCGGCGGCAGTGTCGAATACAGCAACGAAGAAGCCGGCGTGGCGTGGCTCGGGCGGCTCACCAGCACCTTCCCCAGATTTGCCTGGATCAACCCTGAGCCACAGGGCGTGTGGCAATACCGCCAGAGCATCAGCATCGTGCAGCAACTTATGAGTGGGCGCATGTTCCCGCTGACCCTCAAAGGACTGGAAGACACCATGAGGCTCTTGAGCAAATGAGGCCCATTTATCTGCTGTTGGGCTTGATGCTGGCGCTGCCGGTGACCGCGATGGCCCAAACCCAGGGCAGCGAGCCCTCCATTGACACTGGCATACCCTCGACGGCCTTGCCTGACAGCGATGCTGCGCCAGAAACCACTGCGGCACCAGCCAGCTCGGCCTTTGTCATCCACATCGAGGCCCCCGATGACATCAAACAGCTCCTTACCCGCCATCTGGAGTTGCAGCGCTACCGCGAGCTCACCGACCTCAGTGAGGACGAATTGGACCGCCTGCTGAGCCTGGCAGAGCAAGATGCCCGCAAACTGTTGGGCACCCTGGGTTATTTTTCGCCTGCCATCACACTGGAACGCCAACCTGCCAGCGCGGGCACACCCTGGCCAGTGGTCAACCTCACGGTGCTGCCCGGTGTGGCCACCTTTGTGACCCAGGTCGACATCCAATTCGCGGGCGCCATTGCCACTGATGCCGAGGCATTGGCCCAACGCGAACAGATTCAAGCCAACTGGCCCTTGCGCGCCGGCAACCGCTTCACACAAAGTGCGTGGGATGCCGCCAAGCAACAAGCCCTGCGCCAGCTCACCACGCAGCGCTACCCCGGCGGGCGCATCAGCCACACGCTGGCTGACATTAACCCCGATACCCAGCAGGCACACCTTGAAATCACCCTGGACTCGGGCACGGCCTACCGCATGGGCGGTCTGGTCATCGAGGGTTTAGAGCGCTATGACGCCGAACTGGTGCAGCGTCTTGCCCGCATCAGCCCCGGCGCAGACTACAGCCAGGCCGAGCTGGTGGCGGCACAGCAGCGCCTGTCAGACAGTGGCTACTTTGACTCGGTGTTTCTCACGATAGACACCACTTCCAACCCCGAGGCAGCCCAGGTGCTGGTGAAGCTGCGTGAAGCGCGCCTGCAAAAACTGGTACTCGGTGTCGGTGTCAGCACCGACGGCGGGCCGCGCCTCTCGGTTGAACACACACACCACAAAGTGCCGGGCCTGGGCTGGCGTGCCACGAGCAAACTGCTGCTTGAACGCGACAACCGTGCCATTGGCACTGAACTGCTCGCACCGCCGGACCTGGCCAACTGGCGCTGGGCAACCTCGGGCCTGCTGCAACACCAATTGCTGGGCACACGCTATGTCACCAGCCAGCAGCTGCGCGGCGGGCGCAAGCAAAACAACCAGCGCATCGACCGCAACTTGTATCTGCAGTATGACCGCGCTGAATCCGTAGACACCGACATCACTGAGCCGGTGATTGCGCAAACCCTCAGCGCCAACTACGCCTTTGCCGTGCGTTACTACGACAGCCTGCCGTTTCCGTCAAGTGGCTGGGGCTGGGGCGCAGAAGTAGGCGGCGGCACCACGCTGGGCCATGACCCCCAGGCCTACACCCGCCTGCTGACGCGCTGGCAAGGCTTTTGGGGTCTGGGCCGTGGCGGCAGCACACAAGCCGGTGCCGGTCGTCTGGCCATGCGCGCCTCAGCTGGGGCGATCCTTGCCAAAGACAGCAGCGGCCTGCCCAGCACCCAGTTGTTTTTGGCCGGTGGCGACAACAGCGTGCGCGGCTACGGTCTGCACGACATTGGCGTCACGCTGGCCGACGGCAGCATCACCGCCGGCCGCTACCTGGCCACGGGCAGCGTGGAGTGGCAGCGTCCGATTCGGATCAACGGCAATTTGAGCGACTGGGAAAGCACCGTGTTTATCGATGCGGGCGCGGTTGCCAACCAGACCTCTGAACTCACCCCCAAAGTCGGCGTAGGGGTGGGCGCGCGCTGGAAAAGCCCGGTGGGGCCGCTGCAAATTGACCTGGCCTATGGCGTGGATGTAGAACGCTTTCGCCTGCACTTGAACCTGGGTTTTACCTTCTGATGAACGCCTTGCGCCTGAGCCTGAAACTTCTTGCCGCCACCGCAGTCATGGTGCTGGCACTTGCCGGCGCGCTGTGGCTGTGGAGCGGTTCCGAGAGCTCGCTGGCCACCCTGCTGACCCGGCTGCAGCGGTTTTTGCCAGCAGACCAGACACTGGAAGCGAAAGACGTCAAGGGCTCGCTGCAGCGTGGCGGACACATCGGCTGGTTGCGCTGGCGCCGCGGCGACCTGAGCGTGGAGGCGCAAGACATTGGCATCGCCTGGACGCTCGGACCGCTGTTCAACAAGCAACTCCGTTTGAGCGAGCTCACCATTGCGTCGCTCAAGATGGATGACCAACGCACAAACGACAGCAACACCCCGCCCACGCCACCGACCGACTTGAGACTGCCGATCACCATCGATGTGCCGTTCAAGGTCGCCGCCATCACCTGGACAGGTGCCACCACGCTGCAGGCCACCGAGGTCAGTGGGCACTATATTTATGAGAGTGACTTGCACAAGCTGGACAAGGGCCAGGGGCATATTTCGTCAGGAAATTACCAGCTCAGCGGGGACTTGCAGGCCAGCGCCCCGATGGCGCTCACCCTGCAAGTCACCGGCCAGGTGACAAGCGCCGTGCCGTCCAGCCCCCAGCCCTTGACCGTGACGGCTGCCGCCAAGCTCACCGGCGAACTCAGCACGCCACAAGCTGTGCTGGCACTGCAAGCCACCTTGACGCCTGACCTGCCCGCCGGGCCAAGCTCACGCCAGACCAAATCCGAAGCCATGCAAGCCACCTTGTCCGCCCGCATTCAACCCTGGCAAGCGCAGCCCGTGGCACTGGCCAATGCCCAGTGGCACGCCTTGAATTTGGCCGCACTGTGGCCACAGGCCCCCCAAACCCTGCTCAGTGGCGAGGCCAGCGTGGCCCCTGAGGGTGACGCCTGGCAGGCCAAGGTCAGCCTGACCAACACCCTGCCCGGCCCCTGGAACCAGCAGCGTCTGCCGCTGAACACCTTGCAGGCCGATGTGGACTACACGCACCCGCAATGGCTGCTGCGTTCCGTGCGGGCCACGGGCGCGGGTGGCAGCGTCACGGGTGCAGGGCAGTTCAACGCAGGCCTTTGGCAAGGCAGCGCCAGCCTGCAAGGCCTGAACCCGGCCGCCATTGACACACGGCTGGCCAGCGGCGCTCTGGGCGGCAAGCTCGAAGCCGAGCAAGCCGCCAACGGCATCCGCTTTTCAGCACAGCTTGCGGCCGATCCCGCCAAGCTCAAGCCCGCCAAAGCCACACCCTTGACAGACAGCTTGCAAGCCCTGAAATTGCAGGGCCTGCAAGCCCAAGGCCTGTGGGCCGCGCCGCTGCTGACCCTGAGCGCCCTGCGCATTGACGCGCAAGATGCACAAGCGCAGGGCAAACTCACCTTCCATACCGTGACCCAGGCCACGCAAGCGCAACTGGCGCTCACGCTGCCTGGTGCACACGGCACGCTCGACGGTCATCTGGCAAGTGACAAAGGCCAAGGCAGCCTGGCCTTTGATGTGACGGATGCGGCGCTTGTCACCCGCTGGCTCACGCGCTGGCCGGTTGTGGCCAACGCCTTACAAGGTACGCGCTTGATGGGTGCAGCGCAGCTTCAAGCCAACTGGCAAGGCGGCTGGCAGCAACAAGGCAAAGCCCTGCGGCTGGACGCCAAATTGCGCGCCCCGCAGCTGAACTGGCGCAACAACCCGGCCACCCAACCCGATGCGCCGCATGACGGCCAGTTGCGAGACGCTCAGATCGACCTGACCGGCAGCTTGGCTGACCTCAAACTCAGCACCCAAGGCCAGGCTGGCATTGGCACCCGACAAGTCAACTGGCAGGCACAGGCCAGCGGCGGGCAGCGCACCGCCCAACACTGGCAAGGCAGCTTGAACACCCTCACCTTGCG
>JBBQSS010000062.1:0-14048 GCA_038213665.1 Burkholderiales bacterium | reverse complement strand
CACAAAAAACGGCGAAATTCGGCGCGCACCGCGCTGCACAAACTCGGTGTGCATGTGCTCAATCATGGGCAAACCGCCAATGCCTGACCCAATCACACAGCCAATGCGTGTGGCCAGTTCGTCACTGAGGGCGTCGCCCGTGGGCAGACCAGAATCAGCCACGGCCTGCGCGGCAGCCGCCACGCCATAGTGAATGAAGGTGTCCATGGTGCGCGCCTCTTTGGCGCTCATGTAGGACTCGATATCAAAGCCCTTGACCTCGGCTGCAATTTTGCAGCTGAAGGTGGACGCATCAAACTTGGTGATCAGGCCGACGCCCGACTGGCCAGCGAGCAAATTGGCCCAGGCGATGTCGACCGTGTTTCCCACGGGACTGACACAACCCAAACCGGTAACAACGACGCGACGACGGGACATAGGAATTAACAGTCAGTGGTTTGTCTGAAACAAGCGATGCCCGGTCAACGGGCGCAGCTGGAAATTTTTAGGGGCAAAGAAGGCAAACCGCGCTCACGCAGCTGCCATTTGCTGCCATTTGCGGTGCTCAAAAAAGAGTCCCGCAAGTCAAGGCTCAAGCCTTTCTATGGGTGTTGGCGTAATCAATGGCGTTTTGCACCGTGGTGATCTTTTCTGCATCTTCGTCAGGGATTTCAATGCCAAATTCATCTTCCAGGGCCATCACCAGCTCGACGGTGTCCAAAGAGTCGGCACCCAGATCGGCCACAAAGGCTTTTTCGTTGGTGACTTGAGATTCTTCAACACCGAGTTGCTCGGCAATGATTTTTTTAACGCGTGCTTCAATATCGCTCATGGATTCCCTCTGAGGGTTGTAAAAAGATTTGTGATTTTAGCCGGGCTTGAAAACTGTACATCAAGCTGGCCACGAACTTCGAAAATACCATTGTTTATAAGCGATGACGCTTACATGTACATGCCACCGTTGACATGCAATTCCTGCCCCGTCACATAAGCCGCCTGAGGAGAGGCCAGGTAGGCCACCGCATGCGCAATGTCAGACGGCTTGCCCAGATGCCCTAGCGGGATTTGCGACAACAAGGCTTTTTGTTGCTCATCGGTCAACCGAGCCGTCATGTCCGTCTCAATAAACCCGGGCGCCACGCAGTTGACGGTGATGTGGCGCGAGCCCAACTCACGCGACAGCGCACGGGTCATGCCAGCGACACCCGCCTTGGCCGCTGCATAGTTGGCCTGCCCCGGGTTGCCGGATGCTCCCACCACCGAGGTGATGCTGATGATGCGGCCGTAGCGCTGCTTCATCATGGTGCGCATCACCGCACGGCTCATGCGAAACACCGCTTTCAGGTTGGTGTCAAGCACCGCATCCCACTCGTCGTCTTTCATGCGCATGGCCAGGTTGTCGCGCGTGATACCGGCGTTGTTCACCAAAATGTGCAAGCCGCCGTGGGCCTTGACCACGCTGTCGATCAGTGCATCCACGCCAGCCGCATCATTGACGTTGAGCGCCCTGCCGCTGCAGCCGGGGTAGGCCGAGAGCGTTTCAGACACTTTGCTGGCGCCCTCCTCCGTGGTGGCCGTGCCGATGACGTGCAAGCCACGCTTGGCCAGTTCCAGCGCGATGGCGGCACCAATGCCGCGGGAAGCACCAGTGACCAGAGCCACTTGACCTTCAAATTTAACTTCGCTCATATGCTTATGCTTCCAGAACAACTGTTTTGACTTCAGCCAGGCTGGCGAGATCAAGCAAGGCCAGGCCCTGCATGTCAGGGTTGATGCGCTTGGTCATGCCGGCCAGGACTTTGCCCGGACCGCATTCGACCAAAGTCGTCAAACCACGCGCGCCCAGCGCCTGCACACATTCCACCCAGCGCACCGGGCCAAAGGCCTGGCGGTACAGCGCGTCGCGAATGCCGTTGGCGTCTGTCGCCACCGCCACGTCAATGTTGTTGACCACGGGGATATGTGGCGCTGCAAATGCCGTGGCTTCCAGTTTTGCTTTCAGCTTCAGAGCGGCAGGCTTCATCAAGCTGGAGTGAAACGGCGCCGACACCGGCAAGGGCAAGGCCCGTTTGGCGCCCTGCGCCTTGAGCGCCACACAGGCTTGCTCCACCGCCGCTTTGGAGCCGGCAATGACGGTCTGCCCGGGGTCATTGAAATTGACGGCCTCCACAATTTCAGCAGAGCTCTGCCCGTAAGATGCCGTCACTTCAGCGCAGCCGGCGATCACTTTGGCCGCATCAAGTCCCAAAATCGCGGCCATGGCACCTTGCCCCACCGGCACGGCTTCCTGCATCGCCTGGGCCCGAAAACGCACCAAGGGTGCAGCCTGCGCCAGCGTCAACACCCCGGCCGCCACCAAGGCCGAGTATTCGCCCAGGGAATGTCCAGCGACCGCCTGCGGTGCCACGCCCCCCTCAGCCATCCAGACCCGGTACGCCGCCACACCAGCCACCAGCATCACTGGCTGGGTGTTGGTGGTGAGCGCCAGCGCTTCCTTGGGACCGTCTTTGATCAGGCGACCGATGTCTTCACCCAGTGCGTCAGAGGCCTCGGCGAGCGCGTCACGTACCTGCACATGGTCGCCCCAGCCATCGAGCATGCCGACCGACTGAGAACCTTGACCTGGAAAAACAAAAGCAAACGGTTTCATGATGTGAATAAATTTATAAGAAATCAGGCTCTAGCCCTTATTTATATTGCGCAGATAGCTATAACTTAAGTAGCACCGCTCCCCAGGTAAAACCCCCACCCACCGCTTCCAGCAAAAGTGTTTGCCCGGGTTTCACCTGCCCGCTGCGCACCGCCGTGTCGAGCGCCAGCGGAATCGATGCGGCAGAGGTGTTGCCATGCTGGTCCACCGTCACCACCACTTTGTCCATAGGCAATTTGAGTTTGCGCGCGGTGCTTTGCATGATGCGGATGTTGGCCTGATGCGGAATCAGCCAGTCAATGTCAGCGGCGGTCTTGCCAGCCTTGGCCAGCACCGCCCGAGCCGCTTCATCGAGCACGCCCACGGCAAGTTTGAATACCGCCTGGCCATCCATGCGCAGCAAAGGGTCGCCCAGCACTTGCCCGCCACAGACATGGCCCGGCACACACAAGATGTCGGCGTAGCGGCCATCGGCATGGATATCCGTCGACAAGATGCCCGGCGCCTCAGACGCCTCCAGCACCACGGCACCGGCGCCATCACCAAACAGCACGCAGGTGGTGCGGTCCTTGAAATCCAGAAGGCGCGAAAACACTTCGGCGCCAACCACCAGGGCTTTTTTGGCCGTGCCGGAGCGAATCAGCGAGTCTGCCAGCGTCAAGGCGTAAATGAAGCCACTGCACACCGCCTGCACGTCAAACGCCGGCCCCCCCTTGACGCCTAACTTGCTTTGCAAAATACAGGCGGTCGAGGGAAACACCATGTCCGGTGTCGAGGTGCCCACAATGATCAAGTCAATGTCTTTGGCGTCCACGCCTGCGGCATCGAGTGCCTGACGTGAGGCCATCAGTGCCAGGTCGCTGCTGTTGACGCCTTCATCGACGAAGTGCCGGGCACGAATCCCGGTGCGATCAACAATCCATTCGTCACTGGACTCAACGCCCTGCTCGGCGAGTTCAGCCACCAAGTCAGCATTGGTCAAGCGGCGCGGCGGCAGGTAGCTGCCCGTGCCCGTGATACGTGAGTAGATTTTCATAACTTAAACGGTAATGACCGACTCCAGCTTGATCGGCCCAGCAGAGTCACCTAAAAGCGGCGCTGCATGTGCGATCCTGACGCGAACCTGGTCCAGCAGATGATTTCGGGCCGCATCATACGCGCGCCCCAAAGCGTAGCCAAAAGCCAACTCATCGGCTGAGCCATGGCTCTTGAACACCAGGCCACGCAAACCCAACAATGCGCCGCCGTTGTAGCGGCGATGATCCATGCGCTTTTTGAGCGCGGATATCACCGGATAAGCGGTCAATGCCGCCATTTTGGTAAAAATGTTGCGAGAAAATTCTTTTTTCAGAAAGTCAACAATCATCCCGGCCAGGCCTTCACTGGCCTTGAGCGCGACGTTGCCAACAAAGCCGTCACACACCACGATGTCGGCTGTGCCTTTGAAAATGTCATTGCCTTCAACATTGCCATAAAAATTCAAATCGCCAGCTCTAGAGGCAGCTCGCAGCAGTTCACCGGCTTTTTTAATGACTTCGTTGCCTTTAATGGCTTCTTCACCAATATTGAGCAAACCCACCGTAGGGTTTTCCTCGCCACTGAGCACCGACACCAACGCAGATCCCATGACAGCAAATTGCAGCAAGTGCGCGGCGGTGCAATCCACATTGGCGCCCATGTCCAACACAGTGGTGGCCGCGCCTTTGGCGTTGGGAATTTGTCCGGCAATTGCCGGGCGGTCAATGCCATCGAGGGTTTTCAAAAGATAGCGGGAAATCGCCATCAAAGCGCCGGTGTTGCCCGCAGATACTGCAGCCTGTGCCACGCCGTCTTTGACTTGCATGATCGCCACCCGCATCGACGAGTCTTTTTTGCGGCGCAACGCAACTTCCAGGGGGTCATCCATGGCAACCACCTCACTGGCCAGCACCACGGTGGCACGCGCATGCGCATAGCCCGCCATGCTTTGGGGCAAACCTACCAAAATAAGCTGCACGTCGGCGTGCTGATTCAAAAAGCGCGTGCACGCAGGCAAGGTGACTCGGGGGCCGTGGTCGCCCCCCATACAGTCAACAGCAATAGTGATCATGAATAACAGGTCGTCCAACAAACAACGGTGACAAGTCTGACAAATATCAGACGCCAGGCATTAAAGCCAGAAAAGCAAAAGCCCGGGGCTACACGCTTGGTAGCCCCGGGCCTTGGGTGTCTAAATGAATTTAGGCTTCGGATTTGCTCTTGAGCACTTGGCGGCCACGGTAAAAGCCGTTCGGGCTGATGTGGTGACGCAAATGGGTTTCGCCGGTGGTGGACTCCACGGCAATGCCAGGCACCACCAAGGCATTGTGAGAGCGGTGCATACCGCGCTTTGAAGGGGACTTTTTGTTTTGTTGGACGGCCATGTTCCGCTCCTTAAGGCTGTGGGCTGCCAGAGAAACAGCAACCAGGGATTGTTAAAAATTGCACATCAACCATGCGCAAAGACTGTAGAGTATATCCGATCAAAATCAGATTTTTGACCCTTCAATTCTTGCCAGGAACTTTCAGGCCAGCCAGAGCGGCAAAAGGATTGGGCTTGGGTGGCTGGTCTTCAAAATCCGCGTCGGATACCGCCAGTTTAATGGCCACCGGGCAAGTGTCATGGCGCGGCACCACCGGCAAGTCCATCAGCACCTCATCCTCGATCAAGCCCGCCAGGTCAAAATCCTGACTCAACACCAGCACATCCTCGGGCGATTCATCGTCTTCAAGTTCAGCCTGAGCTTCGCTTTCCACAAACCTGAACGTCCGATCAATGTGCACAGGCACGTCCACCGGGCCCAGACAACGTTGGCAAGTCAGCGGCAAAGTCACACTGGCCATCAGGTGCAGCCACACCTGCGGCTGGCCTGCAGGGCCAGGCTTGAGCTCGCCACGCACTGACCAGCTCAACACGTTTTGAGCACCTAGCCCAGACGCTTCCTGCATTAACCGCTCGTAATTTGATAGTAAATTTTGTCCAGAAAGTTGCATGGCCGAACTTCCGGCCTGCTTCACATCCAGTTTGGGGGGGGATACGTGTTCACTCATGTGCGCAGTGTAAGAGAATCAGGTCATGACTGAATTCCCCCAACGCCAGTTGATTCTGGCCTCCACCTCCGTGTATCGCCGCCAATTGCTTGAGCGACTGCGCTTGCCGTTCGCGGTGATTGCCTCCGATGTGAACGAGGTCGCGCTGCCCGATGAACTCCCCGCACAACTGGCCTGCAGGCTGGCATTGGCCAAAGCACAGGCGGTTGCGGCACAGCACCCCGACAGTGTGGTCATCGGCTCAGATCAGGTGGCCGACTTGAACGGTGAAGCCCTGGGCAAGCCCGAAACCCATGCGCGCGCCGTGGCACAACTGCAGCGCATGCGCGGCCAAACCGTGATTTTCCAGACGGCCGTGTCTGTCGTCTGCCAAGCCACGCGGTTTGCACAAACCGAGTTGGCACAGGTGAAGGTTCTGTTCAAGCACCTGACTGACGCACAGATCGAGCGCTATCTGCTCACCGAGCAGCCCTACGATTGCGCAGGCAGCGCCAAAAGCGAAGGGCTGGGCATTGCCTTGCTGGCACGCATTGACAACGACGACCCCACTGCGCTGATTGGCCTGCCTTTGATTCGTACTTGTCAACTGCTGGAAGCCGCCGGGCTGCAGGCCTTATGAACATGCCCCGCACGGCCGCCGCCCCAGCCAAAGGCCAGCTTTATCTGGTGCCTGCGCCGCTTGACTTTGGCTGTGCGCAAACCCCTGATCTGCGCGCCACCCTGCCGATGGGCACGATCACGGTCGCCGCAAGTCTGACGCACTGGATTTGCGAAAACGCCAAGTCAACCCGCGCTTACCTCAAGCGCGTCAACGACATCACCCCGCTTTGCCAACCCATTCAAGCGCTGTCGCTGGTGGAACTGCCACGCGAAGTCCACAAAAAAGGGGATCATCACGGCAACTTTGACGCACGACCCCTTTTGCAGCCAGCGCTGGAAGGCCACCATGTCGGATTGGTCAGTGAAGCTGGCATGCCAGCCATTGCCGACCCGGGCTCATCAGTGGTGCGCGCGGCCCATGAGCTGGGCATCAAGGTCGTGCCCTTGGTCGGTCCGGTGTCTTTGCTGTTGGCCCTGGCTGCAAGTGGTCTCAATGGGCAGAACTTTGCGTTTGTCGGCTACTTACCGCAAGACCCCCAGGAGCGTAGTGGGCGCATTCGCGAGCTGGAGGCACTGGCCCTGAAAACCGGGCAAACCCAGTTGTTCATTGAAACCCCCTACCGCAACCTGGCCATGTGCCAAGCCCTGCTGCACACCCTGCAGCCCAACACAAGGCTTGCCATCAGCTGCGGGCTGACACTTGACAGCGCCCGCATCGCCAGCGACTGCATCAAGCAATGGAAGCAGAAACCAGCGCTGCTGGACAACGCCACACCCGCCGTATTTGCCATTGGGTGCTAAACCCGCCGGGCAACCCGGCAGCGCATCAAAGGATGCCGCCGGGTCGATACCTCACCGGTCAATGCAGGGAAGCCGTTGACTTGAAGGCCTGAATCGCGCCCGCCCCGATGGCAACACCAAAACGCTTGACCAGACGCTCAGCCACATTGTCACGGCGGGTGTAGTCAATGATTTCTTCGGCCTTGACCACCTCACGAGCGACAAAATCGAGACTCCCCAATTGGTCAGCCAGACCAAGTTCGATGGCCTGCTGACCACTCCAGAACAGGCCGCTGAAAGTCTCCGGGGTTTCCTTCAGGCGCTGCCCGCGTCCGGCCTTGACCGCCGCGATGAATTGCAAATGAATCTGATTGAGCATGGCCTGGGCATAGGCCCGCTGCGTCTCGGTCTGAGGGCTGAACGGGTCCAAAAATCCTTTATTTTCACCCGCCGTCATCAATCGGCGCTCCACGCCGAGCTTGTCCATGAGACCGGTAAAGCCAAACCCGTCCATCAGCACCCCAATACTGCCCACAATGCTGGCCTTATCGACAAAAATCTGGTCTGCAGACACGGCAATGTAATAAGCCGCTGAGGCTGCCGACTCTTCCACCACCGCGTACACCGGCTTATTGTGCAAGGCCTTGAGCCGCCTGATTTCGTCGTTGACGATTCCTGCCTGCACCGGACTGCCGCCCGGCGAGTTGATCAACAACACCACCGCTTGAGCGCCAGTGTCTTCAAACGCACTGCGCAAAGACGACACAATCAGATCGGCACTGGCCTCGGCTCCCGAAGCAATTTCGCCCTTGATTTCAATCAAGGCGGTGTGCGGGGTAGACACATCTTTTCCGATGTTGCCCTGGCTAAGACCCAACCAGACAATCGCGACAAAGAAACCGAGCCAGGCCAAGCGGAAAAAGGTTCGCCAGCGACGGGTGGAACGTTGTTCATTCAATGAGGCAAAAGCCAGCTTTTCCAGCGTGGCACGCTCCCAGCCCGACGCTGCCTTGGACGCCTCAAATGCTACTTTTTTTGTAGCTTCCTTGTCTTTATCTTCAAGGGCTACAGCCTTGTTTTCTTCAAATTCATCGGTCGAGAGCGGAGCCTCGGAGCCGGGAGTTGCGGGATCATTCATAGATTAAGTTGCCGGTTGAAATTTGTCTGAAGTATGCCAGTGCACCATGCCATCGCCCTCTGACACCTCGATTTTGACCAAGCCGCCACGGCACGGCCCCATGCGGCAGTGCCCACTCTGTGGGGCGTACATGGCACCGTGGGTGGCGCACATCAGCCAATGTCCGGTGGCGTCAAAAAACTCGTTGGGCTGGTAATCCATCTCCATCGGCACATGGCTGCAGCGGTTCAAGTACGCATAGACCTGGCCCTGGTAACGCACCGCGAAGGCCGCATTATTTTGGCCAAAATACAACACGTCAAACGGCACCGCACGGCGGCTGTCTGCCAAGTCTTGGGAGTGGCAAAGAAAAATGGGCGCCGTCATGGCCTGCGCTCAGGCATTCAGGCGCAACCAGTCGTGCAGCTGGGTCACATCGTGCGCCACATACAGCGGCAGCAGATCGGCAAACGCCTCGATTTCATGTGCACCATAACTCACGCCGACGCTGGCACAGCTTGCATTCAGCGCCATTTGCAGGTCATGCGTGGTGTCGCCAATCATCAAGGTGCGCTCAGGGGGCACACCAAACTCGGCCATCAGCTCAAGGAGCATCATGGGGTCTGGTTTGCCAGCCGTCTGGTCAGCCGTGCGCGATGCGTCGAACGTGCCCGCCAGCGTTGAGGTAGCCAAAGCCTCATCGAGGCCGCGACGGCTTTTGCCCGTGGCCACAGTCAACACATGGCCCTTGGCTTTCAGATCAGCCAGCATCGGCAACACGCCGTCAAACAGGCTGATTTCGTGCTGAATCGCAAAATAGTGATGCCGGTAACGGTCTCCCAGCAAGGGGTAACGTTCTTTTGGCACATCCGGGGCAGCATGCGCCAGTGCCTGCATCAAGCCCATGCCGATGACGTACGAAGCGGCTTCATACGTTGGCTTTTGACCACCCACATCAATGACCGCCGCCTGGATGCAGCGGGCAATGATGGCGGTGGAATCAAACAAGGTGCCATCCCAGTCAAAGGCAATCAAATCAAAACGTCGTTCGGTCATGGATTCAGGCGCACAGGCGCTTTTGGTGAAGAAAATTGAGCCAGTTCAGGCGGCAACTCTGCCAGCAATTCCATCCGCTCACCCGTAGCAGGGTGATTGAACTGCAGGCGCCAGGCATGCAAAAACATGCGTTTGAGGCCCGGCGAGGCGTTGGCACGCGCCAAGGCCTTGTTGAGGTCAAAGTCACCATATTTGTCGTCGCCCAAAATAGGAAAGCCTTCACTGGCCAGATGCACGCGAATCTGGTGGGTGCGGCCGGTTTTGATGGTCACCTCAAGCAAGGTGCCTGCTGGCAGCGTCTCGCGCACCCGCACCAAGGTCACAGACGGCATGCCATCAGGGTCATCACGCGACACCACTTTGACACGGCGCTCACCGGCCTGGGGCTCTGAGCCATCCAGCAAATACTTGTGCAGAGGCTTGTCGAGCACCTTGAGCTTGGTCGGCCACTGACCACGCACCATGGCCAGATAGCTCTTGCCAGTTTGGCGCTCCCTGAATTGATCTTGCAGGTGTTTCAAGGCGCTGCGTTTTTTAGCCACCAGCAAAATGCCACTGGTTTCACGGTCAAGCCGGTGCACCAACTCAAGAAACTTGGCCTGCGGACGCGCCATGCGCAGTTGTTCGATCACGCCAAAACTCACACCTGAGCCGCCATGCACTGCCACGCCCGCTGGCTTGTTGATCACCAACAGGTGTTCGTCTTCCAACAGCACGGCAAAGTCGCGTGCAGGCACGACACGCGCGGCACCATCGGCCATGGCTTGCGCTTTTTCTGCCACCCGTTCTGACATGCGCACCGGCGGCAAACGCACCAAGTCGCCGTCATTCAGGCGGGTGTCGGCCCCTACCCGCCCCTTGTTCACACGCACCTCGCCGCTGCGGATCATGCGGTAGATATGTGTCTTCGGAACCCCCTTGAGGCGGCGCATCAAAAAGTTGTCAACCCGTTGCCCGGCGCTGTCTTCATCAACGCTGACGGTCTTGACTTCTGGCTTCTGATGCGAGGGTTTGACCTCTATAATCTGTTTCACTAGCGGTGTGCTGTAAGTGGTTGATTTAACTGATCGTTAATTCGTTATGTCGGTGAAGTTTAGTTCACGCGCCATTGGCCCCGCCAGTAAAGTCGATACCGCCTGACACGCCAGCCGCAAATGCGCAACCCAATGTTGCGCATGGCGGCCCGGGTGGCAGGTCAAAACGGCGCCTTGAAACCCAGAATCGGAATACCCAAAATTTGCAGCCCCTGGCTGTGAATGGAATGAAGCGAAATGTTTGTCCTGATGTCCCTGATGTGTAAATGCCTGCAGCGCGCAAACGTGCTGTGGTGTGGCATGCGTCAGCCATCTGCGCCCATGCAACGGGCGCATAATGCTATTAGATCAATAGCTATTCTCCACCCAAACCCGATCGCTCCCCTCCACGCGCCCATACCCAGACTCATTGTGTGAGACTGGGTTCTCCGGCTTTTCCTCCTTGTTTCAAAGCGCCAGTTTGTGTGTCAATAGAGCTCTATAGGGCTTTTGGTTGATATTTAAATTGAAGGAACGCTACCCATGAAACGGATGCTGATCAACGCGACGCAAGCTGAAGAGCGCCGCCTCGCCATCGTCGACGGACAAAAACTGCTCGACTACGAAATTGAAATTGAAGGGCGCGAACAGCGCAAGGGCAACATTTACAAAGCCATCGTCACCCGCGTAGAGCCTTCGCTTGAGGCCTGCTTTGTGGATTACGGCGAAGAACGCCACGGCTTCCTGCCGTTCAAGGAAATCTCCCGTCAATACTTCCAGCAAGGCGTGTCTGTGGGCCAGGCGCGCATCCAGGATGCCATCCGGGAGGGCCAGGAGCTGCTGGTTCAGGTTGAGAAAGAAGAGCGCGGCAACAAGGGTGCGGCGCTCACCACGTTTGTGTCGCTGGCTGGCCGCTATGTGGTCCTGATGCCCAACAACCCGCGTGGTGGTGGCGTCAGCCGCCGCATTGAAGGTGAAGACCGCGCTGAACTCAAAGAAGCGCTGGATCAGCTCGAATATCCCAACGGCATGAGCATCATTGCCCGCACCGCAGGCATTGGCCGCGCCGCGCCAGAGTTGCAATGGGACTTGAATTACTTGCTGAAACTGTGGGGCGCCATTGACGGTGCAGCCAAGGGCGGCAAGGGCGCGTTCCTGATTTATCAGGAATCGTCGCTGGTGATTCGCGCCATTCGCGACTACTTCAACCATGACATTGGTGACATCCTGATCGACACCGATGACGTCTACGAGCAAGCGCAGCAGTTCATGGCCCACGTCATGCCTGAGCACGCCGCACGCGTCAAACGTTACCGTGACGATGCCCCGCTGTTTTCGCGCTTCCAGATCGAACATCAGATCGAATCCGCCTACGCCCGCACCGTGCAGTTGCCAAGCGGTGGCGCGATTGTGATTGACCACACCGAAGCCCTGGTCAGTGTGGACGTCAACTCGGCCCGCGCCATCAAGGGCGGCGACATCGAAGAAACTGCCACCCGCACCAATCTCGAAGCCGCTGATGAAGTGGCGCGCCAGGCACGCCTGCGCGATTTGGGTGGCTTGATCGTCATCGACTTCATTGACATGGAAGAAAGCCGCAACCGCCGCGATGTGGAAAACCGCCTGCGCGATGCCTTGCGCCAGGACCGTGCCCGTGTGCAATTTGGCACTATCAGCAAATTTGGTCTGATGGAGATGAGCCGCCAGCGCCTACGCCCGGCCCTGTCAGAGGGTGCGTCCATTCCCTGTCCACGTTGTGGTGGTTCCGGCCACATTCGCGACACGGAATCCAGCGCGCTGCAAATTTTGCGCATCATCCAGGAAGAGTCCCTTAAAGACAGCACCGCTTCTGTGTTGTGCCAGGTGCCGGTTGAGGTGGCTTCGTTCCTGCTCAATGAGAAACGCACTGAAATCGCCAAGATTGAGTTGAAGCAACGCATCAACGTCATCATGGTGCCCAACAAGTCGCTTGAAACGCCCAACTACCGCCTGGAACGCCTGAAACACGACGATCCGCGCTTGGACAACATCGAAGCCAGCTACAAAATGGCCGATGAAATCGAGGAAGCGACCTCCGTGACACGCCGCTCGCAAGAGCCAACCAACCGGCAAACCCCTGTGATCAAAGGTGTGCTGCCCGATGCCCCGGCACCGGTGGCACAACCCAAACCTGAAGTCGCACCGGCACCTCAAACCGTGCAAGCCCCAGCGAAACCCGTCGCAGCACCGGTCGTGGTTGAAAAAGGCCTCTTTGGCTGGCTCAAGAACCTGTTTGCACCCGAAACCACGCCTGTGCCCACACCTGCACCGACCGCCGTTGTGGAACCCGCCAAGGAAGACAAACGCCCGTCCCGCGATGGCCGCCCCAGCCGGGACAATGCCCGCCGTGGTGAGCCGCGAGCTGATGGCCGCCCAGACAGAGGGCCACGTCCTGAGGGCCGTCCACCGCGCGGCGAAGCGCCCAGTGAAGGTCGTGGTGGCAGCCGAGGCGGTAGCCGTGGTGGCAACCGGGGTGAGCGCAGCGACCGGCCAGAACGTGGCAATGGCCCGCGTGAGCGTCTCGACGTTCAAGCCAACGACCCCGCAGCTGAAGGCAACACCGGTGTAAGCGTTGAACTGCAACCCGGCAATTTCCCTGACGCAGCGCGCACAGAGCAGCGCCCAGAGCGCAGCAACCGCAATGCAGAACGCAGTGAGCGTGGTGGCCGCCCGGAACGTGGCGAACGTCGCCCCCGCAACCCTCGCCCTGAAGACGACGGCACCGCCGGGCCAGACCAAGCCAGCGTCAATCCAGGCTTGGGTGACACGGCTCAGCAAGTAAGCACCGAAGGTGCAGAGTCAAACGCACCCATTGACGCCAGCACAGAAGGGGCACCAAGAGAGAAACGTCCACGTGACCGCTATGGCCGCGAACGCAAACCACGCGGCGAACGCACGGAGCGCAGTGAGCCAGGCAACGCACAGCCAGTCGTGGCGTTGGAAGACGCACAGCAGGACGAGGCTGCACCGCGCAAGTCGTACTTTACGCAAGCCGCTGCAGGCACCGACACAGCGCAAGCGCCTGCTGATGTGCAGGCCCCAAGCCCGACAGCGCCCCTCGCAGTCACTGAAACCCCAAAGGCTGCGCCAGCGGCCGCTTTGGTTGATCAGCCTGTTCTTGAAGTGCCGGTCACTGCAACGCCCGGCCATGCCAGCATGGTCGATGCGCAAGCAAGCACCCGTCAGGTGAACATGGTTGCCAGTGCACCTGCACCTGCACCTGCACCTGCACCTGCACCTGCACCTGCAATTTCACCTGCACCTGCACCTGCACCTGCAATTTCACCAGCACCAGCACCAGTAGCAGCAGTGTCCAAGCCCCCGGTTGCGGCAGCCGTACCCGTTGGCATGCCCAAAGTGCAAGCTTTTGATCTGCCGCTTGGCGAGCTCAACGGGGTGGCTCAGCAATCAGGTCTGAACTGGGTGAATTCGGACCCCGCCAAGATCGCGGCAGTGCAGGCCGCCATTGCGGCCGAGCCCCAGCCAGTACATGCACCACGCGAACGCCCGGCGTTGATCCGTGCAGATGACGCTCCGTTGGTGATGGTGGAAACCCGGCGCGACCTGCGCAACGTCACACTGCCGTTCGAGAAGACCGAGCAGGTTTAAGGTGATTTCCTGCGAAAAATATACCCACCTGACTTGTCTTTTTGTCCATCTGCTGCGTTGCAAAAACGGTTGTATAGCTCGCTATACGCCCATTTTTACGCCTTGCAGCTGAACAAAAATCCTACGTCATCTGGGC
>JBBQSS010000061.1:0-14149 GCA_038213665.1 Burkholderiales bacterium | reverse complement strand
TCGTCAAAGTGGCAATGCACTGCGTCTTGCACGGCGACGCGCAATTCGGCCTCGGTGTCCGCCTCGGTGAAGATGGATTCGCCCAGGGCGCGGGCGGTGAAGCCGCCTTCGGGGGCTGGCTCGACGACAAAAACGATTTCGATCATTTCAGCATCTCCTGGTTAGATGAAATAGCCATTCTGAATACGGAACTCTTGTGAAGCCAACCAGCCTGCCATGTAACCATAACAATCTGGGTCGTAAGTCCAGCCTTCGGGCAATACGAACAAATCATCCCCACCGGGCATCACCGACTCAAATCCAAGATTGGCAATTTTGTAGGGGTAAACCTGAACGCTATTTCGAACTATGTCCGTTGATGCAACGGGAATACCTTTCCCTACCTTCGCAGCAAGCTCACGGTCAACAAGTACCGTCTTGGCCTCAGACTGGATCACGCGACAAAGGTCTGCGACCTTCGGGTAGTCCATGTCTTTCTCTGCTAATACGGACTCAAGCGCTTTCATTTGAGTTCCGGTCTTGAACTCCATCCTCATCGCATCTAAGCAAATACGGGCCAGATCCGCAGGGACTTCCGGAGACATCAAACCAGTTTGAAACAGTTCACCAAGAGCCCTCTTTGCCCCATTCAACGCCCGTATATCTGGAAATGTATTTTTGTCGGCGAACTCAAAATCCCAAACTGCACAGTCATCACCCCTTTCAGCACCTCGATTGACTCTGCCACCGGTTTGAATCAAGCTTGCTGTTGAACTGCGCTGGCGAAAACCCGTCGTAAAAGAAAAATCCAAACCTGCCTCGACCATGCTGGTTGCGACAAGTGTCCAGTCTGAACGATATCGAAGCAGCGCCTTGATTCGCTCAATCACAATCGCGCGATGTACAGGTGCGAGTGCTGTTGACAAATGCAACACATCTTGCTTGCTGCTTCCCTTCATGAGGCTGGCTAGCACCGCAGCAGACTGCACGGTATTGACAATAACCAGCCGTGGGCCAGGAGATTCTTCGACTCGCGCAATCAACTCATCGGCTGACAACGCTTCGGCCTTGGTGTGAAATCGAACGCGAAGGTGCTCTGCAGCCGCAGCCTTTGCGCGCACTGACGCTGACAGTGGTCGAACCTCTGCCGCTGGCAAACACGGTGCTCGGTCTACATTGCCCTCTGTAATAGATCGAAATTCAGACATGCGCCAAAATTCCGCAAGCGATCCAGAAGCAAGCACAAGATGCCCGTTCCAATCGTCGATCCACTCCATCAACCAATTCCAGCTTTGTGGCCATAGCTCTGACGGTAGCGCGGCATGGGCCTCGTCCAAGAACACTGCAGAACCCGGAAGTTCGTGAAACTTTCGGAGCTTGCCTGTTTGCCGCGCCGACAGCGTTTCAAAAAACTGTACTGCAGTGGTCACGATGATGGGGGCGCGCCAAAGTGCGGTCAGATGGCGCAAGTCCATTGATTTGAACTCTGCTTGGTGATGATGCTCTGCAACAACTAGTGTCGGGTCTTCACCCTCCAGGCAAAGCGCTTTGCGATACGTTTCGACCGACTGGCGAATGATGTTGGTATACGGTAGTACAACGATGATGTGCCTGAGATTGCGGTCGATTGCAACCCTGAGCAGATGCGCCATCACCGCTGTGGTCTTGCCAGAGCCAACGACCGCATCGCAACTTCGGAGACGATGAGCAGTTTCAGCATTAAGACAGGTCTGGTACAACTCGTCCCGGATTTCCTGCCGTAGCCGTGTTGCGTCATTGCGGGGGCCTGTAACACCCTTTCGCAATTCGCCAACATGCTTATCAAGTGCCGTCAGCCTCTCAGCCCAACGCGGGGCAATCCGCTCATGATTGGTTTCGTTACCGTAATGTCGTGCGGTGTCAAAATGATCGGAGTCAACTAGGCACGACAACAGCAGGCGCCGTGTAAGTCCTTCACATTTCGAAAGCCCGTCGCCTTCCTTAATTCTCGTTTTTCCGAGTAAAGAATCTTGATCTCGAACGTAGTCCGCCATTCGTGAATCCGTCGCCGCTCTCGTTGCAACATCATCAATTCGAAACGATTCCAAGCTCAATTTTCTCGGTTTAGGCTTTAAGCTTGGCCGAGCGATTTCCCTCTGATATCGAACCAACCCTTGATGGTGTGCAGATATCAGCCCTGCTGCCTCCATCGCTCCGTGCAACGCGAGCTTGACCACGCCTGCGTCTTCATGGCGAATATGGCTCACGGAGTAGCGGTTGTAACGCAACGTGTCCTGAAAACCAGGGTCTAGCTTGCCAAAGTCGTGATGACTAGCCGCATCGTCAATGATGGCAAGTAACTCACTAGCCGCGGGTTTGTTTTGGATCGTCGGCGCATAGTGCTGGAGCATTGCATTCACCCTATCGATGGCACCCCAAGTCACATTGCGAATGTGTTCTTCATACGCTTGGCCTAGACATCCGGGGCGAGCGCTGTGGGCAAGAAACTTAGTCATGCTCGCGCGGAAACACCTGCTGAACAAAATCAGGATCGCATAGATCGCCAAAATGTTCAAATTTTCCTTCAAATCGCTTGTCTTTCCGCAGTTCAGCGAGCAAATGAGGCCCGTCGTAGCCATAGTCAGTCCACGCGGCGGAAGGTTCCTTTGGATCAGTTTTGATCGGGGTCAATGCATCAAGAATTGCGAAATCAGAGCATGACCCTAGCGGACTCGTGTGTACGAAATACCAAGCGTGCCGAACCTCCACCATTGGCCGAATTCTCGAGGCGTTATGAGGGTAGGCATAAGGAATCAAACGGCAAAGCAGTTCAATATCGTCAAGTTTGCATCCGCTTATTTCGGCTGCTGTTGGATTCACAAGAAACGGCATCGCATACACACCGTGTTCAACGATGCGAAAACCAAGCGGAGCCATCCCTCGATCAGCATCCTTCGTCGCATCGACACCGGCCTTCACGGTGTTGGTATCCCGTTGAATTCGTACCTTCGCAGCAGAGACACCAATAGAAAACTGTGCCACACCAGTTCTAATAAAGTTGTCGCCTTCTTCCAGACTTGTACTTCCAAAGACCCGCACATCCCAATGATTGCCAGAGAGGGTCTTTTTTTGGCCAACTTCCTTCGTGGACTTTGCCAACGCCCTTGTCTTTTGATCAACATGGATACCAAACGTACCTTCATCAATTTTCATCAGCTTTTGTATTGCAAGCCAAACAGGTCCCTTTTTATTCAGCACCAACTCGCGCAACTTCCGTTTGAAAGACACATCACTAATCACACCTTTACCATCGTGGGCACGGGTGCGTGGATCACTTTCTCGATCTGGATCACCGTTCGGGTTGGAGTTGCGAACTTCGATTACCAGCAAGCCGGTGACACGAGGGACTTCTTTGGTTTTTGCACTCATTTGGCATCCTTTGTTAATGCATCTTCAATCTTTGCTGCGACTGGTATTGCTAAGGGGGCGCTTCCCGCTACATTGCCCAGGCTTTCATCCTTTCCGAGAGTGGGCGAAAGGTAGCCCAAAAAAAGATGTGCTTTTCTTATGGCGGGCAATTCCATATCCAAATCTGCGCTGGCGTGCAGTTGATCGGCAATTGGCTGCGCAAGTCGTAGCAATTTGCGGGCAGATGTCACGGCAATCTGGTGATCTTTATCGATACCGTCACGCACGACAGCGGACTTTGCCCATCCCAAATATATTCGGCCTCTCTCGCTCAGATCAGCCAGCGCCATTGCGGGCGAGTCGGCAGCCCGTCCAAGCAGGCTATTGCCTATCAGTGAATTGGGAATATCACCTTTGCGCTCAACAACACAGTAGCACCTGTGCAACTCGTCCATCATCGCCAAAAGCTTGCCGATAAGATAAGCCGATTCGTTTGTGTAGTTTTGGACAGTTGAGTTCATGATGTAAAGCAGGCTTCCAAGTAGGCTGATGGTCTGTGTAAGCGCGTAATCAGGTTGTCTTTTGACTTTGCCAGATTGCGCTTTTGCGATAAATTTTGTCCATTGGTCGAAAGAGGAGAAACCGTCACGATGTAGCGCGTGGCCTGCGCCAATGAGCAATGCGTCACTATGAAGCAGCGTCATTTCAAGCAAACGCAATGTTGCTTCTTTCCACACACCTTCTTTTTGTAGAAACAGATCAAACACCATGCCGAGCGTTGGTCCTTGAACTGCTGTGGACTCGCTACCGTCGTGAGTCCAATGTTGCGAGAGCAAACGACCAATCTGCTCCGGGAACAGCAATCGCGGTGTTCGCCATCGGAATTCGGTTGCTGACTTCTTGTAGGGCAACGGAACCCGTAGGCCCGTCGGTAGATTTTTAGCTGACTGAGTCCATATTCCCAACGCCGAAATGAACTCTTTGACGGTTGGCATGGCTGCATACGATAGCTGTATTTGGCCTTGCGAGACTTTTTCAACGAGCATGATGCGCATGTATTCCGTCGCGCTTGATTCAATATCCAATTTTTCTTTGAGTCCACGGCACAGACGCTCTGAACAGTCTAAAAATTGCCGGGCCTGTTCCTCAACTCCAACAGCGTCTTCGATCTGTGGCTGTACAAACACATCAATAGTGACAAGCTCAGCCACATCAAATGACGGATAAACGAGCATTAAATCTTGCAACGGTATTGGCTTCTTGCCAGATTGTTTCTTGAATTTACCGTTGTGTAGCTTTGCCCAAGTTTTCCATTCCAATCCTGGGTCTGTCATTTTCTGCAGCCCACCTACAAGCGAGCGTGCGAGTTGCGAAGAAATATCAAACCCATCCAGGCCGAACCTTCCATATCGCTGATTGCATGGGGCAGCACTGAATTTCGAATACGGCGGTGTCTTAAACAGTGGCGCATCCCAATCTGGCAACTTCGTCTTCAGCAATGGCCCCTTTGCGCCGGAAATCGCGCAGACCCCTTGTGGTTCTGTATTGCTAGTTGTCGCGCCAAGACAACCGAGAACCATCTTTGCCATGCGCGCTGTATAGATCGTGCTTCCCAGTGAATCCGGCAAATGAATATCAATGCATAACTGTGCAGAAATTTTAATTACACCTTTGCCATTTTTTTCTTTTCGCGTTCCGAGTAGCGTTGCTACTATTGCCTTAACAACTTGCACCTGTGCTGTATTTTTGAGCACATCTATCAAAACCGTAATCACTCGGTTGCCAATTTCATTGGCCTGCTCTATGCGCTTTGCCCCCGTTTCAATCCTCCACTCACGGCTACCCAACTTTGCCTGCACTGGATACTCCCAGCCCTGAGTTTCAGCGAGCCCGCAAAAACGACCAAAGGCACTAACACAGTGTTTTAGGCGATCAAGCAAATCGGCTTCTTCAACTGAATTCCAATCCAAGATTGACATTGCTTTGAATTGCCACGAATCCATGAAATCGATTGAACCTTTGGGCAATTCGGCGGCCAGCTTCAATAACAAACCTTTCACGTCACCCAGATTGCTTTCTGATATCTTCTTGAGGACGTTCCAAGCGTCATCTTCTGCATCCAGTATGAGTAATGGCGATTTGTATCGAAGAGCAGGGAAACGTTTTGCAGTTGCGCTTGTCCCCTCAACCAACGACCAAAATCCCGGCACTTCGGACCCGTCCATTAGCTCAATTCCGTGTACAGAGCCATCCAAATTAAGAATCAACCGCCAAGTGTTATATGCCTTCGACATGTTGGTCGAAAAATGCTCATGGGACTGGTTATCCGAATGTCCTTGTCCAACTCGATTTGCAAGCAACTGATAGGCTTCAAGCAACATGATGATTACTCTGGAAAGACCAGTTTGCCACCCAGAACTGCCGGTTTGCTAAACATCATCTCGCCATTTTTGACTTGCACCCCCCTAAAGACGGGTTGATATGAACCACTCACAGGCGCGTCCCAAACTGAGTGGAGAAGCCCCGGAATCCATTGATCAAACTCTTTTTGTATTTCTGGTGCATCCGCTTGGTCTGGGCGATCTTGTCGGAAGTTTCCAAAGTAAGTCGGTAAAAACTCTTTCCATCCGAGACACGGGGCGTACTTTGAACAGCCGCGACTCAGCCGCCGCATAAACATCTCTTGCAACGCATGGGCTGCATTTACCCGATTTGTTGCCTCGCCTGGAATGGATAAGCACTCACCGAAAACACGATAACATACGTCAACCAAAACTGTGGCACTTAGCTGATATGAGTTCCCACCTCCACCTTCCGGATCCATCTCAGAGGGATTTCTCAACGGGCCACGATAGTTAAACGCGTATTTTTCAAATCTAACCGGTTTCAAAATCTCGACTTTGGTTGGACAGACGAATGCGGTTAGCCGCTTTTCTTCAGCGAAAAATCCACGCGCAACCGACTCAAACATCGCTTTGCACGCAGACCAAGTGGGTACAGGGTATGAAATTGGTGCCGCTCCAGTATCTGGACGGGCGAACATTGCGCAATGGCCTGCAATTTCAAATTTAACTGGATAGCTACTCATATCAGAACCCTTCAATGCTCCATGAATCAGTTTGTTGAATTGACTTTCACAAAGTATGACCGCAATGAGGCTCAACAGATGCCCCTCTGCCCCGTCCCTCAAAAATATTTCTCACCCAGCCTTTTCACCTCATCCCCCACCACCTGGCGCAGCGACGGTGGCCCCAGCACCTCGAAGTGCGCGCCGTGTTTGAGGATGTCAATGATCAGCTCGCGGTGGTCGGCGTAGGGCAGACGCAGCAGGTAGCTGCCGTCGGCTGCGTGCTGGCCGATCTAGTCGGGGTGCAATTGCTCTTGCGCCACCCAGCGCGCGCGCTCGATGCTGAAGCGCAGGCGTGCCCAGCGCAGTTTGCCGCTGGCAAAAATGCCGTAGCCGGGGCCAAAGCTGGTGATGAGCTGGGCGTCGCTCACTTCAAGCGCCGGCTGCTCCAGCGGCAACATCTGGGTGATGGCGTCCAGCGCGAAGTTGCGCAGCTTCTGGCGGAAATGGCACCAAGCATCCAGGTACCAGTTGTCGCCGTAATGCACCAGTCGCAGGGGCGAGATGTCGCGCTCGGTGGAATTGCCGTTGCCGTTGCCTTTGCCGTTGCCGCGTGCGGTGTAGGCAATGTGCAGCCGTTTGCGCTGGGCCAGCGCGGTGGCGACTTGTTCAAAATGTCGGGGGCGTACGCTGCGCTGGGCCAAACGGATGATGCGCACACGCTGAGGCAGTTCGGTGGCCTCAGGGTTGCGTTCTGACCACAGCAGCGCGTTCAATCGATCCATTAAGGGTGCAATGTGCGTGGCCAAACAACCTCAGGGTCCAGCCCGGCCAGCAGTTGCTGCATGGTCAACAGAGCATGAATTTCCGTGGGGGAAAACCACAGCCCAGGCAATTCGTGCGGGCGACCCGCATTAACCTGGGTTGTTTCAATCCGGTGGCCACACAGATCACGGTGGTGGGCGATGGGGTTGTTGAGCCGTTCGCTGAGGTATTTCAGATCACGCTTGAGGGTGGAGCGAGATGCCTGTACTTTGGCCAACAAGATAGCAAAGCTGACGACCTTGTGGGCGCGCAGCAGTTCGTTGATTTTTTAAAGCCGTTCTGTGCGGTTCATTGCGTCTCCCTGATTGACACCAAGGCATGCTGGGGCGCCTGCCCCCACAGGCTTAAACTAACTCGACCAGTTGCGCCACTTAATAGCTATGTTTTATATAGCGATCAGCGCACGTTATATAAGGGCTAGAGGCACTTTTTGCATGTACACACACACCTTCGGCCTGACCCAGGACCCGTTCTCCATCGCCCCGGACCCGCGCTTCATCTTCATGAGCGAGCGTCATCGGGAGGCACTGGCGCACCTGCTTTTTGGCGTGGCCGGCAAGGACCACACGGCGGGTGGCACGGGTGGTGGTTTTGTGCTGCTCACGGGTGACATCGGCACCGGCAAAACCACCATTTGCCGCTGCTTTCTTGAGCAGATTCCCGCCGGTTGCCATGTGGCGTACATCTTCAACCCCAAGCTTTCGGTGATCGAGCTGCTGCAGTCGATCTGCGAAGAGTTCCACATCAGCGTGGCGCCCGGCACGGTGCAGGCTGCCAGCGCCAAGGGCTACATTGACGCGCTCAATACGTTCTTGCTGCAAAGCCACGCCAGCGGGCAAAGCTGCGTGCTGATCATTGACGAGGCGCAAAACCTCAGTGGTGACGTGCTGGAGCAACTGCGCCTGCTGACCAACCTGGAAACCAATGCGCGCAAGCTGCTGCAAATTGTGCTGATTGGCCAGCCTGAGCTGCGCACCCTGCTGGCACGCCCTGAGCTGGAGCAATTGGCGCAGCGGGTGATTGCGCGCTTTCACCTGGACGCACTCAACGCGCTTGAGACCGCGCAGTACATCGAACACCGCCTGGGCGTGGCGGGCCACACCGGCGCCTTGCCTTTTAGCCCCAAGGCGCTGAAACGCATTTACCAACTGGCGCATGGCGTGCCACGGCGCATCAACCTGCTCAGTGGCCGCGCGTTGCTGGGGGCCTGGGCCAACGGCCAGCACCGGGTTGAGCTGACCGTGGTCAACAGGGCCGCATCTGAGGTGTTTGGCTCGGATGACGCGCACGCCTCTTTCTGGCCAGCACCACGCATGGCGGCCGTGCTGGGCGGGCTAGTGCTCGTGGCTGCATCCGCAGGGCTCGGTTTCATGCTTTGGCCACAAGCAGCACCACTGTCAGCACTGGCGCCCAAATTGGCCAAGGCAACATCGCCTGCAGCCCAGCCACCCCAGATGACCGGGGCGGCCCCTGCGCCGCAACCGGCTCACGTCAACCTTGCGCCGTTGCCAAGTGCGGCCGCCTCGTTGCCGGGTAGCGCTACCGCCACGCCCGTCTCAGACCTTGACCTGAAAGCCCGCGTGCGTGCCTTTCAACGGGCGCAAGGGCTGGCGCCGGATGGCGTGCTGGGGCCTCTGACCTTTGTACAAATGGAACATGCCCTCGGCCTGACCCGACCCAGCTCGCAACCGGCCCCCTCGCAAAAATTACCCTAGCCATGTCCTACATTCTTGATGCCTTGAAACGCGCCGATGCCGAGCGCACCCGCGGCGCTGTGCCCGGCCTGCACGCCCGGCAATTGCCGGGTTCCGGCTACATCGCACCCATGCACACACGCCACCCTGTCTGGCTACTCACGGCTGGCGCTGCGCTGCTGGCTGCCGTGGCCGTGGGGCTGTGGCTTTGGCGCACGCCGCCCGAGGCGCCCCGCAGGCCGGAGCCACTTGCTGCCGCGCCGGTGGCCCCTGCGGCCAAACCCTTGCCCATGGCCACACAAGCGGCACGCCACCCCCCACCGCCGACGCAGCCAGCGGTCACCGCCAAGGCGCAGGGGTCGAGCCAAAACGCGGCAGGCCAAGCCGTTTTGCCCCCGCCCATGGGGACGAGTCCCGCCAGGAACGCAGCCACAACGGCAGCCAATCCGGCCGCTGCAACGACTGCAGCCCCGGCCGTCGCTACATCGGTCGCACCACCCGCAGCGCCAGTGGCCACGCCCTTGCTGAGTGAGCTGCCAGACACCCTGCGCAGCCAAGTCCCGGCGTTGACCATCACTGGCACGGTGTACGCCGAAGACCCTAAACAGCGGCTCTTGCTGGTCAACAACCAGGTGCTGCCACAAGGCAGTGTGGTGGCACCCGAGCTCACGCTGGAAGATATCCGCCCGCGCAGCTCGGTGTTCAACTTTCGGGGCACGCGGTTTCGGGTGGCGCACTGACGGTTTGTCGCCCCATCACATGCACCTTGGGCTCGCCAGCTTGGGGCGCACCGCTTCTTCATGGACAAGCCTTCATAGGGTCACAATAACTTCATGCCCACCGACTTTTTGACCACTGCCCCACTGCTGTTTGGCGCCGCCTTTGCTGCGGGCGTGCTCAACGCGATTGCCGGTGGCGGCAGTTTTTTGACGCTACCCGCACTCATCTTTACAGGCATGCCGCCCATCATGGCCAATGCCACCAGCGCACTGGCGGTGAGCCCCGGCTACCTCGGCAGCACGCTGGGGTTTCGACCTGAATTGCGGGCCGTGCCCATGACGCGCCTGAAGCGCGAGATGGCGATTTCAGCCTTGGGCGGCGTGGCCGGGGCGCTGCTGCTGCTGGTGACGTCGGCTGCGGTGTTCTCCGGGCTCGTGCCGTGGCTGCTGCTGTTTGCCACGGCGTTGTTTGCGGCTGGCCCGGCCATTGCGCGGCGCGCCACCGGTGCCGCGCACGGTGCTTCAGGCTTGCGCCAATGGCGCGAGCCGGGCTTGCTGGTCACCGCGATTTACGGCGGTTACTTCAACGGTGGCCTGGGCATTTTGCTGATGGCGCTGTACAGCGCCACCGGCGAGTCGCGCATTCACACCGCCAATGCGCTGAAAAACCTCAACTCGCTGGTGCTGTCGTGGTTGTCGGTGGCGGCGTTTGTGCTGGCCGGGGCGATTGCCTGGCGCGAGGGCCTGCTGATGATGCTGGCCGCCACCGCCGGCGGGTTTTTGGGTGCCCGCTGGTCCAAGCGCTTGCCAGCCAGTTGGGTGCGCGTGGGTGTGATCGTGACCGGGCTGGTGATGAGCGCGGTGTTTTTTGCCCGCCTGCGCTGAGCGCAGGGCATCATGGCGCCCAAGCCGGAAACACCCCCTTCTAAAATCTGACCAAATTATTTGTCCTGGACCTTCATGTTTGAGATTTTTCCCTGGAACCCGCAATTAGAAACAGGCATTGACCTGATTGACGAACAGCACCGCGTGCTGGTCAATCTGATCAACCGTCTGGCACAACAACATGTGCAAGGGGCCACGCAGACCGAGGTTCAAGCCATCCTGGATAAGCTTGCCGACTACGCCAACTACCATTTCCGCACCGAAGAGGGCATTTGGCACACGGCACTGGCAGGCGACGCCTGGCTGGACAAACACATCGAAACCCACCAGCATTTTTTTACCCACATGGTCGAACTACAGTCTGGCCAGCGCGAGTTTCACGCGGTGCTTGATGACTTGTTTTCGTATTTGATTCAGTGGCTGGCCTACCACATTCTTGACAACGACAAACGCATGGCACTGGCCCTCAAGGCGGTCGCAGAGGGTTTGAGCATTGAGGCCGCCCAAGCCCAAGCCGACGCCCACATGCAGGGCGCCACCGCCACCCTGATTCAGACCGTGTTGGGCATGTACCAAACGCTGTCTTCGCAGGCGCTGGAGCTGATGCACGAAAAGCTGGCCCGCCAGCGCGCTGAAAAAAGCCTGATGGAGAGCGAGGTGCGCTGGCGTTTGCTGCGCTCTGACAGCTGCCAGACGCCCACGGGCTGGTCGCCCACCGAGCACAAATTGCGCACCCTGCTTGACAGCCTGCCCAGCGGCGTGGCCGCCGCCGATGTGCAAACGCGCCAATTTGTCTTTGCCAACCCCTGGTTTTGCCAGATGCTGGGGTACAGCGAAAACGAGCTGTTGGGCATGGGCACGCAAGACATCCACCCGGCAGAGGCCTTGCACCTGATGCAAGCCGATTTTGAGCGCACGTTGCCGGGCCAGACCAGGACCGCCCTGGCTATTCCCGTGCGCCGCAAAGACGCCAGCGTGTTCATGGCCAGCATCGAGCGCGTGCCGCTGGAACTCGACGGGCAGCTCAGCATCCTGGCCGTCTTCACCGACATCACCGAGCGCCATACCGCCGCCGCGTCGCTGGATGCCGAGCGCCTGCGGCTGCAAAACGCCATCGACGCGGCGCTGGCCGGCACCTGGGAATGGGACATGACCGCCAACGTGGTGCACTACAACGAGCGTTTTGGCATCATGCTGGGGTTTGCCTCCGGGGGCTCCTACCAGGGCACTTTTGAGAGCTTCATTGCGCTGCTGCACCCGCACGACCGCCAGCAAGGCCAGCTCTTGGTGGCGCGCCACCTGCGTGGTGACGCGCCACGTTTCGAGCTTGAAGTGCGGCTGCGCCACAAAGCCGGCCACTGGGTGTGGTTCCGCAGCCTGGGGCGCGTGACACAGCGCGATGCCCAGAACGCACCCCTGCTCATGACCGGCATCAGCATTGACATCAGCGCGCAAAAAACCCACCTCGAACAAATTGACCACATCACGCACCACGATGCGCTGACGGGTCTGCCCAACCGCAAGCTGTTTGTGACGCTGCTCTCCATCGCCATGGCGGCCTACACCACACCACACAAACACCTGGCCGTGGCCTACATTGACCTCGACGGACTGGCTGTGATCAATGAGGTCCACGGGCGTGAAACCGGCAACCAGTTGCTACTGGAAGTCAGCCGCAGACTGACCCAGACGGTGCGCGAGCAAGAGCACATTGCGCACATCGGCGGCGACGAGTTTGCCGTGATTCTGGGCAACGTGGATGCCCCAGAGGGCGATCTGGACGCCTCCGTGGCTTGCCTGGTGCCGGTCAAACGCCTGCTGGAGGCAGTGGCCGCCCCGATTCACCTGCAGGGTCTGACCCTGCAGGTGACCGCCAGCATTGGCATCACCCTGTACCCGCAAGGCGACAAGGTGGACGCCGAGCAACTGCTGCGCCAGGCCGACCAGGCCATGTACCTGGCCAAGCTGGCGGGCAAAAACCGCCACCACCTGTTTGACCCGGTCAACGACGGCAACACCCGTGAGCGCTTCTTGCGCATCAACGAGGTCCGTGAGGGCCTTCTGAGGGATGAATTTGTGCTGCACTACCAGCCCAAGGTGCACCTGATCAGCGGTGACATCATCGGCTTTGAGGCGCTGATTCGTTGGCAACACCCCGTGCGCGGCCTGGTGCCACCGGGCGCCTTCATTCCCTTGCTGGACAAGCACCCGATGGCCATCACCCTGGGCGACTGGGTGATTGAGGCCGCGCTGGCGCAACTGGCACAGTGGAACGCCCAGTCACTGCGCACCATGGTCAGCGTCAACATTGACAGCCTGCAACTGCACGACCCCGATTTTGCTGAGCGCTTGCAGCGCCAGCTGCGTGCCCAGCCCACGGTGCAGCCCAACCAGCTGGAGCTGGAGATTCTGGAAACCGGCGCCATGGAAGACATGGCCCATGTGTCGGCCCTGATCAGGCAGCTGCATGCGCAGGGTCTGGCGTGCGCGCTGGATGACTTTGGCACCGGCTACTCGTCCATGACATTTTTAAAACAACTCACCGCCCGTACCCTCAAAATTGACCAAAGTTTTGTGCGCGGCATGCTCGACGACGCCGAACATGCGGCCATTGTCAGCAGTGTGCTTGACCTGGCGCGCAACTTTGACCGCCGGGCGCTGGCCGAGGGCATTGAGACCCAAGCCCACGGCCAGGCGCTGATCGAGTTTGGTTGCGAGTATGGCCAGGGCTACGCCATTGCCCGCCCGATGCCCGCCGCAGCCGTGCCGGGCTGGGTGGTGCAATGGCGCACACCGCAGACTTGGGCGAACACACTGGCAGTTGGGCTACAAGAGATTCCTGTGCTGCTGGCCGCAGTGGCGCACAGCGCCTGGCTTAAACACCTGCGCGCTTATGCCACCGGGCAAGAATCACAACCGCCTGAGGTCTCGCACCAGATCTGCCGTTTTGGCCAGTGGCTGGTCAAACGCTCAACGCAGCAGCATTACCACCGTCATCCTGAGTTTGCGGTGCTCAGCATCCTGCATGCGCAACTGCATGACCTGGCCAGGCAAGTGATCAACAAGATGGCAGCCCATGCACCGGTCACAGCTGACTTGCTGGCACTGGACGCACTCAGCGACGAGATGCTGGCGGCGCTGCGAAAGTTGCGCCAGATGCCGGGCAATGCGCAAGGACCGGATTCGGCTTTTTGGCCCGCGTGACGCGCAGCCCTGCAAAAACGCTCTGTTTTATATAGCTGCTTGCGCTTACCAATAAAGGGCTAGCGCCTGATTTAGCTTAAAAAACGCGCATTCAGGTAAGTGATGATGGCACCCGACTCGTAAATCCACCGGCTTTGGCCATTGGCCTCGGTGACCCTCAGGCAGGGCACCTTGACGGCGCCGCCGCCTTTGAGCAAGTCGTCGCGATGGGCCAGGTGGTGCTGCGCATCGCGGCGCTCAATCGGCAGGGACAAGCGCCGCATGTGCTGGCGCACCTTGATGCAAAACGGGCAGGTGGTGAACTGGTACAGCGCCAAGCCCTGGCACTGCTGCGCCACCGCCTGCTGCGCAGCAGGCGCCCGCACCACGCCCTTGGGCCGGGTCACAAA
>JBBQSS010000060.1:0-14262 GCA_038213665.1 Burkholderiales bacterium | reverse complement strand
CTGGGCATGGAAGCCATTTATGAATTTGACGTGGTCGACATGCCGGTCACCGTGGCGGTCGATGCGCTGGGCGTCAGCGTGCACAACACTGGCCCGGCCGAATGGCAACAACGCATCGCCACCGGTGAATTCAAGGGCATTGCCGTCTCCGGCCAGTGACTTGACGCAACCGGGGCACATAGCGCAGGTCAAACGCCCCATCGGGGTGTTTGACAGCGGTGTGGGTGGTCTGAGCGTGCTCAAGGCCTTGCGGGCTGAACTGCCGTTTGAAGACTTTGTTTATGTGGCCGACAGCGGCTACGCACCGTATGGCGAGCGTGATGAAAGCTTTGTCATTGAACGCTCACGCACCATTGCCCGCTATTTGCAGGGCCACGACGGCCTGCGCATCAAAGCCCTGGTGATCGCCTGCAACACCGCGACTGCCGCAGCCGTGCACCTGCTGCGCCAAGACCACGCAGCCTTGCCCATCATCGGGGTCGAGCCCGCGCTGAAACCCGCAGTGGCGTTAAGCCACACCAAACGCATCGGGGTGCTGGCCACACGCGGCACGCTGGGCAGTCAGAAATTCAAAGCGTTGAAGGACTCGTTGGCCGGTCAGGCCGAATTCATTTGTCAGCCCTGTGACGGTCTGGCAGATGCCATTGAACGCGACGATACTACCAAAATAGTAGCGCTTTGCGCAGACTACGTAAGGGCTACAGGTCGATTTGGCTTAAATTTTGGACTAATCGACACCTTGGTGCTGGGTTGCACCCATTACCCTTTTGCCAGCCAACATCTGCAAGCGCTGTTGGGGCCAGGTGTGCGCCTGGTGGACAACGGCGAGCCGGTGGCGCGGCAGACCCGCCGTGTCGTCCATCCATTGGCCGACGCCGGTTCACCGGGGCAACTGGTGCTGTTGTCCACGGGCGACCCCACGGCACTCGCCAACGCCGCGCAACGCTGGCTGGGTGTTGTAGCCAGTACCCAAGCCATGCCGATCCAGGCATTGACCAGCCAACCGCTGGCTGGCTAACTTTTATGGCAACGAAGCCACCCCAGAACATGAAATCATTGGCGTCACTGCGAGCGTAGCGCGGCAGTCCAGGTGTTCGGAAGGCATGGATTGCTTCACTGCGTTCGTAATGACGGCTGAATTTCACGTTAACGGAGGCATTCGCCCAGAGGGCTGGGCTCCTACACAAAAAGGGAAAAGCTCATCTGCCCCGGGGGATCAGCTTGAGCATCATCTCCAGATTCAGGTTGACCTTGACCGACGTTGCCGCTAGGGTGGATTGAACTGAAAAGTCTGCTTTGGAGGTGTCGCGCAGTCTTGGCTCGGCAATGGGTTGCCCCAGCCGGTTCAACACGGACGCCACCCAGGGTTCGCCAGGTTTGACACCTCTGCGCATCACCACCGCCGTCTCACCGTTGGCCAAGCTCACAAAAGTGCCGGGCGGGCTCAGGCCCAACAAACCCACCAAGGCGGTGCCTACCTCATCGTGTTTGGTTTCACCCGCTGACAAGACCACGCTGCGCACCGAGTCGCGGGCGGTCCGGCCCGACCTGGACTTGCGCGGGCTCATGGCTGCGGTGTAACGGTCTACCGTTTGCAAAATGCGCGTCATGCGCTGCGCCACCGGCCAATCCACCAGTTTCTCCGGGCCGGTTTGGGGTGTGTGATGCTGCTCAACCACCTGCAGCCAAAGCGCATCCGTCACGCCTGACTGCGCCAAAATCTGCCGCCCCATGACCGGGTGCGCGTCAATTGTGGCGCGCTGGGCCGGGCTGGGCGCACTGGTTTGCAGGGCCAAAATGTCTTGCAGTTGCGTCATCGCCACATTCATGGTGAGTGCCGCACACACCAGACTGCGGCGCTCGGCATCAGACAACGCAAACGTGCCCGCCAGCGAATTCACCAGCGCCGCGCACAGCAAGGCGTGCAACACGCTGTAGCCACCAAAATGCGTCACCGCGCGGTTGAACAGCAAAAATTGCGAGCCCGCCACATCCTGGCTGAGCAGCATGGCAATGACTTGATCGAGCACGTAGAGCTTGTTCTGAAAATCGCCGGTGCTTTGCACGCTGGCCAAAATTCCGCCAAATTTGGACTCCACGTTCCCCCAGCGCAGGTGCAGGTTACCGGCATCTTTTTCGACCGTCTTTGCGGCCTGATTGACGTTGAGGTATTTGGAAAAATCCTTGATGGGCGCCCCGGCCCGGTTCAGCTCACTGATGCCCGACATCATGGCGCGCACGCCCTCGCCGGTTTCGTCAATCTCGACAAAGACCTTTGAGCGGCTCTGAATGCCCGTCAACTGAAGCTGGCTTTCGATCTTTTGCCCTTTGGCCAGCAAAATCAGGCCCGACCCGTCGCGCACAGTAAAGGGCAAAGACATGCCTATAAACAGCTGTTCGGGTTTAAATTCAATCAAGTCCATGGGCGTCACATCGGTTGGGCAAAGCAGACGCTGACTCTAACCCAACAGTAGGCCGAGTTTGAAAAATGACAACTTCCGGTCAGCGGATAATGCCACCCCATGAATTCACTCCTCTCCCTGCTGCAGCCCTACCCCTTTGAGCGCTTGCGCCAGCTGTTTGCCAACATCACCCCAAATCCCGCCTACTCGCCCATCAGCCTGGGCCTGGGTGAGCCGCGCCACGCCACGCCCGCGCTGATTCAGCAAGCCATGGTCAACGCCATCACCCGTGTGCCCAGCGGTTTGGCCAGCTACCCGGCCACCGCTGGTGAACCGGCGCTGCGCGAGGCCTTTGCCCAATGGCTGGCGCGCCGCTACGGCCTGCAAGTTGACCCGGCCACCCAAATGCTGCCGGTGCTGGGCTCGCGCGAAGCCTTGTTTGCCCTGGCGCAAACCGTGGTGAATCGCCCGGTCAATGCCGCCGACCCCAAGCCACTGGTGGTGTGCCCGAACCCGTTTTACCAAATCTACGAAGGCGCAGCGCTGCTGGCCGGGGCCGAACCCTACTTTGTCGCAAGTGACCCGGCGCGCAACTTCGCCCCCGACTGGGCCAGCGTGCCCGATGCCGTGTGGGCGCGCACCCAGCTGCTCATCGTGTGCTCGCCGGGCAACCCGACCGGCGCGGTGATGCCGCTGTCAGAGTGGCAAATGTTGTTTGAACTCAGCGACAAATTCGGCTTTGTGATTGGCTCGGATGAGTGTTACAGCGAGATTTACTTTCGCGACGAGCCGCCGCTGGGTGGCATGGAAGCCGCAGCAAAGCTCGGCCGGCCTGACTTTAAAAACCTGATCTCGTTCACCAGTTTGTCCAAGCGCAGCAATGTGCCGGGCATGCGCAGCGGTTTCGTGGCCGGGGACGCCGCCCTGATCAAACCTTTTTTACTCTACCGCACCTACCACGGCAGCGCCATGAGCCCGGTGGTGCAGGCCGCCAGCATGGCCGCCTGGCAAGACGAAGCGCATGTGCAGGACAACCGCGCGATGTACCGCGACAAGTTTGCCCAGGTCACACCCCTCTTGTCCCAGGTGTTGAGCGTGGCGCTGCCCGATGCCGGCTTTTACCTCTGGGCTGACGTGGCCGGGGACGATGTCGCCTTTGCCTGCGAGCTGTACGCGCACTACCACGTCACGGTGCTGCCGGGCAGTTATCTGGCGCGTTCGGCGCAGGGGCACAATCCCGGCGCGGGGCGCATCCGCTTGGCGCTGGTGGCGGACACGGCAGAGTGCGTGGAAGCGGCTCGGCGCCTGGTTGACTTTGTCAAAACGCGTGCTTGAAATTGCTTTAGGTGATTTCCAAGAATAAATATGCCCAGATGACGCAGGATTTTTATTCAGCTGCAAGGCGTAAAAATGGGCGTATAGCGAGCTATACAACCGTTTTTGCAACGCAGCAGATGGACAAAAAGACAAGTCAGATGGGTATATTTTTCGCAGGAAATCACCTTAAGGCTAAAACCCGCGCAGCGGCTGATTTTGGCGGCCTCCTCATACTGGGTACCAGAAATCGTCGGTCGCCAAAATCAGCCACTGCGCTAGACGCCTTAGAACCTATTTCAGTAGGTTCACATTGATTCATCTTGTATTGACGTTTTCAGCAAAATCACAGCCTACTGAAATAGGCTCTTAAGCACCTCGATATCATTCCCCCCATCGAACTAACCAGATCTTTCTCATGACCCAACAACTCCAAACCATCCTCGACAACGCCTGGGAAGACCGCGCCAACATCACACAAGCCAATGCGTCCCCAGAAGTGCTGGATGCGGTCGAGCACGTCATCGCCCAACTCAACTCGGGCCACCTGCGCGTGGCCACCCGCGAGGCCGTGGGCCAATGGACCGTGCACCAGTGGATCAAAAAAGCCGTGTTGCTGAGCTTTCGCCTGAAAGACAACGAGCTCATGAAAGCCGGCGAGCTCGGTTTTTATGACAAGGTGCCCACCAAGTTTGTCGGCATGGACGCCGACGGCATGAAGGCCACCGGCATCCGCGTGGTGCCGCCCGCCGTGGCCCGCCGTGGCAGCTACCTGGCCAAAGGCGTGATTTTGATGCCCTCGTTTGTCAACATCGGCGCCTACGTGGACGAAGGCAGCATGGTCGACACCTGGGCCGCCGTGGGTTCTTGCGCCCAGATCGGCAAAAACGTGCACCTGAGCGGTGGTGTGGGCATTGGCGGCGTGCTGGAACCGATGCAGGCCAACCCCACCATCATTGAAGACAACTGCTTCATCGGCGCCCGCTCCGAGGTGGTTGAAGGCGTCATTGTGGAAGAAAACTCGGTGCTCTCGATGGGCGTCTACATTGGCCAAAGCACCCCGATTTATGACCGCGCCTCAGACACCGTGAGCTACGGCCGCGTCCCCAGCGGCTCGGTGGTCATCAGCGGCACGCTGCCCAAAGATGGCGGCAAATACAGCCTGTACGCCGCCATCATCGTCAAGCGGGTGGACGCGCAAACCCGCGCCAAAACCAGCCTGAACGACCTGCTGCGCGACTGATGTTCTCTGCGTAGCAGCCCAGAGGACTGGGCTCCTACCGCAATCCACTCCAAACCCACACAAAGGCACACACATGGCAACCAATGGCACCCCCTCCAGCGGCACCATGGACCGGATTCTTCGGCTGATGTCGGAAAAACGCGCCTCTGACGTGTACTTATCCTCCCATTCCCCGGCCACCATTCGCATCAACGGCACGTGTTTTCCCATCAACAGCCAGATCTTGCCGCCCGATGCGCCGCTGAACCTGCTGCGCGAAATCCTGCCGCAAGCACGTATTGAAGAGCTGCAAGAGCTCAATGAGCTCAACATGGGCTGGTCGATGCCGGGTGTGGGCCGCTTTCGTATCAGTGCCATGCGCCAGCGTGGCACGGTGGCTGCGGTCATTCGTTACATCACCGGCGACATTCCGGCACTGTCCACCCTGTCGCTGCCAGCGGGCCTGGCCGACCTGATGCTTGAAAAACGCGGACTGGTGCTGATGGTGGGCGCCACCGGCTCAGGCAAAAGCACCTCCCTGGCCGCGATGATTGACCACCGCAACACCCATGTGAGCGGCCACATCCTGACCATTGAAGACCCGATTGAATTTCTGTTCAAGAACAAGCGCTCCATCGTCAACCAGCGCGAGGTCGGCACCGACACCCAATCGACCCAACTGGCCCTGAAAAACGCCTTGCGCCAGGCGCCTGATGTGATCCTGATCGGTGAAATTCGTGACCGCGAAACCATGAGTTCAGCCATTGCCTACGCCCAAACCGGCCACCTGTGCCTGGCCACCATGCACGCCAACAACAGCTACCAGGCGCTCAACCGCGTCTTGAGCTTTTACCCGGTGGAGGTGCGCCAAACCATGCTCGGCGACCTGGCCTCCTCACTCAAGGCCATCGTGTCGCAGCGCCTGCTGCGCACCCTTGCCGACACCCGCGTTCCAGCCGTCGAGATCATGCTCAACACCCGGCTGGTGTCTGAATTGATCGACAAAGGCGACTTTTCTGGCATTCTGGAGGCCATGGAAAAATCCATTGCCGATGGCAGCCAGACCTTCGAGCAAGACCTTGCCCGCCTCATCACGGCCGGCATTATTGACCGCAAGGAAGGCCTGGCCAATGCCGACTCCCCCACCAACCTGATGTGGCGCCTGCAAAACGACTTTGCCGCCAAGGGCAAGAAGCACGCCCCCGAGCCGCCGCCCGAGGCGGATGACCAAGCCACCTTCACCGAAATCACGCTCGACGTGAACCACTGAGCCCCTTATGAGCCCTACCCTTGCCCTGACGCGCCAGCTGATTGCCTGCCGCTCTGAAACCCCCTCTGACGCCCAATGCCAGCAAATCATTGGCGCGCGGCTGGCACCGCTGGGTTTCGCCCTGCACACCCTGGTCAGCGGCCCGGCTGATTTCCCCGTTACAAATTTATGGGCAAAACGGCCTCCAGCCCATACTGATAAAGCGCAAGCAGCTACTAAATTAATAGTATTTGCTGGCCACACCGATGTCGTGCCCACCGGCCCACTGAACCACTGGGACAGCGACCCCTTCACCCCCACCGAGCGCGATGGCAAACTCTTTGGCCGTGGTGCTGCCGACATGAAAACCTCGCTGGCGGCCTTTGTGGTGGCCACAGAAATGTTTGTGGCAAAGCACCCCGACACGCCCTTGAGCATTGGTTTTTTGCTCACCAGCGATGAAGAAGGCCCGGCGCTTGATGGCACGGTGAAAGTCTGCGAATGGCTTACCGCCAATGGCGAGCAACTTGACTACTGCATCGTGGGCGAGCCCACCTCGCTGCTGCGCACCGGTGACATGATCAAAAATGGTCGGCGTGGCACCCTGAGCGGCAAGCTCACTGTCAAAGGTGTGCAAGGCCATATCGCCTACCCGCACCTGGCCAAAAACCCCATCCACCTGCTGGCCCCCGCGCTGGCTGAGCTGGTGGGCCTTGAATGGGACAAGGGCAACGCTTTTTTCCCGCCCACCTCGTGGCAGGTCAGCAACATCCACGGTGGCACCGGCGCCAGCAATGTGATTCCGGGCGCGGTGGTGGTTGATTTCAACTTCCGCTTTTCCACCGAGTCCACGCCAGAGTCCCTGCAACAGCGCCTGCAAGCCGTGCTTGACCGCTTTGAGCTGGCCTATGACCTGAGCTGGACGCTGGGCGGCACACCGTTTTTGACCACGCCCGGCACACTGGTCGATGCCGTGGTGGCTGCCATCGAGTCCGAAGTCGGCATCAGGCCAGAACTCTCCACCACCGGGGGCACCAGCGACGGTCGCTTCATTGCCAAAATCTGCCCGCAAGTGATTGAGCTGGGGCCGCCCAACGCCAGCATCCACAAAATCAACGAACACATTGCGCTGGCCGACATTGAACCCCTGACCCGCATCTACCAACGTGTCCTTGAGAACCTGCACACGCAGTTGCTGGCATGAGGAAGCCGACTGTGGCAACGCTTTCCATGCAAGCGCCCTCTGTGCAAGCCCCGAATTTGCCAGCGCAAGAAATACAGACCCATCACCTGACACTGCTTGACTGCGTGAGCGCTGCCGCCGCGCAACTCACACAGGCCGGGGTCGCCTTTGGCCACGGCACCACCAACGCCTTCGATGAAGCCGCCTGGCTGGTGCTGTGGCAGCTCGGCTTGCCGCTGGACACGCCCTTGACGCCCACGGCAACGCCAGCCGCAGTTGAGCAGCCCGCCGACGCATCCCAGGCAACGGCCGACGCCTTGCCGGATGCCGGGGAGATGGCCGGCTTGGCTGAGACAGTTGAAAGCTCGCAAGCAGCGGAGGAACTTGAGGCCGCAGAGGCGGCTGAAATATTTATGTCAAATCGGCTTGTAACCCTTACAGAACAAGCGCAGGTAGCTACTCTTTTAAGAGCACGCATCGACACCCGCAAACCCGCAGCCTACCTCACCCATGAGGCCTGGCTGCAAGGCGTGGCGTTTTATGTGGACGAGCGCGCGATTGTGCCGCGCTCGCTCATTGCCGAGGTGCTGGTCGAAGGCAGCCTGGATTACTGGCTGAGCGAAACTACCCACCGCGTGCTGGATTTGTGCACCGGCAACGCCAGCCTGGCCGTGATTGCCGCCATGGTCTACCCCGATGTGATCGTGCATGCCTCTGACATCAGCGCCGAGGCGCTGGAGGTGGCCCGCATCAACGTGGACCGCCATGGCCTGCATGACCGCGTCATCCTGCGCCAGGGCGACGGCGTGCCCAAAAGCGGCACCCACTACGACCTGATTGTGTGCAACCCGCCCTACGTCAACGCCCAAAACATGGCCGCCCTGCCGCCTGAGTTCAAAGCCGAACCGGCGCTGGCACTCGACGGCAACGCCACCGGCGGCACCGACGGCATGGACTTCATTCGCCAGATGCTGGCAGACGCACCGGCCTGCATGAGCGAGCAAGCCATTCTGGTGCTCGAAATCGGCCATGAACGCGCGCACTTTGAAGCCGCCTTCCCAAGCCTTGACGTCATGTGGCTGGCCACCAGCGCCGGCGAAGACCAGGTGCTGCTGGTCACCCGTGAGGCGCTGCAGGCCCTGCAAACGACTCCCACCTAAAATCCTCGTCTATCTGTTGCAGGAGCCCAGCCCCCTGGGCGATTGCCTTGATCGAATTCGCCACACCTACCCCCTGTAGGAGCCTAGATGCAACCCACAGCTCTCCTTTTTTAAGCCACTGCCTTGATTACCCTAAAAAACGTCACCCTGCGCCGCGGCGCCAAAGTCTTGCTTGACGGCGCCAACGTCACCCTCAACCCCGGCGAAAAAGTCGGCCTGGTCGGGCGCAACGGCGCCGGCAAGTCGTCCCTGTTTGCACTGTTCAACGGCAACCTGCATGAAGACGGCGGCGAATACTACATCCCCACCCAATGGCGCATGGGCCAGGTCGCCCAGGACATGCCCGAGACCGATCAAAGCGCCACCGACTTTGTCGTCGAAGGCGACACCACTTTGCTGGCGGCGCAACAAGAAGTTACAGCCTCGGAGGCCACCGACGACTACGACCGCATGGCCCACGCCTACATGGCGCTGCAGGATGCTGGCGCCAACGACGCCCCCGCGCGCGCGCAAGCTCTGATTCAAGGCCTGGGCTTCAAAACCACCGAGCTCACCAACCCGGTCAACAGCTTCTCTGGCGGCTGGCGCATGCGCCTGCAACTGGCGCGCGCCCTGATGTGCCCCAGCGACCTGCTGCTGCTTGATGAGCCCACCAACCACCTGGATTTGGACGCACTGGTGTGGCTGGAAGCCTGGCTCAAGCGATATGAAGGCACCATGATCGTCATCAGCCATGACCGCGAGTTTCTGGATGCCATCACCAACGTCACCCTGCACATTGACGCCGGCAAGCTGGTGCGCTACGGCGGCAACTACAGCAAGTTTGAAGACATGCGCGCCGAGCAAATGAACCTGCAGCAAAACGCCTTTGCCAAGCAACAAGACAAAATTGCCCACCTGCAAAAGTTCATTGCCCGCTTCAAGGCCAAAGCCAGCAAGGCCAAGCAGGCACAAAGCCGGGTCAAGGCGCTGGACCGCATGGAAAAAATTGCGCCGCTGTTGTCTGAGGCCGACTTCACCTTCGAGTTCAAAGAGCCCGCCAACCTGCCCAACCCGATGCTGTCGATGAGCAACGTCAGCTTTGGCTACCCACCGGCGTCCACCGAGCCCGGCCCTGGCGCGCCAGACCCTTTGCATACGCTACCCGCAGGCGACGGCGTGGCTGATGAAAGCGCTGGCCCCACCATCATCGTGCGCAACGTCAGCAAATCCGTGCTGGCCGGCCAGCGCATCGGCATTCTGGGCGCCAACGGCCAGGGTAAATCGACCGTGGTGAAGACCATTGCGCGCGACCTGCAACCCATCAGCGGCGAAATCACCGAAGGCAAGGGCCTGAGCATTGGCTACTTTGCCCAGCAAGAGCTCGACGTGCTGCGGCCCGCCGACACCCCGCTGGAGCACATGATTCGCCTGGTAAAAGACATGACGGCCGCTGGCAAAATCGTCGGCCAGCAAACGCGCGAGCAAGACCTGCGCAGTTTCTTGGGCACTTTCAATTTTGGTGGCGACATGGTCAAGCAGGCCGTGGGCAGCATGAGCGGCGGCGAAAAAGCCCGCTTGGTGCTGTGCATGATCGTCTGGCAACGCCCCAACCTGCTGCTGCTTGATGAGCCCACCAACCACCTGGACCTGGCCACCCGCGAGGCACTGGCAATGGCGCTCAACGAGTTTGAAGGCACCGTGATGCTGGTCAGCCACGACCGCGCCCTGCTGCGAAGCGTGTGTGACGAATTCTGGATGGTGTCGCACGGCGGCGTCGAACCCTTCGACGGTGACCTCGACGATTACCAGCGCTACTTGCTTGATGAAGCCAAGCGCCAGCGCGAAGCCATCAAGGAAGCCAGCAGCGCCGCCGCCAAGGCCGAGCGCAAGGCGCAGGCGGAAGCCCTGGCTGCTGCCGCCAAGGTGAAGCACAAACCCGCACCCACGGGTTCGCTCAAACGCAAACTCTCCGACATTGAAGCCCGCATGGCCGTGCTCAATGGGGAAGGCGCCTCGCTCGAAGGCCATTTAAGCCATTCACCGCCGCCCTCAGACTTTGCCAACCTGGGCAAACGCCTCAAAGCCGTCAATGAAGAATTGCAGGGCCTGGAAGAGCAGTGGCTCACGCTGTCAGCCGAAATCGAGTCCCCCGCGTCCCTGTAGGAGCCGAGCCCCTCGGCGAATGCCCCTGGCCTCGGAGCATTTAGAATCCAAAGCTCTGTTTTTAGAATTGTTTCACGGGAGTTCTCATGATCTTGGTCACTGGCGGTGCCGGCTTTATTGGTGCAAATTTTGTCCTCGACTGGCTGGCGTCTAACGATGAGCCCGTCATTAACCTCGACAAACTCACCTACGCCGGCAACCCTGAAACCCTGCAAAGTTTGCAAGGTGACACACGCCACACCCTGGTGCAAGGTGACATTGGCGATACTGAACTGGTCTCACAACTGTTAAAAACCCACCAACCCCGCGCGGTGGTCAACTTTGCGGCCGAGAGCCATGTTGACCGCTCCATCCACGGCCCGGGCGAATTCATCCAGACCAACATTGTGGGCACCTTCAACCTGCTGGAATCGGTGCGCGGCTATTGGTCGGCGCTACCGGCCGAGCAAAAAACGGCTTTTAGGTTTCTGCACGTCTCCACCGACGAGGTTTACGGCAGCTTGGCCAAAGACGACCCAGCCTTTACCGAGCAAAGCCACATCGAACCCAACAGCCCCTACAGTGCCAGCAAAGCCGCCAGCGACCACCTGGTACGCGCCTGGCACCACACCTACGGCCTGCTGGTGCTCACCACCAATTGCTCCAACAACTACGGCCCCTACCACTTTCCTGAAAAACTCATCCCGCTGCTGATCGTCAACGCCCTGGCAGACAAAAATCTGCCGGTATACGGCGACGGCCAGCAAATTCGTGACTGGCTGTATGTCAAAGACCACTGCAGCGCCATCCGCCGCGTGTTAGAGGCTGGCCGCTTGGGCGACATCTACAACGTGGGTGGCTGGAACGAAAAAGCCAACCTCGACATCGTCCACACCGTGTGCGCCCTGCTCGACGAGCTGCGCCCCCGGGCCGACGGCAAGCCCTACCAAGACCAGATCACCTACGTGACAGACCGCCCCGGCCACGACCGCCGCTACGCCATCGACGCGCGCAAGCTGGAGCGCGAGCTCGGCTGGAAACCGGCTGAGACCTTCGAGTCCGGCATCCGCAAAACCGTGCAGTGGTACTTGGACAACCCTGAGTGGGTGGCCCACGTACAAAGCGGTGCCTACCGGGATTGGGTGCAAAAGCAATACCAATGATTGAGAATAATTGCCCTGACACTGCGCAGGATCGTTTGCAAGCTGCAGTCAGTGCGGCGACCCAATTGAATGGCGGCCTTGACCTCATGACAAATCAGCTGCACCACCGGTTTGAGAGCTTGAAATGAAAATTCTTCTGTTAGGCAAAAACGGCCAGGTTGGCTGGGAACTGCAGCGCAGCCTGGCGCCCTTGGGCGAGCTCATTGCGCTGGATCGGCTGGGGGGTCTGGCAGCAGACGGCAGCGCCCTGTGCGGCGACCTGACCCAGCTTGACCAACTGGCCGCCACGGTACGCACACTGCGCCCCGACGTGATCGTTAACGCCGCCGCCCACACCGCCGTGGACAAAGCCGAAAGCGAGCCCGGGCTGGCCGGCACCCTCAACGCACTGGCGCCCAAAGTATTGGCGCAAGAGGCCGCCAGACTCGGTGCCTGGCTGGTGCACTACAGCACCGACTACGTGTTTGACGGCAGCGGTGACACCCCCTGGGTTGAAACCGATGCCACCGGCCCCTTGAGCGTGTACGGCGCAAGCAAGCTCGAAGGCGAGTTGCTGATTGCCCAGCATTGCCCGCGCCACCTGATTTTCCGAACCAGCTGGGTCTACGCCGCGCGCGGTGGCAACTTTGCCAAAACCATGCTGCGCCTGGGCCAGGAGCGCGACAAACTCACCGTCATCAACGACCAATTTGGTGCCCCCACCGGGGCTGACCTGATCGCCGACGTGACCGCCCACGCCATTCGACAGGTCATGCAAAGCAACAACGCAGCATCTGCAGCATCCACAGCAGTACCCAAGGCAGCACCATCTGCCAGCGATCCCCATCCGTGCAGCGGGCATGCCCATCTGCCTGCTGCGGCAAACACACATGCAGGCACTTACCACCTGGTAGCCAGTGGCACCACCACCTGGTTTGAGTATGCAAAACACGTTCTAGCCCAAGCGGAACAAGCGCAACCAGCTATCAAAATAAAAGCATCCGAAGTGACTCCGGTGCCCACCAGCGCGTTCCCCACACCCGCCAAACGCCCGCACAACTCTCGCCTGAACACCCAGAAGCTGCAAACCACCTTCAACCTGACCCTGCCGACCTGGCAAACCGGCGTGAATCGCATGCTAGAGGAAATCGGTTTGATGTAGGAGCCCAGCCCCCTGGGCGATGGCTCCCGCTTTGGTTTTTTTGCCAATGCCCTGCCACCCATTGCATTCGCCCAAAGGGCTGGGCTCCTACCCACATATTTCATCCATCGCCCAGAGGACTGGGCTCCTACAAAATTTAGGGAACGCACACATGACACAACGCAAAGGCATCATCCTGGCAGGCGGCTCCGGCACGCGGCTTTACCCGGTGACACAGGCGGTCAGCAAACAGCTGATGCCGGTGTATGACAAGCCAATGATTTATTACCCCTTGAGCACGCTGATGCTGGCGGGCATTCGTGAGGTGTTGGTCATCTCCACCCCGCAAGACACCCCGCGTTTTGCCGAGCTGCTGGGCGACGGCAGCCAGTGGGGCATGGCCATCAGCTACGCGGTGCAACCCAGCCCCGACGGCCTGGCACAAGCCTTCATCATCGGGCGCGACTTTGTGGCGGGCCGGCCCAGCGCGCTGGTGCTGGGCGACAACATCTTCTACGGCCACGACCTGGTCAAACAATTGGCCCACGCCGACGCCCGTCAAAGCGGCGCCAGCGTGTTTGCCTACCATGTGACCGACCCCGAGCGTTATGGTGTGGTGGCCTTTGATGACCAAAAACGCGCCATCAGCATCGAAGAAAAGCCTAAAGCACCAAAGAGCAACTACGCCGTCACCGGCCTGTATTTTTACGACAACCAGGTGTGTGACATTGCCGCGGGCATCAAACCCTCACCTCGCGGCGAACTTGAAATCACCGATGTGAACCGTGTTTATCTGGCGCAAAACCAGCTCGACGTGGAAATCATGGGCCGCGGTTACGCCTGGCTAGACACCGGCACGCATGACAGCCTTTTAGAGGCCGCCAGCTTCATCGCCACCCTGCAAAAGCGCCAGGGCCTGCAAGTGGCCTGCCCGGAAGAGATTGCCTTTACCCAAGGCTGGGTCGATGCCGCGCAAATTCAAAAGCTGGCGGCGCCGCTGGCCAAAAATGGTTATGGGCAGTATTTGCTGAGCTTGCTGAAGTAGCCACCTGCATTCGCCCAGAGGGCTGGGCTTCTACAAAATATCCACATTTATGCCTTACACCGTTACAAAAACCGCATTGCCCGAAGTCCTTATCCTTGAACCCAAAGTTTTTGGCGACGACCGCGGCTTTTTCTTCGAGAGCTTCAACGCGCGTGACTTTGCCCAGGCCACCGGGCTGGACGTGCAGTTTGTGCAAGACAACCACAGCAAGTCTGGCAAAGGCGTGCTGCGTGGTCTTCATTACCAAATTGAGCACCCGCAAGGCAAGCTGGTACGTGTG
>JBBQSS010000059.1:0-14383 GCA_038213665.1 Burkholderiales bacterium | reverse complement strand
GACGAGCGCCATTTGCAGGCGCAGGTGATGCCGCTCGGGGGCTTCTTCGCCGCAACACACGCCTTTGCAATGGCCGATCTGGTGGGCAAAACAGCGGCCTTTGCCGGACTCCAGACCGAGCGCCTGCAGGCACAGGCCGTGCGTGTCGGCCAACTCGCGCAGGTGGCTGATCGCCTGGTTTTTGGAGCGGTAAGGGCCGTACAGGTTGCCAAACTGCTGCGGGCTCAGTTCTGCGCCGCGTACCAGAGTCAACAGCGGGCGGGCGTTCGGATGGGCATCGAGCCGCCAGGCGCACAGGCTACTCTCGCGGCGCAACTGGCGGTTGTGCAGGGGTTGGTGTTTTTTGACCAGACGCGCTTCCAGCAGCAGTGCCCCCAATTCGCCGGCCGTCTCAATCCACTCAATGCGGCGAATCTCTTGTGCAATGCGCATCTCGCGCGGCTCGCGGCTGGCCGCCTGAAAATGCGACATTACCCGGCTGCGCAGTTTGACGCTTTTGCCCACATACAGCGGCAGGGTGCCTTCGCCGTAAAAAATGTAGACGCCGGGGCCATCAGGGATGTCGGCCACGTCGGTGTCGAGTTGCGGCGGCAGCGCGGCGCTGCCTTGCAGCAGCACCTGCGCTTGTTGCCGCAGGTGCTCAGCGCCAAACTGCTGCGCCACTTGCGCCAGCCAGATATGCATCACTTGCACATCGCCCATGGCGCGGTGGCGCGACTCAGTGGTGATGCCGTGACGCTGCATGATGGCGTCGAGCCCGTGGCCCTTGATGCTGGGGTACAGCAGGCGCGACAGGCGCACCGTGCAGAGGGTTTTGGTGCGCAGCGCCACCTCCATTCGGGCAAATTCGTGCAGCAAAAAGCCGTGGTCAAAACGCACGTTGTGGGCCACCAGCACCGCATCCTTGAGCAGTCTCTGAAGCTCACTTGCGACCTCGTCAAAGCGCGGCGCGTCGGCCACCATGGCATTGCTGATGCCGGTGAGCCGCTCAATGAAAGGCGACACCCGCACGCCGGGGTTGACCAAGGTGCTCCAACGCGCCACCTCCAGGCCTTGTTCAAAGCGCACGGCGGCAATTTCTGTGATGCGGTCATTGACCGGATTGCCGCCCGTGGTTTCCAGGTCAAGCAGCACGTAGCAAGGCAACATAGGGGGTTAATGTGTAATCAAAAATAATAGCTGCTTGCGCTTATTTAATAAGGGCTAGAGGCATAAAACATCAATAAATTGTCAACAAAAAATCAGGGCCAGCCAGGCCGGGTCGTCCAGCACGTGGGTGAGCAGATAAGCCCCCGCGCGGTAGAACCAAAATTCAAACGTGGCTTGCAATTCAGGTGATGTCAAAGACATGGATGGCGTAGCTGCCTTGGCGGCGGTCGGCAAAAAAACGCTTCAGGGTTTCACCTACGGTTCTGAACGCAATCTCGTCCCAGGGAATCTCATCCTCGGTAAACAAGCGTGCCTCCAGCGTCTCAAAACCTGGGTCAAACTGGTCGCTGAGCAGCTGGGCGCGGTAAAACAAGTGCACCTGTCCCACGCGCGGGATGTTCACCAAAGAGAAAAACTCGCCCATCTCAAACTGCGCGCCGGCTTCTTCCAGCGTTTCACGTGCCGCGCCTTCACTCACTGTCTCGTTCAGCTCCATGAAACCTGCCGGCAGCGTCCATTTGCCAAAGCAAGGCTCAATGTTGCGTTTGCACAGCAGGACCTTGTCGCCCCATACGGGAATCGTGCCGACCACGTTGAGCGGGTTCTCGTAATGCACCGTCTGGCAGGTCGGGCACACCGCGCGCTGTTTGGTGTCGCCGTCGTCGGGCAGCCGGTAAACCACGGCAGTGCCGCAGCTTTTACAGTGTTTGATGGGGGGGCGGTGCATGAAACAAGTGTAATTTGAAAGCGCATGTGCGCTGGGCGCAAGGGGCTCAGACCACCGTCAATTCAATCGCCGCCAGTCCGTCGATGCTTGCCCGCAGCGTGTCGCCGCGCACCACGGCGCCCACACCTGCGGGTGTGCCGGTATAAATCAGGTCGCCGGGTTGTAGCGCCCAGGCCGAAGAGAGCTGGGCAATGGTCTCGGAGATGCGCCAGATCAACTGGTCAAGCCGACCGTGTTGGCGTTGCACACCGTTCACCTGCAAGCTGATCGTGGCGTGCGCCATGTCGGGCGCAGCGGCTTTTGGGGTGATCGGGCCAATCGGGGCCGAGTGGTCAAAACCCTTGCCAATGCACCACGGGCGGCCTTGCGCCTTCATGTCGTTTTGCAGGTCGCGCCGGGTCATGTCAAGGCCCACGGCGTAGCCAAAAATGTGCTGTTCGGCCTGCGCCACCTCGATGTTTTTGCCACCCACACCAATGGCCACCACCAATTCAATTTCATGGTGCAGGTTTTTCGTCAAGCTGGGGTAGGGCAGGGCGGCGGTGCTGCCAGACGGCACCACCAGCACCGCATCGGCCGGCTTCATGAAGAAAAACGGCGGCTCGCGCCCGCTGTGGCCCATCTCCTGGGCGTGTTCGGCGTAATTGCGGCCCACGCAATAAATACGGTGCACCGGAAACTGTGCGTCTGTACCGACCACAGGGACGCAAACGGTGGGGGCAGGTGCAAAAACGTAGGTCATGTCAGCCTTTCAAGCATGCGGGGTGGCGGGTTCAGGCGTCAGGCCGACTTGGCGACCAGGTCAAAGTGTTCCACCACGGGTGGACTGGCAAAAAACGGGCCGACAATAGTGCGCCATTCTGTGAACGCCGGTGAGCCACGGAAACCCACCGTGTGGTCTTCCAGCGTGGTCCAGAAAATTTGCAAAATATAGCGTTGCGGGTTTTCAATGCAATGGTTCACCTTGAAGCCTTCAAACCCCTTGGCCGGTGCGATTGCGCTGTGCAGGCCGCGTCGAATAGCTTCTTCAAAGGCTGCATTCTGGCCGGGCTGAATGGTGAAGTCGGCAAGTTCAAGAATCATAAAAAACTCCGCAAAAAGGGCCGTGTAGGTCGAGGCTGGAAGTCTAGCGTTTTCACAGCCCGTGCCTGTTGTCTGGGGTGTGATTAAAAGTGAGGTGTGCATCAGATGAATGGTTTTTCCAACGCACTCAAGGGCGTCCACTGGATTGAGGTAGACATCACGGTGGTGGGTGAATCAGCCGGGCGATATGCTTTGCTACGTGTCCTCCGCCCGCTGCGCGGCCTCCCCCTTTACCTCCGCAAAGCGCATCACCCGACTGATTCTCCGAGCGTTCTGGGTGCGCTAAGGTGATTTCCTGCGAAAAATATACCTATCTGACTTGTCTTTTTGTCCATCTGCTGCGTTGCAAAAACGGTTGTATAGCTCGCTATACGCCCATTTTTACGCCTTGCAGCTGAACAAAAATCCTACGTCATCTGGGCATATTTATTCTTGGAAATCACCTAACAGGGGGAATTCAAAAGTGTCTGGGTTGAAAGTGGCGCAAATTGATGCGAGCCGTTGACTCGGAATTTCTGCCCCACACAACGCTAGGCCCGGTGATTGGGCTATGTGACCGGGCTTTGGGGTGAAAGGCGCGCGTCAATAAGCGCTCGCATACCACAGCGTCAATTCCGCGCGTGTTTTTACCCCAAAACCGCATGCGCATGGCCCAGTCGCCGGGCCGGATTCAATGCCCAGTGCCGGGTTTAACGTGAGACCTTGGCTTCTTCAGGAGCCAGTCCAAATCCAATGCGCCGCGCCGGGTCTGATGCAAGACCTTGACTTCTTCAAGGAAGCCACATCAGTTTGAATCGCACCCTGTTGCCCAGCTGCTGCCCCGCTCTTATTGATGCCGCAGTTGCCCCAAAGCACGAAGCTTGAATCGCGTCCGATGCAAATTCATCCACAGCTGTTTCAGGTTCAGTCAAACAGCCATGGGTTATGCTGCATGCATGACACACACTACTTTTATTCCTGGCAAAGATGCCGCCCTTGAGTCCACCATCAGCACGCTGCAAGGCAAGCTGCAAGCCCTGGGCTTTCACATTGAAGAGCGCAGCTGGCTCAACCCGGTGGACGGCATCTGGTCGGTGCACATCCGTGACCGCGATTGCCCGCTGCTGTTCACCAACGGCAAGGGCGCCAGCCGTCTGGCCTGCCTGGCCAGCGCCTTGGGCGAATTTTTCGAGCGCCTGTCCACCCACTATTTCTGGACTCATTTTTACCTTGGCCCGGATGTGACTGAGCGTGCACATGTGCATTTTCCGCAAGAGCGCTGGTTTGACGTGCCCGCCGATGAGACCTGGCCCGCCGAGTTGCTCACCCCCGAATTGCACAAGCTCTACAACCCGCAAGCCGCCATCGACGCCAGCAGTCTGGTGGATTTCAACTCAGGTGCCACTGAGCGCGGCATTTGTGCCCTGCCGTATGTGCGCCAGAGCGATGGCAAAACCGTGTTTTTCCCGGTCAACATCATTGGCAACCTGTATGTCAGCAACGGCATGTCGGCGGGCAACACCCAAATAGAAGCCCGCACCCAGGCCTTGTCCGAGGTGTTCGAGCGCGCCATCAAGGCCCGCATCATCAGCGAAGGCATTTGCCTGCCCGATGTGCCTGACGCCGTGATTGCCCGCTACCCGCGCATTGCGCGGGGCATTGCGGCGCTGCGAGAGGCTGGGTTTGGCATTTTGGTGAAAGACGCCTCTTTGGGCGGCCAGTACCCGGTGATGAATGTCACGCTGTTGAATCCGCTGGACCAGGGCTGCTTTGCCAGCTTTGGTGCCCACCCGCGTTTTGAAGTGGCGCTGGAACGCGCCCTGACCGAGTTGCTGCAGGGCCGGGCGCTTGACGCACTGTCAGGCTTCCCGGCACCGGGTTTTGACCTGGAAGAAACCACCAGCTCGACCAACATCGAGATCCATTTTGTCGATTCGAGCGGTGTCATTCACTGGAAATTTTTGGGCGACGTGCCTGATTTTGAGTTTGTCGACTGGAATTTCAGCAGCACCACGGCCGAAGATTACGCCTGGAGCCTGGCGCGCCTGCACCGTGACGGCCATGAGGTCTACATTGCCGAATTTGAGCAACTTGGCGTCTACGCCTGCCGCATCCTGGTGCCGGGTTTGTCAGAGATTTACCCCATTGACGACCTGGAATTTGAGAACAACAGTGTCGCCAACAATTTCCGTGAAGCCGTGCTGAACCTCGCCAACCTGGACGACGAAGAGTGCGCTGACCTGCTTGAGACGTTGAACGAATCCAGCCTGGCCGACCACCGCCCGGTGGCCAACCTGATTGGCCTGGCTGCCGATGCCGGCTCGTTCTGGAGCGATCTGCGCCTGGGCGAACTCAAAACCCTGCTGGCTTTGGCCGTGGGCGACGAGGCCGGCACGCTCGAAGGCTGTGAATGGATTCTGAACTTTGACCAATGCAACCCGCAGCGCAAACGCGTCTACGCCTGCATTCAAAACCTGATCAACCTCGCCGACATGGGCGACAGCGGCCCCTACCTCGACACCTTGGCGCTGTTGTACGGTGCCGGCCCGCTGGCCCAGGCGCACGCCCTGATCATGCAGGAAGACCGCTTCATGGGCCTGAGTGCACCCGGCCTGGCGCTCGAGGGTTGCGAAATGCACCACAAATTGCTGGCCGCCTACGACAAGATCCACGCGTTTGCCTAGAGGTCTGCGTTGCATGCACCCGGACTGGCTGATTCCTGATTGGCCTGCACCTGCCGGGGTGCGAGCGGTGTGCACCACGCGTGCCGGTGGCGTGTCGGCGCCGCCCTATGACAGCTTTAACCTGGGCGACCATGTGGGCGATCAGCCAGCCCATGTGGCGGCCAACCGTGCGACGTTGCAACCCGCGTGGGGTGCGCGCCCGGTGTTTTTGAACCAGGTGCACGGCACCGAGGTGGTGCGCCTGGATGACCGCAGTGTGCACGGCACCGTGGCTGATGCCTGCACCACGACCCAGCCTGGCGTGGCTTGCACCGTGATGGTGGCGGACTGCTTGCCGGTGCTGTTGACCACCCGGCACGGGCACATCGTGGCTGCCGCGCATGCCGGTTGGCGTGGTTTGGTCGGCCAGGGCGGGGTGGGCGTTCTGGAGCAAACTTATAAGCATTTTAGTACGCTAGCCCTTATGGATAAAGCGCAAGCAGCTATTGAAATAATAGCATGGCTGGGGCCGTGCATTGGCCCTGATGCCTTTGAAGTGGGTGACGACGTGCGTGCGGCGTTCGTGCCAGACGATGCGCCCGACAGCGCGCAGGCCGCCGCCTGTTTTCAGCCAATGACGTCTGGCAAATGGCTGGCTGATCTGGCGGGCCTGGCGCGCTTGCGGCTGCGCGCCATGGGCATCACGCAAATTTATGGCAACAACAGCAGTGCAGACTGGTGCACGGTCACCCAAGCGTCACGCTTCTTTTCGCACCGGCGCGACCGCGTCAGCGGCCGTTTCTGCGCCAGCATCTGGCGCGATGTGTGAAATTGCCCCTGTAGGCGCCCAGCCCACTGGGCGCCTACAGGGGTGGGTCTGGGTTTGGATTTGTTAGGTTGGCTTTTGCGGCGGCCAGCTCGGCTTGTTCTTTGGCCTTGATGGCCCGTTTGCGCGCGGGTGCCCCCATCACATACACCAGCAACACCACAGGCAGCAAGCCGTACAGCAAAAAAGTGATGATGCCACCCAGCACGGTGCCCGTGGTGTTGGTGGCTTCGGCCACCGCCATCAAGACCGCCACGTAAAGCCAGGCAATGGGAACGATGTACATGAGCGCAGGATGAAATTTTTAGGATGGCTTGGAAACTGTCAGGTTTTCGAAGGGCTTGGCTTGAGATACTATTCTTATTTCGCAGTAATGATGACTCAGAGGGTAAAGAATGAACGAGAACGCGCAGGAACAATGGCTCCAGTCGGCCCAAAAAATGCAACAAGACATGACAGAAAACTGGACCAAGACCTTTGCGTCTTTCCAGAACATGGACATGGCCAGTGCCCACACCAAGCTGGCAGCACCCACCGTCAAGGCACCCAAAATCAAGTTTTCGGCTGAAAAGCTGCAAGCGCTGCAAAAGCAGTATCTGGAAGACGCCACCGAGTTGATGACCAGCAGCCTGAAAGGCACCACCCAGCTCAGCGACCGGCGCTTTGCGCACGACGCCTGGGCCACCAACCCGACTGCCGTCTTTGCTGCGGCCACCTATTTGCTCAATACCAAAACGCTCACGCAAATGGCTGATGCGGTCGACGCCGACGCCAAAACCCGCGCCCGCATCCAGTTTGCAGTAGAGCAGCTGACCGCCGCTGCCGCCCCCTGCAACTTCATGGCAACCAACGCCGAAGCACAGAAAAAAGCCATCGAGACCAAGGGCGAGAGCATTGCCAAAGGCATTCAAAACCTGCTGCATGACATCCAGCAAGGCCATATGTCGATGACCGACGAAAGCCTGTTTGAGGTGGGTAAAAACGTCGCCACCACCGAAGGTGCAGTGGTGTTTGAGAACGAATTGTTCCAGCTCATCGAGTACAAGCCCCTGACCGACAAAGTATTCGAGATCCCTTTTCTGTTTGTGCCGCCCTGCATCAACAAGTTTTACATTCTTGACCTGCAGCCTGAAAACTCGCTGATTCGGTACGCAGTGTCGCAAGCTCACCACACCTTTGTGGTGAGCTGGCGCAACCCGGATGCCTCGCTGGCCAAGGCCACCTGGGACGATTACATCGAAAACGCCGTCATCAAGGCCATTTCGGTCACTCGCGAAGTCGCCGGCACCAAAACCATCAACGCCCTGGGTTTTTGTGTGGGCGGCACCATGCTGGGCACGGCCCTCGCGGTGCTGGCGGCGCGTGGCGAAAAGCCGGTGGCCAGCGCCACCTTCTTGACCTCCATGCTTGATTTTTCCGACACCGGCGTGCTGGACTTGTTCATTGACGAAGGCTTTGTCAAATACCGTGAGCAAGAAATGGGCAAGGGCGGCCTCATGAAGGGCAAAGACCTGGCCAGCACCTTCAGCTTTTTGCGCCCCAACGACCTGGTGTGGAACTACGTGGTGGGCAACTACCTCAAGGGCGAAACCCCGCCACCCTTTGACTTGCTGTACTGGAACAGCGACTCCACCAACTTGCCCGGCCCGTTTTACGCTTGGTACCTGCGCAACACCTACCTTGAAAACAACCTCACCAAGCCAGGCACGGCCACCGTGTGTGGCGAGAAGATTGACCTGAACCTGGTCAACATGCCGGTCTACATTTACGGCTCGCGTGAAGACCACATCGTGCCCATTGGCGGCGCATACGCGTCTACCCAACACCTGCCGGGCAAAAAGCGCTTTGTGATGGGTGCCTCGGGGCACATTGCGGGTGTCATCAACCCACCCGCCAAAGGCAAACGCAGCCACTGGATTCGTGCAGACGGCAAGCTGCCCAAATCGGTTGACCAATGGCTGGAAGGCGCCACCAAGCACAAAAACAGCTGGTGGACGGACTGGTCCAACTGGCTGGCCACCCAGGCCGGCAAGGAAATTGCGGCGCCAAAAACCTATGGCAAAGGCAAATACAAAGCCATCGAGCCCGCACCCGGGCGCTACGTGCAGGCCAAGGTCTGATTTTCTCGAATTATTTTTTAACGGGACCCAGGAGGCAACATGGAAGACATCGTTATCGTTTCAGCGGCGCGCACAGCCGTAGGTAAATTTGGTGGTTCTTTGGCAAAAGTGGCCGCCCCCGAACTTGGCGCCACTGTCATCAAGGCCTTGCTGGCACGCACTGGTTTGAGCGCTGACCAAATCGGCGAAGTGATTCTGGGCCAGGTGCTGGCTGCAGGTTCGGGCCAAAATCCGGCACGTCAATCCACCCTGAAAGCCGGTCTGGCGCAAGAAACGCCCGCACTCACCATCAATGCCGTGTGTGGCTCCGGCCTGAAGGCGGTGATGCTGGCCGCGCAGTCGGTGGCGTGGGGCGACAGCGACATTGTCATTGCCGGTGGCCAGGAAAACATGAGCGCCTCACCCCACGTGCTGATGGGCTCGCGCGACGGCATGCGCATGGGCGACTGGAAGATGATTGATTCCATGATTGTTGACGGCCTGTGGGACGTGTACAACCAGTACCACATGGGCATCACCGCAGAAAACGTGGCCAAAGCTTGCAGCATCAGCCGCGACATGCAAGACGCCTTGGCCTTGTCCAGTCAACAAAAAGCGGCTGCTGCACAAGACGCTGGCAAATTCAAGGACGAAATCGTTGACGTGCTGATCCCTCAGCGCAAAGGCGACCCGCTGGTGTTCAACACCGACGAATTCCTGAACCGCAAATCCAATGCAGAAGCCCTGGCGGGTTTGCGCCCGGCGTTTGACAAGGCTGGTTCTGTCACCGCAGGCAACGCCTCTGGCATCAACGACGGTGCCGCCGCCGTGATGGTCATGACCGCCAAAAAAGCCGCAGCCTTGGGCTTGACACCTCTGGCGCGTATTGCGGCCTTTGGCACCACAGGTGTGGATCCCGCGCACATGGGCCTGGGCCCGGTGTCGGCCTCGCGCAAGGCGCTGGCCCGTGCCGGCTGGAGCGTGGGTGATGTGGACCTGTTTGAACTGAATGAGGCTTTTGCCGCTCAGGCTTGCGCGGTCAACCAGCAACTTGACGTGGACCCGTCCAAAGTGAACGTGAACGGCGGCGCCATTGCCATCGGCCACCCGATTGGTGCGTCCGGTTGCCGCATTCTGGTGACGCTGTTGCATGAAATGCAGCGCCGCAACGCCAAGAAGGGTCTGGCTGCCCTGTGTATTGGCGGCGGCATGGGGGTTTCCCTTGCCCTTGAGCGCTGATTTAGCAGCCATAATTAATTTTTTACAAAGAGGAGTAGTTCATGAGTCAAAAAGTAGCGTACGTCACAGGTGGCATGGGTGGTATTGGTACCGCCATTTGCCAGCGTTTGAGCAAAGAGGGTTTCACGGTCATTGCGGGTTGCGGTCCAACCCGTGACTTTGCCAAATGGCTGGCTGAACAAGCGGCGCTGGGTTACACGTTCTATGCGTCTGCCGGCAACGTAGGCGACTGGGATTCCACCGTAGAAGCCTTCAGCAAAGCCAAGGCCGAACACGGCAGCATTGACCTGCTGGTGAACAACGCCGGTATCACCCGTGACCGCATGTTCCTGAAAATGTCGCGCGAAGACTGGGACGCCGTGATCGAAACCAACCTCAATTCCATGTTCAACGTGACCAAGCAAGTGGTCGGCGACATGGTTGAAAAAGGCTGGGGCCGCATCATCAACATCTCCAGTGTGAACGGTGTCAAGGGCCAGGCTGGCCAAACCAACTACTCGGCTGCCAAGGCCGGTATGCACGGCTTTAGCATGGCGTTGGCGCAAGAGCTGGCCACCAAAGGTGTCACGGTCAACACCGTGAGCCCGGGCTACATCGGCACCGACATGGTCAAGGCGATCCGTCAGGAAGTGCTCGACAAGATCATCGGCACGGTGCCGGTCAAGCGCCTGGGCGAGCCCAGTGAAATCGCGTCCATCATCGCCTGGTTGGCGTCTGATGAAGGCGGCTATGCCACCGGTGCCGAGTTCTCGGTGAATGGCGGCCTGCACATGGGCTAATGTGCTGGATAAAACGCAACAGTTGGCTGTTTTGAAGTTCAAACAACCGTGCATGTTGTTTTTTCGGTAATTCAAGAAAACCTGGTGTGTTAAATTCAACACCGGTTTTTTATTTAAATTTTTTTCAAAGGGTTCACATGAAATCTAAAATCTCTTCGATTCTGTTGGCTTCTGTTTTGGTCATTGCATCTCAGTCGGTGCTGGCGCAAGCCCAACCGGCCGGTGCAGTTGGCGCTTCCAGCGCTTCCGGTGCTGCTATCGGTGGAATGTCTGCCGCCACGCTGGCTGTGGGTGCCGTGGTTGCCGTTGCGGTAATCGCTGTGGTCGCTAACGAAGATTCGACTACTAGTACTGCGACAAAGTAAGTAGCATCTTTTCGGTATCAAGCGCCTTCGGGCGCTTTTCTTTTGACTACTCTATTCTGACTGCTTTACTTTGAAACACGGTTTTTGTACCAGGTATCGGCTGCTTGCGTCACTTTTTGCAGTTTTTGGCCTGACCGCCTGCGCATCAAAATCGTTGGTGTCAGAGGTGACTTCGGCGGTCTTTTCTGACAAGCTTCCCTTTGCTTCGCCACAAGTGATTGAAGCCAAGCTCAACCCCAATTACCAATATCTGCGCGTCACACTTGCTGGTGCCAAGCCTGCGCTGCTGGTTCTGGGCTATGTGGATGCCCACCCCCAGGGCAATATAGAAGTCTGGTACTCCGGGCTGGGTGAGGTATTGCGCCTGCAAAACGGACGGCTGGTGGGTGCCACCGGTCTGGCCGTGGAATGGCGCCGCGTGGTCTACCCAGAGGCGCCCCCGGCCTGGCCGTCTTTACCGCCAACCGGGGTTCACTATGCGCGGGTGCGCGATGAATATCCCGGCTACAGGCTGGGCCTGGTTGATCAGGTTTTTTTGACGCCCCTGCAAAGACCGCCGCTTGAGTTGCCTCAGGATGCCCCGGCGAATGCCACCTGGTACCAGGAACGTTACGCCGTAGCCAGTGGCACACCCTTGCCTGACGCATGGTTTGCGCTGGGCCGGCATGATGGTCAATCTGCCATTATTTATTCGCGTCAATGTCTCTCGGCTAGTGTGTGTTTAACCCTGCAGCGCTGGCCGCTTCAAAAGGATTCCCTGTGAAGTTGCGACGTACTTTGGTGGCCCGCGCTGTTGCGCTTTGCGTTTCTTGCTCGGTCGCTTCGTGGGGTTTGGCTGCCACGCAAGACGTTGCCATTTCTGCACCTGTGGTGGTTGGCGAGCGGCTCAGCGACTGGCTGTTGCGCAATGCGGGCCCACATGCCGACACCACAGCCCTGCATTGGTCGGTGGCAGCAGAGCGTGCGCCGCAAACCCGACTGAAGCAGGCCATTCTTGATGGACTTGCATCGGCCAAGCGTCTGAGCTTGCCTGAGGCTGAGCGCGCCGAATTGCTGGCTTGGGTGCAGGCCATGCCCGTCACCGGTCGGCTAAATGTGTCTGTGGCAGACGCGCGTTGGCTGCAGGGCAACCCTGCCCAAGACCCCGTTCTGCAAGACGGGCACCGCGTCAGTCTCTATCCACGGCCTCGCACGGTCACGGTATGGTCTGGCTCCGTACAGCCTTGCGTGGCAGCCCAGGTACCCGGCGCAGTGATTCAAGACTATTTGCGTGTCTGTTTGGGCGCTGAAGGTGCCAGCGCGCGCGATTGGACTTGGGTGGCGCAAAGCGACGGCAGCACCCGGCGTTTTGGTGTTGCCCCGTGGAACCGCTCGCTGCAGGATGAACCCGGCCCGGGTGCCGTGCTTTGGGCGCCCAGGCGTTCGGCCAACATAAGCAACAGCGTGTCAGACAACCTTGCACGTTTCCTTGCTACGCAAGCCCCTGTGTCTGGCATGCAGGCAGTTTTGCCGGTGCGGGTGCAAGCCCTTTCGGCAGGGTATCAGCCCAATGCAAAAGCACCTGAACCCACCGCCAGCGACTGGGGTGAAATCGGGTTGCTGCAAACCCCTACCGCACGCATGGCTGCGGCGGGTGACGCCCGTTTCACACTAAGCCGGGTGGCGCCCTACACCCGTGGCACGGTCATGCTGCAGCCGCTGGATTGGCTGGAGGGCGGTTTCCGTTATACCGATGTGGCTAACCGCTTGTATGGGGCGACCATTGCGGGCGACCAAAGCTACAAAGACAAATCAATTGACATCAAGCTACGTCTGCGTGAAGAAAACAGCTTGTGGCCGCAGGTGGCGCTGGGGCTGCGTGACCTCGGCGGCACGGGTTTGTTTTCTAGTGAGTATGTTGTAGCGAGCAAGCGCTGGGGCAATTGGGATGCCAGCTTGGGGATTGGCTGGGGCTACATGGGCTCACGCGGCACTGTTAAAAACCCTTTTTCCGTGTTTGGCTCTGAACTTGACAGTCGCCCAGCCCCTGTGGTTGGTCAGGGCGGAACGCCCAGCACACAGAGTTGGTTTCATGGCCCAAGTGCGTTGTTTGGTGGTATTCAGTGGCAGTCACCAACTTCCCCTTGGACGCTCAAGCTTGAGCTGGAAGGCAACGACTACCAGCACGAGCCGCAAGCCAACCAACAGATCACCCGCAGCCCCATCAATGTTGGCGCGGTGTACCGCTACTCGCCCCATATTGACTTCAGCATGGCCTATGAGCGCGGCAACCAGTTCATGTTTGGCCTGACATTGCATGGCGGCGTGGACAACTTGTATTCGCCCAAGCTGCTTGACCCGGTGACACCCAAAGTGACCGGTGCAGACCCAAGCCGACTGCCGCCAGCCGGTTTGGGCAACACTGCCGGGAACATTGAGGTCTACACCGGCTGGCAGGTGCGTTCACTGTCGCGCCAGGGCAATGCGTTGGTGGTGCAGGCCGAAACCGACACCGCTCTGCATTTGCAAGCGCGTGTAGAGCGCGCGGTGGCGGTGCTGCATCAAGATGCCGCCGCCAGCGCGAAGAAATTTGTGTTTGAACTCAACGAGCGCGGCTTGCCCATGTCCCGTATAGAGGTTGACCGCGCTGAGTGGGTTGGCCAGCAGATCCGGGCAGAAGCCCCGGCCCTGACGTTGCCCGCTTACCAAAGCCGTGCCGGTCAACCATTCCCCACAAACAGCCAAGCTGCCGAGACGTCGTCCGCTGAACAGTGGCAAGGCGAGCGCTCAGGTTTTACAGCGGAGTTTGGGCCCAGCTACAGACAAAGTCTGGGTGGACCTGATGGTTTTCTGCTTTTTCAGTTGGGTGCGCAAGCCAAGCTGGAGCAGCGCTTTTCTGACAATACCTGGATCAGCAGTGCGCTTGATTTTCGCCTGCTCGACAACTATGACCGCTTCAAGTTTGACGGGGAAAGTAATTTGCAGCGCGTGCGAACCTATTCCCGTGAATACGTCACCACATCACGACTGACCCTGCCTTTGCTGCAACTCACCCATGTGCAAGCCCTGGGGGGCAACCAGTACATCAGCGCTTACGGCGGCATGCTTGAATCCATGTTTGGGGGTGTGGGCGCAGAGTGGTTGTATCGCCCGTGGCAAAGCCATCTGGCATTTGGTGTGGACATCAACCACGTTCGCCAGCGAGACTTTGGACAGAACCTGAGCTTTCGCGATTACTCGGTTAACACCGGGCACGCCACCCTGTATTGGGACACCGGCTGGAACGACATTCAGGTCGAACTCAGCGCCGGTCGCTACCTGGCAGGTGACAGCGGCGCTACGCTTGATGTCAAGCGGGTTTTTCAAAATGGCACCACCATTGGTGGCTGGGCCACCAAGACCAATGTGACCGCCGAGCAATTTGGTGAAGGCAGCTTTGACAAAGGCATTTACGTGAAGATTCCGTTTGATGTGATGCTGCCCAAGTCGTCACCT
>JBBQSS010000058.1:0-14475 GCA_038213665.1 Burkholderiales bacterium | reverse complement strand
GTCTGACCTTTAAGTGTTTGATTTATATAAATTTAATGCTATATATTTTATATATTTCGCTTAAAAATTAAGCAAAATTTACAAAACTGCATCAGCTTTTAGACATAACTCATTGTTTTTAAACGGTTTTAAAAGTACAACAGGCGTCTAGCGAGGTGGGCAGTCTGGGCGGCTGACGATTTCTGGTACCACAGTATGAGGAAGCCGCCCGGACTGCCCACCTCGCGGGTACCAGCGTTAGCGTTTGTTTCAGCGGTTTTCCCCTGTAACTCCTGTGATATTTGAGATATTTGAGATTTTTTGAAAAGATAAACCTGTTTTGCATTTCTTATGACTGACCCACTGATCCCTGACACCGCCACACCCACCGATCTCGAGGGTGACGACACCCTGAACCTGGCCACCTACGCCCAGCGCGCCTACCTTGAATACGCCCTGAGCGTGGTCAAGGGCCGCGCCTTGCCGGATGTCACCGACGGCCAAAAACCGGTGCAGCGGCGCATTTTGTACGCCATGAGCCGCATGGGCTTAGGGTTTGGCGGCGCCAATGGCAACATGCCCGCCAAACCGGTCAAATGCGCCCGCGTGGTCGGCGACGTGCTGGGCCGTTTTCACCCGCACGGCGACTCCTCTGTGTATGACGCAGCGGTGCGCATGGCACAAGACTTCTCCTTGCGCTACCCGCTGGTCGACGGCCAGGGCAATTTTGGCAGCCGAGATGGCGATGGCGCCGCCGCCATGCGCTACACCGAAGCCCGGTTGGCCAAAATCACCAGCCTGTTGCTCGATGAAATCGACGAAGGCACGGTCGATTTTTCGCCCAATTACGACGGCTCAACCGAGGAGCCGCGCCAATTGCCTGCGCGCTTGCCGTTTGCCCTGCTCAACGGTGCCAGTGGCATTGCCGTGGGCCTGGCCACTGAAATCCCCAGTCACAACCTGCGCGAAGTGGCCGATGCCTGCATTGCCCTGATCAAGTCGCCCAACCTGAGCGACGACGAGTTGTTTGCGCTGGTGCCCGGCCCGGATTTTCCGGGGGGTGGCCAGGTCATCAGCAGCGCCGCTGACATTGCCGATGCGTACCGGTCTGGCCGTGGCTCGTTCAAATGCCGCGCCCGCTGGAAAATTGAAGACTTGGCGCGTGGCCAGTGGCAACTGGTCATCACCGAGTTGCCGCCCGGCGTCAGCACCCAGCGTGTGCTGGAAGAAATTGAGGAGCTCACCAACCCCAAAATCAAGGCCGGTAAAAAAGCCTTGTCGCTGGAACAAAACCAGCTCAAGGCCACCGTGCTGTCGGTGCTGGATGTGGTACGCGACGAGTCCAGCAAAGACGCCGCCGTGCGCCTGGTGTGTGAGCCCAAGACCAGCAAAATTGGCCAGCAGGAACTCATCAACACGCTGCTGGCCCACACCAGCCTGGAATCGTCCAACCCCATCAACCTGACCATGATCGGGCTTGATGGCCGCCCCACGCAAAAGTCGCTGCGCCAGATGTTCACCGAGTGGATTGCGTTCCGGCAGACCACCATCGAGCGGCGCACGCGCCACCGCCTGGCCAAGGTGCTGGACCGCATCCACATTCTGGAGGGCAGGGCGCTGGTGCTGCTCAACATTGACGAGGTGATTGCCATCATCCGTCAGGCCGACGACCCCAAGGCGGCCTTGATTGCGCGCTTCAAGTTGTCCGAGCGCCAGGCGGAAGACATTCTTGAAATCCGCCTGCGCCAACTGGCCCGGCTGGAGGCCATCAAAATCGAGCAGGAGTTGTCGGGCCTGCGTGACGAGCAAAAGAAGCTGGAAGAAATTCTGGCCAGCCCCGCCATCCTGCGTCGCTTGATGGTGAGGGAAATTGAGCTTGACGCCAAAACCTTTGCCGATGCCCGTCGCACCCTGATCCAGGCCGAGAAAAAAGTGGTGCTTGAGGTCAAGGTGGTGGATGAAGCCGTGACTGTGGTCGTCAGTGAAAAAGGCTGGGTGCGGGCGCAAAAAGGTTGGGCGCGTGACCGCCTCAGTGGCGCGGCCGGTGCCAATGGCGGCAATGGCGGCGCAAATGGTGCTGGCGCGGCACCCGTTGAATACACCTTCAAGGCCGGTGACGCCTTGTATGGCACCTTTGAGTGCCGCACGGTGGACACCTTGCTGGCGTTTGGGTCGAACGGGCGCGTTTATTCGGTGGCCGTGTCGCTGTTGCCCGGTGGCCGGGGCGACGGTCAGCCCATCACCAGCCTGCTTGAACTGGAGTCTGGCACCCAACTGCTTTATTACTTTGCCGGCCCGGTCGAGGCCAGCCTGCTGCTGTCAAGTTCCGCCGGTTACGGTTTTACTGCCACGGTGGCCCACATGATCTCAAGGCAAAAGGCCGGCAAGGCCTTTGTGACCGTGAACGAGGGTGAAACCTTGTGTCAGCCCTCTCTCATTGTCAATGCGGCCATCTCTGTCGCCCAAGCCACCCATGTGGCGTGTGCCTCAACGGGCGGACGCATCCTGACGTTCGAGTTGGGCGAACTCAAACCTATGGCCAATGGCGGCCGCGGCCTGATGCTGATTGACTTGGAAGATAAAGACGCGCTGGCCGGTGCCGCCGCCTACACCCGCAGTGTGCGCATTGACGGCATGGGCCGGGGTGGCAAAGTGCGTGACGTAACGCTGGAGATTCGCAGCTTGAACAATGCCCGGGCGGCACGGGCGCGTAAGGGCAAAATGACGGATTTGGGCTTCAAACCCAACAAGATCACTAGAGTTGCGTGATTTCAATGAAAGACACCTATGGCAATTGGCTGGCTTACCGTTCTGAAACTGGTTCCCTGGGGCGACGTGATCGAAAACGCCCCCAAGGTCGCGCAGGGCGCAAAAAAGCTCTGGAATACCGTGGGCAAAAAATCTGTGCCCCGCGAGCCCAGCACCTTCACCCCCACCCAACCGGGCCAGGGTGCTTTAAGCGGGCAAGACGCTGCGGTGGCTGCATTGCAACTGCAGGTGGCTGAACTGCAGGCGGCCACGGCCGATTTGCACCATCAAATGGTCGAGTCCAGCGCGCTGATCCAGTCGCTGGCCGAGCAAAACACCCAGTTGATCCAGCGTGTAGAGGTCAACCGCAAGCGTGTGCTGGTGCTTGGCGTGCTCGCCGTGGTGCTGGCTATTGTGATGGCCGTGAAATATTTTTGATAGCTGCTTGCGCTTATTCTGTAAGGGCTAGAGGCTAATTTTGCATATAAATTCTGCGTGCGCAGCATGTGTCTATCTGGCAAAAGCGCGGTACTCAATGACACCCTCTGACCTGCCGGACAGCAGGGTCAAGGGTGAGCAAGCCCATCACACCAGCGAGCGACCCCATGACCCCCTCTGACCTGCCCGCAGGCTTTATGGTGCTGCACGGCAACCGCCTGGAAGACCTGCGTGACTTGCTGGTTCAGGTGCTTAAAAGCCAGCCCCTGGCCGCGCTCGAGCCCGAAGTGATTCTGCTGCAAAGCAACGGCATGAAGCACTGGCTTGAAATTGCGCTGGCTGACGACGCCGCTTTAGGCGTCTGCGCCGCCACCCGCATGGCGCTGCCCGGTGCCTACCTGTGGCAGGTGTACCGCGCGGTGCTCGGCCCGGCTGCCGTGCCCGCAGCCATGCCGTTTGACAAGACCAGCCTGCTGTGGCGGCTGGTGCGGCTGTTGCCTGATCTGTGTGCACGCAACTCCGTGTACGAGCCGCTCAAGCGCTATCTTGGCACGCCGCTGCAGCCGCGCAAGCTCTATCAACTGGCGCTGCAACTGGCGGATGTGCTGGACGGCTACCAAAGCTACCGCGCCGACTGGCTGGCGGATTGGGCGGCCGGGCGCGATGTGTTGCACGGTGCAAAGGGCGCGGGTTCTGGGGGCGCAGGTTTCTCGGGTGTGGGTTGGGATGGCGTGGCTGTCCTGCCACCCGAGCACGCCTGGCAAGCCCAGCTTTGGCGTGACATCCGCCAAGATGTGGGCGCAGATTTCGAAGACAGCTCGCGCGCTACCGTGCATGAGCGCTTTCTGAGCGCCATGGCCGGGGTCAAGCGCCAGTGTGATGCCACTGGCCAGCGCCCGGCCGGGCTGCCAGCGCGGCTGGTGGTGTTTGGCGTGTCATCCTTGCCGATGCAGCTGGTGCAGGCGCTGGCCGCGCTGGGGCAGGTGTGCCAGGTGCTGATGCTGGTGCAAAACCCTTGTCAATACTTTTGGGGCGACCTTGTCGAAGGCCATGCCGCCCTGCGCGCCCAGGTGCGCCGCCGCCAAAGCCACAAGCCCCCGGCACTGGCGTCTTCGGGGCAAGCGCTTGCTGGAACATCTGAAGAGGCCTTGGCTGAGTTGAATGGCTTTGACGCGCCGGGCACAACGCCTCGCGCATCGGCAAAAGCCACTTTGTCGCTGCTGGCGGCACCCGCAGCCGCCACGCACCCGCTGCTGGCGTCTTGGGGCAAGCAGGGGCGCGACTATTTGCACCTGCTGGACGGTTTTGATGCGCCCGAGCAGTACCGCCACCATTGGTCTCGCGTCGACGTGTTTGTTGACCCAGCCACGGCCACACCCGAGCGACCCGCCAGCCGCCTGGCGCTGGTGCAGTCTGCCATGCTCAACCTGACGCCCGAGCCCGAAGCGCCGCAAGCGCTGCCCGAGGACGGCTCACTCGAATTTGTCAGCGCCCACAGCGCCCAGCGCGAGCTTGAAGTGCTGCATGACCGCTTGCTGGCCTGGTTTGAAGACGATCCCGCCCTCAAGCCGCGTGACGTGATGGTGATGGTGCCCGACATGGAGGCCTTTGCGCCGCACATTCAAGCCGTGTTTGGCCGTTTTGCGCCGGGTCAGCCGGGGTTTATTCCCTATTCGGTGGCCGACACCACGGCGCGCAGCTCACCCTTGGTACAGGCGCTGGAACAGTTGTTGAACCTGCCAGACGCCCGTTTGACGCTGTTTGAGTGGGCCAGTTTGTTTGAGGTGGCGGCGGTGCGCAAACGCTTCAAGCTGTCAGACGCCGATGTGCAGTTGCTGCAGGCGTGGCTGACAACGGCCGGTGTGCGCTGGGGCCTGGATGCGTCGCATCGGCAAGTTTGGGGCTTGCCCGCCGACACACAAGGCCTGGCGCAAAACACCTGGGCCTTTGGCTTGCGCCGCTTGTTGCTGGGTTATGCGCTGGGCGCTGGTGCTGATTCAAAGCCAGGCACGGGCTCAGGCTCAGGCGTCGCTAAAAATGGCGGGGATCAGGCCGCAGCTGACGCAGCGGATGCGCACGGCATCTGGCAAGGCACGCTGGCGCAACCCGCTCTGAGCGGCCTGAGTGCCCCACTGATGGCCGCGCTGCTTGACTGGCTGCAAGCCACCACCGATGCGCTCGCAGCGCTCTCCAAAGACCAAGCCCCCAACGCCTGGGGCGACACCCTCAACCAACTGGTGCAGCGCTTTTTTGCCCCGGCTGACGAGGCTGATGAACGTGCCATTGCCCGCCTTCTAGAGCCGCTACAAAGCTGGCTGCTTGCCTGCGAATCTGCACAGCTTGACAGCGCGCTGCCGCTGGAGGTGGTGCGCGAGCATTGGCTTTCACACATCGAGGCCGGTAGCCTGCAGCAGCGGTTTTTTGGCGGCGGCGTGCAGTTTGGCACCCTGATGCCGATGCGCTCCATTCCATTTGCGGTGATTGGCATGCTGGGCATGAACGATGGCGCCTACCCACGGGTGCAAGCCGCGCGCGACTTCGATTTGATGGCGATGAGCTGGCGTGCCGGTGACCGTTCGCGCCGCGAGGACGACCGTTATCTGTTCCTGGAGGCGTTGCTGTCGGCGCGCCAGAAACTCTATGTCAGCTGGCAAGGCCACAGCGCCACCGACAACAGCGCCCGCCCGCCTTCGGTGCTGGTGGCGCAGTTGCTTGACCACGTCAATGCCCTGTGGACCCCAGCGCAAAGCGCCCGGGTGCAACCGCTGCAGCCGTTCTCAAAAGCTTACTTCGAGGCATTTTCAGGTTTCGAGACTTTTGATAAAGATTGGGCTGCAGTCCACGCAGATATTGCGCAGGTAGCTCTCAATAATGAAGAAGCCAGCGCTGGCTTTGTGTGCCCGGCCAGTCTGACGCAAGACGACTTGCAGCGCCTGTTGCGCGCCCCGGTAGAGGTGTTTTTCAGGAACCGTCTGCAAACCACGTTTGAGCAGTTAAGTGAGCTCGCCGAGCCCGATGAGCCGTTCGCCCTGGACCCGCTGCAGCAGCACCAGGCGGGTGCTGATTTGCTGCGCAGTGCAGACGCAAGCCAAGGCGTGGCACGCCTGCAGGGTTCCGGCCAGTTGCCGCTGGCGGCGTTTGGCCAGCGCACGGCGCAAACCCTCATGGACGTGGCGGCGCAGGTGCGCGCCCGGCGCGACCCGTGGCTGGCCTTGTACCCGCTGGTGCTGGAGGCGCAGCCGGTGGACTTGGCCTTTGATGACGGCGGCATCCAAGTCAGCGGTGCGCTTGACGGCCTGTACAGCCCAACGGGCAACCCGCAGGATGCCTGCCTGCAGCTGGCCGCGCGCCCTGGCGCGGTGCTGCAAGCTAAAAAGGATGCCCCCAGTGCGCGTGGCCATGTGCTGGTGAGCCTCTGGGTGCGGCATCTGGCGGGCAGTGCCTGCGGCCTGTGTCTGACCAGTGTGTTGGTGGGGGTGGACGGCCAGCTGGTGCTTCCACCCATGTCGAGGGAGGCCGCCCAAGCCGTTCTGGCGCGGCTGGTGCAGGCCTACGCACACGCCTGGCTTGCACCGCTGCCGGTTGCCTGCAAAACCGCGTGGGCGTATTTGCAGATACAAGCTGCCAATGCCAATTTGCCGCCTGACAAATCGCCCAAAGACCCCCATGAGGCCGCACGCGTTGCCTTTGAAGGCGGTCAATTTGGCGGGGAGTGGGACCAGTCCGCCTACCTGCAGCGCGCCTTTGAGTCGTATGACGACATCTCGGAAGGTCTTGCGCATTGGGCACAAGAACTCTATGGCGATTTGGCGGCGCAGGTGGATGTGACGCAAACGGCAGCCGGGCCTGCGCCATGAACGCTCCTCAACTCACTCAGCCCCTCAACCCCCTGACGCTCCCGCTCACCGGGCTGCAGCTGATCGAGGCCTCGGCGGGCACCGGCAAAACCTGGACGCTGGCCGCCCTTTATGTGCGGCTGGTGCTGGGCCATGTGCCAGAGTCAGACCAGCCTGGCGTTGGGCTTTACCCGCCCCAGATTCTGGTGATGACCTTCACCGATGCCGCCACGGCGGAGTTGCGCGAGCGCATTCGTGCGCGTCTGGCCCAGGCTGCCAAGTTCTTCCAAAAGGGGGATGCGGCACCAGCAGATGACTTTTTGCGCGCTCTGCGCGCGCAGCTGGACGCCGCAGCGTGGCCTGAATGCGCCGCCCGGCTGGACCTGGCCGCGCAGTGGATGGACGAGGCGGCCATTTTTACCATTCACGGTTGGAGCAGCCGCATGCTTAAAACCCATGCGTTTGACAGCGCCAGCCTGTTCACCCAAACCCGCGTGGAAGACAGCGAGCAGCTCAAGCTCACCGCCGTGCAAGACTACTGGCGCACTTGGTTTTACACCCTGAACGCCGACACCCTGGCCGCACTCGACACGCTGGCCGACACCCCGCAAACCCTGCTTGAGCAGCTCAAGGCGCGTTGGCGCGTGGCCGAGCGCGCCCCGGCCACCGATGTGCCGGTGTTGACCGCGCCGGATGAGAGCCTGGCCGACTGGTCACGCTGGCAGCATCAGCGCCAAGCGCTGGAAGCCCCGGCGCGCGCGGCTTGGACGGCTGAGGTGGTGGCGCAACTGCGCGAAGCCGTGGCCAGCAAGCTGCTCAAAGGCTACCAGGCCAACTGGTTGCCCGGCTGGCTCGACCAGATGAGGGATTGGGCGCAGGGCGCCGACATTGAGCCCAAAACCCTTGAGCGCTTCACCCACAGCACCCTCATCGCCAAAGGCTGGGCGCAGGCTGACAACTTTTCTGCGTTTGATTTGCTGCAAGCCCTGCATGACTGCCTGACCCAGCAACCCGATGTGACCGAGGCATTGCTCGCCCACGCTGCCGTGGCGGTCAGTGCCGCCTACCAGCGTGCCAAGCAGCAAGCCGCACAGTTTGATTTTTCTGACCTGCTGCAAAACCTGTACCACGCCTTGCAGGCGCCCGATGGCCGCCTGGCCCAGGCCATTGCGGCGCAGTACCCGGTGGCCCTGGTGGATGAATTTCAGGACACCGACCCCTGGCAGTTCGGAAGTCTTATCAAAATTTATAGCGGCCCACGCTTGATTGACGGGGGCCTGATCATGATTGGTGACCCCAAACAAGCCATTTACAGCTTTCGCGGGGCAGATTTGGCCACCTACTTGCAAGCGCGTGCACAGGCCTGGGGCATCTACACCCTGGCGGGCAACTTTCGCGCCACCGATGGCCTGGTCCAAGCCGTCAACCGAGTGTTTGAACTGGCCAACGCGCCGTTTGGCGAGGTGCCGTTTGCGCCGGTGCTGGCCTGCAACCCCAGCATCACGCCGCTGCAGGTGGCGGGCAAGCCGCAAGCAGCCCTGACCGTGTGGCATTTGCCGTATGACAAAACGCCGCGCAAAGGCGACTTCATGGCCGACATGGCTGCCGTGTTTGCCAGCCAGATGGTGGGCTTGCTGCAAGCCAACGCGGCCCGGCCGGGCGACATGGCGGTGCTGGTGCGCAACCGTTTTGAAGCCGCCGTGATCCGTGATGCCCTGGCCGCACGCGGCGTGCGCAGTGTGTACTTGTCCGAGCGCGACAGCGTGTTTGCGTCGCCCCAGGCACAAGACCTGTGGCGCCTGCTGCGCGCGGTCGCCAACCCCGGTGACACCCGGCTGTTGCGCGCTGCCTTGCTCACCCGCCTGTGGGGTTTGAACTGGCATGAGCTCGATGCCTTGCTGCGTGATGAGGCCACCTGGGACGCCCAAGTTGAGCAGTTCTTGAAGTGGCAGCACCTGTGGCGCACCCAAGGGGTGCTGCCCATGTTGCACCGCCTGTTGCATGACCAGGCCTTGGCCCAGCGCTTACTGGGCCAAGCTGCCGCAGGTGAACGCGCCCTGACCAATGTGCTGCATTTGGGGGAACTGCTGCAAGCCGCCAGCACGTCATTGCAAGGGGAGGGCGCGCTGATCCGCCATTTGGAAGCCCAGTTGCGCCGCCCTGCGGCCAGTGCCGAGACAGCCCAACTGCGGCTGGAAAGCGACGCCCATCTGGTGCAAGTGGTCACCCTGCACAAATCCAAGGGGCTGGAGTACCCGCTGGTGTTCTTGCCGTTTATGTCTAACTTTCGCGCCGAGGACAAGGGCAGCACACGCCCGGATACTGAGCGCCTGGCGGAAGACATTCGCCTACTTTATGTGGCCCTCACCCGCGCGCAACGTGCCCTGTGGCTCGGTGCGGCGCAAGTGCGTGGTGATGTGGACGGCAAAAGCCCGGTGCCCAAAAGTGCCCTGTCGGTGGTGCTGGGCCGCACCTCACCTGACGACCTGGCAACCCGCTTGCAGGTGTGGGCCAGTGCGCACATTGACGTGCACTCGGCACCTGAGGTCAGTGATGCCAGCTACACGCCCGCAGCGTCAGAGACCATCGCACAAGGTGCGCGCGTGGCCACGCGGGTGCTGCGGCGCAACTGGTGGAGCGCCAGTTTCAGCGCCCTTACGCGCGATCTTGAGACACCCGCCGCATCCACAAGCAGTGCGCGCGACGACCTGGTCGCCGATGCCCAGCTTGACAGCGTCGAGTTTGAGGCCGCGCAGCACGACAATGCCGATGCCGATGCCCTACCGCCTTTAGCCGCAGCGTCGCTTGAGTTGTTTGCGCCAGAGATAGCCTTCAACGCTTTCCCGGCAGGTGCCAGTTACGGCACGCTCTTGCATGACCTGCTGCAATGGCAAGCCGAGCAGGGCTGGCCGGCGGGCCGCATGGATTCAGCGCCTGACCCACTCAAGCTCGTGTTGCTAGCGCAGCCGGTTGCGCCTGAACTGCAAGAAGCCTGCGCGCTTCAGAGTGCCTGGGCCAAGCAACTGGCGCGCGCCTGCCAACGCGCCGGGCTGGACGCTGCACAGCACGCGCTGCTGGCTGCCTGGGTGAGTCAAATTATTATGACAAATTGGCCTCTAGCCCTTATGGAATATGCGCAAGCAGCTATCAATTTAGGTGAATTGACAGAGGGTAATTATTGGCCAGAAATGGCTTTTACCCTGCCGGTACAGCGCTTGGCCAGCGGCTGGCTGGACCAAAAAATCAGCCAGTCTGTGTGGCCGACCATGCCACGCGCCGCCCTGCAGCCGCGCACCCTGGAAGGCCTGCTCACAGGCTTCATGGACCTGGTGCTTCAGGTGGAAGGCCGCTACTACGTGCTGGATTACAAGTCCAACCACCTGCCCGATTACGCCACTGCCACCTTGAAGGCTGCCATGCTGGCGCACCGCTACGACGTGCAAGCCGTGCTGTATGTGTTGGCGCTGCATCGTTTGTTGAAAAGTCGCCTACCGGATTACGACTTTGACCAGCACATGGGTGGCTCTCTGTACTGGTTTGTGCGCGGCGTTGACCAGCCCGGCACCGGCTTGCTGGCCTTGAATCCGGCGCGCGCGCTGATTGAGGCGCTGGATGCTGCCCTGTCCAAACCCCGGCTGTTGGGGGAACTGCCATGACCCTGGCGCCTGACCCATGGGCTGCGCCCTTGGATGCCGCACCCGTGGCGCTGCCAGAGGCCACGCCTGTTGCCTTGCCACTGACCGCGTTGGACCTGGCATTTGCCAAATTCCTGAATGAGGCCCAACCCGCCAGCGATGCCCGCCACACCTTGCTGGCGGCCTTGGTCAGCCACCAATATGGCCGCGGACATGCCTGCCTTGACTTGCAGCTGCTGGCGCAATTTGGCGTGGTCACGCTGGGCTGGGATGCCCGGCTGCATGGCGTGTTTGCCGCAGAACTTTCTCAAGAACTTTTCCCGGAATTTTCGGCAAAGGCGGCAAAGGCGGCAGAGGCCGCAGAGGCAGCAAAGGTACCAGCCTTGGCTGTGGTGGCCGCCAACCTGCCGTGGGCGCAAGGCCCGGGCAGCCCGCTGGTGCTGGACGGCATGCGCCTGTATTTGCGCCGCAACTGGCAGGCTGAACAAGCCATTCACGCGTCAATTCAGGCGCGACTGGCAGAGCCTTGCGGGGTGCCAGACACGCTGAAAGAGGCGCTTGACAGCCTGTTTGACACGCAACTGTCTGATGCGACTGATGCCAGGCCACCGGATTGGCAAAAAGTGGCCTGCGCGCTGGCCGCGCATGGCCGCTTCACCCTGATCACCGGCGGCCCCGGCACCGGCAAAACCACCACCGTGGTGCGTTTGTTGGGCCTGCTGCAGTCGCAGGCGGTGCAAAACGGCAAACCCTTGCGCATTGCATTGGCCGCACCCACCGGCAAGGCGGCGGCGCGGCTGGGTGAATCGATCGCGCAAGCCATTCAAAAGCTGCCCGCCCACATGCAGGCGCACATCCCCACCCAGGCGCAAACCCTGCACAAGCTGCTGCATGTGCGGTCTGCGGTGCAGGCCAGTGCCGCACCTGCGCTGGCGCTGGATTTGGTGGTGGTCGACGAAGCGTCGATGATTGACCTGGAACTGATGGCGCGCCTGCTGGCTGCTGTGCCGCTGTCTGCCAGCCTGATTTTGCTGGGCGACAAAGACCAACTGGCCTCGGTTGAAGCCGGTGCGGTGATGGGCCAGCTGTGCGAAGGGGCAGAGCAGGGCGGCTACACCACGGACACCGTTCGATGGCTACAAACCAACAGCGGCGAAGACGTCAGCGCCTGGGCCCGCAGCGCTGAAGTTGTCAGTGCTGGGGCCAACAGCGGTGAAGTTGTCAGTGCCCGGGTCGGCCGCAGTTCAACACTGGCGCAGCACACGGTGATGCTGCGCTTGAGCCGCCGCTTTGCCGCCGACAGCGTGATTGGCCGGTGGGCCAGTGCCGTCAATGCGGGGGAGCGGCAAGCGGTGGCTCAATTGTGGTCGGCCGCGCCGCGTTGGTCGTCGGTTGAGGCCTCCAGCGTCACCCGACTGGAGCCGCAAAGCGGCTTTGACAAGCCTCTGGCAGACTTGGTGCGTACGGGTTGGCAAGCCTGGCTGGCAGATTTGGTACCAGTTGGCGGTGGCATTGTGCTGTCGAGTGACCCCATGAGGGGCCGACAACAGTTGGCCAGGTCGGCTGAAGTCGACCCTGCAAAGTTCGCCCAGGCGCAGTCCGCGCAAGCCACCCAATCACGCCAGTTGGACGATGTACGGGCTCTGGGGCTCTTGGCTGCTTATGGCAGATTCCAGGTGTTGTGCGCCCTGCGCGAAGGCCCGTGGGGCGTCACGGCCTTGAACCGTGCGATCAGCCGGGCGCTCGGGTTCCCGACGGAGGGCTGGTACGCCGGTCGCCCGGTGATGGTCACGCGCAATGATTACCACCTGAACCTGATGAACGGCGACGTCGGCCTGTGCCTGCCCACAGCCCAAGGCCTGCGCGTGGCGTTTGCACAGGGAAGCACCTTGCGCTGGGTGCTGCCAAGCCGACTGGATGCCGTAGAAACCGTGTTCGCCATGACCGTGCACAAGTCCCAAGGCTCTGAGTTTGACCACGTGGTGTTGGTGTTGCCCGACAGAATCTCACCCGTGCTGACCCGTGAGTTGCTCTACACCGGCATCACGCGCGCCAAAAAACATTTAACGCTGGCGGTGCCCCAGGCGGGTGTGTTGCGCCAGGCGGTGAAGCAGAAAATCTTGCGCAGCGGCGGGCTGTCAATGGCCTGACGGCTCGGCGGTGTGGGTGTTGACTCCATGCGGTTCAGTGACCGGGCTTTTTGCAAGTTGCGGATTACGCCACCGGCACACACGCGCAGAACAAATTGCGGTCGCCATAAACGTTGTCGATGCGGCCCACCGGCACCCAGTATTTGGATTGCTTCAAACCCAGAACCGGAAACGCCGCCAGTTCACGCGAATACGGCCGGTCCCAGGCCTCACCCAGCAACGCGGCTGCGGTGTGCGGGGCGTTGTGCAAGGGGTTGTTGTCTTGCGGCCATTCGCCGCTTTCTACCTTGGCAATCTCGCCACGGATGGCGATCATGGCGCTGATGAAACGGTCCAACTCGTTCAGCGTTTCGCTTTCGGTGGGCTCCACCATCAGCGTGCCAGGCACCGGGAAACTCAGCGTAGGGGCGTGAAAACCGTAGTCCATCAGGCGCTTGGTCACGTCTTCGGCCGACACGCCGAGGGCACCGCCGCTGCTTTCCTTCAGCGGGCGCAAATCCAGAATGCATTCATGCGCCACACGGCCGGGTTTGCCGTCTATCGGCAGGCTGGTGTAGAGCGTGGGGTAGTGGTCTTTCAGGCGCACACTGATGTAATTGGCGCTCAAAATGGCGACCTCGGTGGCGGCTTTGAGGCCCTCGGCACCCATCATGCGGCAGTACATCCAGCTGATGGGTAACACTGCGGCGTTGCCCAGGGGGGCTGCTGAAATTGCCCCCACAGTGCAGCCCTCACTCGCACCCGCTCCCAGTGGGAGAGGGAGTGAAGACGAGGGATGACCGGGCAGGAATGGCACCAGGTCTTCCACCACACAGACCGGGCCGACGCCTGGGCCGCCGCCACCGTGCGGAATGCAGAAGGTTTTGTGCAGGTTCAGGTGGCTCACGTCGCCGCCAAATTCACCGGGCGCGGCCAGACCGACCAGTGCGTTCATGTTGGCGCCGTCCACGTAGACGCGGCCACCGTGGCTGTGAATAAGGGCGCACAGTTCTTTCACGTTGGTCTCGAACACACCGTGCGTGCTGGGGTAAGTGATCATCATGGCGGCCAGGTTGGCGCTGTGTTGCTCACACTTGGCGCGCAAGTCGGCCATGTCGACATTGCCATTGGCATCGCAGGCCGTCACCACCACTTTCATGCCGGCCATGGCCGCACTGGCCGGGTTAGTGCCGTGTGCGCTGCTGGGAATCAGGCAGACGTTGCGGTGGCTCTCGCCACGTGCGGCATGAAAGCCACGGATCGCCATCATGCCGGCGTATTCGCCCTGGCTGCCCGCATTGGGTTGCAGGCTGATGCCCGCGTAGCCCGTGGCCTGGCATAGCCAGGCGCGCAATTGCGCATCCAGCTCGGCATAGCCGGCGCGTTGATCGTCCGGGCAAAAAGGGTGAATGTCGGCAAATTCGGGCCAGGTGATGGGGATCATCTCGCTGGTGGCGTTGAGCTTCATGGTGCAACTGCCCAGCGGGATCATGGTGCGGTCCAGCGCCAGGTCTTTGTCAGACAGCAGGCGGAGGTAGCGCAGCATGGCCGTCTCGCTGTGGTGTGTGTTGAACACCGGGTGCGTGAGGTAGCGGCTGGTGCGGCGCAGCGGCGCCGGAATGAGCGCGGCGATACCGTCTTCAAAGGCGTCGAAACCCGGCAGCGTCTGGTCGTCGCGGGCGAACACCTTCCACAGCAACTCGATGTCGG
>JBBQSS010000057.1:0-14632 GCA_038213665.1 Burkholderiales bacterium | reverse complement strand
CAAACCGGCCTTGCGCAAGGTGTCAAGAAACTGCACATTGGCCTCGTAGCGATGGCGATGGCGCTCCGTCACCACGTCGCCGTAAATTTTGTGGGCCAGCGTGCCACTTTCCACATCCGAGCTTTGTGCGCCAAGCCGCATGGTGCCGCCCAAGTCAGACGCTTCACTGCGGGTCTTGATGCTGCCGTCCTCATCTTTCCACTCGGTGATCAGGGCGATGACGGGGTTTGGGGTGTGGGGGTCAAATTCCGTGCTGTTGGCGTTTTTTAGGCCCGCCACATGGCGTGCGAATTCAATGGTGGCCACCTGCATGCCCAAACAAATGCCCAGGTAAGGTATTTTGTTTTCACGAGCGAACTGAGCGGCACAAATTTTGCCTTCCACACCACGCACACCAAAACCGCCGGGCACCAAAATGGCGTCAAACTTGGCCAATTGCGCCACGTTGTCTGGCGTGATGGTCTCGGAGTCGATGTAGTTGATTTTGACCCGCACATGGTTTTTCATGCCGGCGTGGCGCAAGGCCTCGTTCAAGGACTTGTAGCTGTCGCTCAACTCCACATACTTGCCCACCATCACGATGTTCACATCGCCTTGCGGATGCGCCGTTTCAAACACCAGGTCGTCCCAGCGTTTCAGGTTGGCCGGTGGTGTGTTCAAGCGCAGTTTGTCAACAATCAGGCCGTCCAGACCCTGTTCATGCAACATGCGGGGCACTTTGTAGATGGTGTCCACATCCCACATCGAGATCACACCCCACAGCGGCACATTGGAGAACAGCGAAATTTTTTGCCGCTCTTCTTCAGGAATGGGCCGGTCTGCGCGGCATAGCAAGACATCTGCCTGAATGCCGATTTCGCGCAGTTGTTTGGCCGTGTGCTGGGTCGGTTTGGTTTTGAGTTCGCCAGCGGCTGCAATCCAGGGCACGTAACTCAAGTGCACAAAGGCGCTGTTATTGGGGCCAAGCTGCAGGCTGAGCTGGCGCACAGCTTCCAAAAAAGGCAGCGACTCAATGTCACCCACCGTGCCGCCAATTTCAACAATGGCCACATCGACAGCATCTGCCGTGCCAAAACCGGCACCACGCTTGATGAAGTCCTGAATTTCGTTGGTGACATGCGGAATCACCTGCACAGTTTTGCCAAGATAGTCACCACGGCGCTCTTTTTCAAGCACGCTTTTGTAGATTTGGCCGGTGGTGAAATTGTTGGCTTTTTTCATGCGCGTTTCAATAAAACGCTCATAGTGGCCTAAATCGAGGTCGGTTTCTGCACCGTCGTCGGTCACGAAGACTTCGCCATGCTGGAACGGCGACATGGTGCCCGGGTCCACGTTCAAGTAGGGGTCGAGCTTGATCAAGGTGACTTTGAGGCCCCGCGATTCCAGTATCGCTGCGAGGGAGGCGGAGGCGATTCCCTTGCCCAGGGAAGACACCACGCCGCCGGTGACGAAGACAAATTTGGTCATGTCAGATTGAGCTTGCACGCTCAGGGAGCTGGTAAAAAGTAATTATAGGGGCCGTGCATCTGCTCTGACAGACGCAGCTTGGCGCTCTGTTACATTGCGGCGCATGAAAGATATTGCTGGAAAACACATTGTTTTGGGGCTTAGCGGTGGCATTGCCTGTTACAAATCTGCCGAGTTTTGTCGTTTGTTGATCAAGGCAGGTGCCACCGTTCAGGTTGTGATGAGCGCCGCCGCCGAGCAATTTATGACACCCGTGACCATGCAGGCGCTCAGCCAGCGCACGGTGTTTGGATCGCAATGGGACGCGCGCGCACCCAACAACATGGCGCACATCAATCTGACCCGCCAGGCCGATGCCTGCCTGATAGCGCCTGCCAGCGCCGATTTCATTGCCAAACTGGCGCACGGCCAGGCAGACGACTTGTTGAGTTTGATGTGTCTGGCGCGCCCGCTTGACAAGGTTCCCCTTGTGATTGCCCCGGCCATGAACATTGAGATGTGGCAACACCCTGCCACGCAGCGCAATCTGGCGCAAGTGGCAGCCGATGGCGCGCAGGTATTGGGGGTGGGTTGTGGTGAACAAGCCTGCGGGGAAACCGGTGATGGCCGCATGCTGGAGCCGGCTGAGATACTGGATGAGGTGATTTCATTTTTTCAGCCCAAGGTACTGCGTGGGCAGCATGTGTTGGTGACCGCCGGGCCCACGTTTGAAGCGATTGACCCGGTGCGCGGCATCACCAACTTGTCCAGCGGCAAGATGGGCTTTGCCATTGCACGCGCAGCCCGCGAGGCCGGTGCCGAGGTGACCCTGGTGGCCGGACCAGTCAGCTTGCCGACGCCACGCGGTGTCACGCGTGTGAATGTGAAATCTGCATTAAATATGCTTGAAGCCGTTATGGATAAAGCGCGAACAGCTACTATTTTTATAGCAACCTCAGCCGTTGCCGATTGGCGGCCTGAATCAGCCTTGGAGCGCAAAATCAAAAAAGATGGCACCGGCCAGCCGCCAATCTTGCGCTTTGTGGAAAACCCCGACATTTTGGCGACCCTGGCGCAATCCGAACGTGGCAAAAGTCGTGCGCTTTATTGCGTCGGTTTTGCCGCCGAGAGCCATGATTTGCTGGCCAACGCCCAGGCCAAGCGCTTGCGCAAAGGTGTGCCGCTGCTGGTGGGCAACATTGGGCCTGACACCTTTGGCCAGGATGACAACGCATTGTTGCTGGTGGATGAGTCGGGTGCGCGCGAGTTGCCGCGTGACTCCAAACTTTCACTTGCTCGTAAATTAATAGCTGACATCGCACAGCGTATAAGGGCTTGAGTCCAAAAATGATGAAAATTGATGTGAAGGTGATGGACCCGCGCATGGCGGATCAGTTGCCGGCCTATGCCACACCGGGCAGTGCTGGTCTGGACTTGCGCGCCTGTCTGGACGCGCCCTTGACCTTGCTGCCCAACGCTTGGCAACTGGTGCCCACCGGGATCGCCATTTATTTGAATGACACCGGGTTTGCTGCCATGATCCTGCCGCGCTCAGGCCTGGGGCACAAACACGGCATTGTGCTGGGCAACCTGGTCGGCCTGATTGACAGTGACTACCAGGGCCAGTTGATGGTGAGCGCCTGGAACCGCAGCGATGTGGCGTTCACCATTGAACCGATGGAGCGCATTGCCCAACTGGTGATCGTGCCGGTGGTGCAGGCGCAGTTCAATGTGGTGACGGAATTCCCGGCCAGCGTGCGCGGTGAGGGGGGCTACGGCTCGACCGGCAAGGCTTGAGTCGCGCGCGTCAACACACTTTTGGCGAATGACCCCGGTCCAGTTATTGCAGCAAGTCGCTGCCCGGCGCCATGTGTATCGGAGCGACCTTGAAAAAACCGGTGCCTGCGCTGCCGCAGCCAATTTCTTCTTCTGTGGCTTCACGCACCGCCCGAACCTGTAATGTCAGGTGCAGCGCAATGCCAGACAGCGGGTGGTTGCCATCGAGCACCACGTGTTCTGGGTACAAGTCGGTCACGGTGTAGAGCACGTCTTGCGGCATGTCAGGGTTGCAACCCTCAGGCAGAGCCGTGCCTTCAAAAGTCATGCCTTCTTCAAGCTCAGGCGGAAAGAGGGCCCGTGGCTCCAGAAAAATCAGCTGGTCGTTGAAGTCGCCAAAGCCCTGCTCGGGTTCAATGTTCAGGTTGAGGGTGGCGCCGGCGCTGTGGCCTTGCAGGGCCGCCTCAATCACGTCAAAGAGGTCATCCCCGCCCACCAAAAACTCCACGGGCTCGTCAAGCACGTCTAATGTGTCGCCCAAGGAGTCCTTGAGCGTCCAGGTTAAAGCCACCACGCATTGTTGAGTAATTTCCATTTGATAATTGTCGCAGACCATCACACCAAGGAAAACCCCCATGGATATCACCCAACCACTGCCCCTGCTGGGTGGCTTGAGCCCGCAACAGTTCATGAAGACCTACTGGCAGAAAAAGCCTTTGCTGGTGCGCCAGGCCATACCTGATTTCAAGCCGCTGCTCGATCGTGCCGAGCTGTTTGAGTTGGCCGCCAGTGAAGACGCGCAAACCCGCATGGTGGTTCAAACGCCTGCTACCAGCCCGGGTTGGCGCTTTGAGCATGGGCCATTCCAGCGCCGCGCATTGCCACCGCTCAAACAGCCTGGTTGGACAATGTTGCTGCAGGGCGTTGACTTGCACCATGACGCAGTGCATGCGCTGATGAACCAGTTTCGCTTTGTGCCCGACGCCCGACTGGATGACTTGATGATCAGCTACGCCTCAGACCAGGGCGGTGTTGGCCCGCACTATGACAGCTACGACGTGTTTTTGCTGCAAGCGCAGGGCCGCCGGCGTTGGCGCATCGGCCGCCAGAAAGACCTGAGCCTGCAGCCTGATGTTCCCTTGAAAATTTTGGCCAATTTCGAGCCTGAAGAAGAGTACCTGCTGGAACCCGGCGACATGCTGTACCTGCCGCCGCGTTATGCCCATGACGGCGTTGCCGAGGGCGAGTGCATGACCTATTCGATTGGCTTTCGCGCTCCCAGCCGCGCTGAGCTCGCCCGTGAACTGCTGCAGCGCCTGGCTGAAGACGCCGAGGAGGCTGTGGGCGTGAGTTTGTACCGCGACCCTGACCAGGCAGCAGTTGAGCAACCCGCTGAAATCCCGCCCGAAATGCTTGAGTTTGCCCAAGACGCCTTGCGTGATGCACTCAAAGACAATCAGGCATTTGCACGGGGCTTGGGTGAATATATGACCGAGCCCAAGCCGAACGTGTGGTTTGATGCCGCAGAGCCCTCAAATGATCTGGCCGACGCATTGCGGCGATTCGGCTGTCGACTGGACCGGCGGACCCGCATGATGTTTGATGCAAAACATATCTACATCAACGGCGAAAGCTTCACGGCATCAGACCAAGATGCCGCGCTGATGCGCATGCTTGCCAATACTCGCTTACTACCAGCCGAAACGCTTGGCAAACTTACAGCGCAGGCGTTTGAACAGTTGGTGTCATGGGCCGAGGTGGGGTGGGTGGTGACGGTTTGATGTGCCTGCTGGGACAAAACGCTTGGTGAATAGCCACAGCGTGTTGATGACATACCGATGTTTAAGCACAACACCTGGGGTCGGTCAAGCGTAAAAACCATAAGGGCGAACACTATAATGCCGCACCAAGTAAATATCTTCAACATTTGTTTGCTTGGTCTTTGTGGGCAACCGCAAAAACAATTTCCGGAAATTGTCAATTTTTTACTGGGTATTTCAAATGAATAAATCATCTCTCGTTTTGATCGCTGTGATTGCTGCTGCTGCTTTGGCTGCTTGCGGTAAAAAAGCAGAAGCGCCTGCGCCTGTGCCTGCTGCTGTTGAGGCTCCTGCTGCACCCGCTGCTGTTGCTGCTGAAGGTACTGCTTCTGCTGTTGCACCAGCTATGGCTGAAGCTGCTGCTTCTGCTATTGACGCTGTCGGCGCCGCTGCCAACAAGGCTGTTGACGAAGCTGCTGAAGCTGCCAAAGCTGCTGCTTCCAAGTAATCAGCTTTTTGCTGATTCAAAAAAACCACCTTCGGGTGGTTTTTTTGGGTCTTTTTATGACTTTACAGTGCTTCGGACCGACTGGCGTCCAAGGCTACACACAGGTGACGGGTCAGGCCGGAATCAGAGATAGTAGAGGATGAGAAAACCCAGAAGCAACACCAGCACCCACAGCGCCATGCTCCGTGTCGACCAAGTCCGGGCAAAGCGGCCGTCCTGGCGATGCTGAAACAAAACCAGTGCTGTGGATTCTGTGATCAGCACATAGGCACCGTGCACCATCATGGTCCATAACTTGCCAAGCGGCCTGCCAACCCTGACCCAAAATGCAGGTAACAAAATGCGCCAGACCCAATCAGCATCCAGTGTGATGTTGAGCGTACGTTTCAGGTAAGGCAGCATGACAAAAAATGCCAGACCGGAGAACAGCAGCAATTGCAACTGTGTCACCACATGCGACCCGGTGTAGGGTACGAAATCAACGGTGTAGGGCAGCATCGCATAGAGTGGTTCGGGCCAGACACCCAGCGCAAGACAAAGAAACGAAAACCCGACCATTGCCCAACGCATGCTGACGGGTGGTTCAGCCGGACGCAGACCGGAATCTTTCTGAAAGAACACAAACCATGGAAATTTGATGCCGGCATGCAAAAAGACGCCTGCAGAAGCGGCAGTCAACAACAACCAGACCCATAACAGATGGCCGTTGAGTGCAGCCTGAGAGACCATGGACTTGGATATAAAACCAGACGTCAGAGGGAACGCCGAGATGGCCAATGCGCCGATCGTGCCGCACGCTGCGGTCAACGGCATGGTGTGAAACAGGCCACCGAGTTCCGAACACTTGTGTTTACCCGTCATGAGGATCACCGAGCCCGCCGACATGAGCAGCAATGCAACGTAGATCACGCCGGCAAAGGCCTGTGCGGCCGCACCGTTGAGTGCCATCTCTGTACCGATACCCACGCCGACCATCATCAGTCCGCCTTGGTTGACGATGGTGTACGCAAGGATGCGCCGAATGTCGTTTTCCAGCAGGCCATAAACGACGCCATAAAACGCCATGAACAAACCGAGCCAGATCAACAACTCGGTGCCCGGAAAACCACGAATCAACACATATACCGCTGTCTTTGTTGTGAAAGCCGACAGGAACACGGTTCCGCTCCAGGAGGCTTCAGGGTAGGCATCCGACAGCCAGGCAGACAGCGGAGGCGCGCCTGCGTTGACCAGAAAGCCAATCAGGATCAGCCAGTGCGCGGGCGAGTCAAGCGCCATGCGTGTGAAGGCCACGTCGCCCGTGTTGACGATGTGGCCAGTGACACCCGCAAACAACACCACACCGCCCAAAAGATGGATCATCAGGTAGCGCCGCGCCGCGCGGTACGCAGCGTCTGTCCCCTGGCTCCACAACACCAGCGTTGAGCCCACCGCCATCAGTTCCCAAAAAATGAACACGGTGACCAAATCCCCTGCCAGGGCAACGCCAATGGCGGAACCGGCATACACAAAGGCTGCTGGCACTTCAATACGGCTTTTTTGCGACATCGCAAACAAACCACCGCCCGCGGCCATGAGAGAAAAGATGGTGGCAAACAACCTTGAGAGCTTGTCACCCTGCAATGGGGTGAGGGTGTATTCAAGAAAACGCAACTGCCAGGCGGGTCCGTCGGGCACTTGCCACACCAGCAACAGAACAAGCAGCGGCAACACCACCACTGCGCAAGAGCGGACAGCGCCACGCAGCAGAGGCAACAAAAGGGCCCCGACGATCAGCACCAACCCCGGGTGAATCAAGACATCAGCCATTGTCTTTGCCGTAATAGGTATCGGGCCGTTTGAGCAAAAGGGCCAAACCTTTGGCGATCACAATCATCAAGGCACACACCAGAAACCCATACCAGGCGTTGAATCCAAAAATGGATTCAACAGCGAAATGCGGATGCATGGGCACCAGAAACTCAGCCAGCACCGTGAGCAAGAGTACAACCAGAAAACCACGCCATAACAGCTTGATGTTGCGTGGTTGATCCAGCCAGTGGGGTTTTTCATCCATGGGGTTCTTTCTCACGGGTTGATCATCTGCCGGGCCAGCGCCAGGGGCACGTTAGGAAAGAAAAACAACATGACCGTGCCTGCAGCGGTGGCAGTCAGGGCGATGACCATCAGCAACGGCGCTTCACCATGTGGATGACCATGTGGGTCGGCTGGCGGAGGTACGAAAAATGCGCGGTAGACAATGGGCAGGAAATAGCCCGCATTCAGCAGCGTGCTCAAGATGATGACCGACACCGCCATCCAGTGTTGGGCGTCCATGGCACCCGACAACATGTACCACTTGGATATAAAACCTGCAGCAGGGGGCAAACCAATCATTGACAGGGCTGCAATGGCAAAGGCCCCCATCGTCCAGGGCATGCGACGACCGATGCCATCGAGCTGACTCACCTCGGTTTTGTGCGCGGCGGTGTAAATGGCGCCAGCGGCAAAGAACAGTGTGATCTTGCCAACCGCATGTGCCGCAATGTGCATCACGGCCCCGACCAAGGACAAAGGTGCCAGCAACGCGGCAGCCATGGTCACGTAGGAAAGCTGGCTGATGGTGGAGTAGGCCAGGCGGCGTTTCAGGTTGTCAGCCGTGAGCGCGACTACCGAGGCGGCAATGATGGTGAACCCGGCCAAGGCCACCAGCCAGTGGGTGGCACCCGCCAGCGCAAGGGTATCGATGCCAAATGTATAAACGATCACCTTGACCACACTGAAGACGCCGGCTTTAACCACGGCCACGGCGTGCAGCAAGGCGGATACCGGCGTTGGTGCCACCATGGCAGCCGGCAACCAGCGGTGGAAAGGCATCAACGCGGCTTTGCCAATACCAAAGACACACAGGCCCAGCAAGAGGGCAAGTTCGCCATGTTTGAGCTTGTCAGCCAGGATGCCGCCTGCCGTGAAATCTGTGGTGCCAGCAATAAACCAGATGAACACCAAGGCAGGCAACAGAAACAGGGTGGATGTGCTCAGCAGCAGGCCCAGGTAGACCAGCCCGCCATCGCGCGCTTTCTCCGTGCCCTGGTGCGTGACCAGCGGGTAGGTGCTGAGTGTGAGCAACTCATAGAAGACAAACAGTGTGAGCAGGTTGCCGGAAAACGCAATGCCCATAGTGGCCGCAAGGGCGAGGGCAAAGCAGACGAAAAAGCGGGTTTGATGCGCTTCATTGTTGCCGCGCATGTAGCCAATGGAGTACAGCGAGTTGACGATCCACAAGCCCGACGCAATAAGTGCAAAAAGCATCCCGAGCGGCTCAACCCGAAAGTCAATCTGCAAGCCCGGAAGCAGGCTGAACAAAACGACCTGCGGGCGGTCACCACTCAAAACCACGGGCAGCAGTGTCAGCACAATACCAAGCAATACGACGGAGGTGATCAGCGTGATGGCTTCGCGCAGGTTGGGCGCACGGCCGGCCAGCGAAATCAGCAACGCACCTGCCAATGGCACCGCCATGGCCGCCAAAATGGCCTGTTCAGGTGTCAGCATCAGGGCCGCCCCCCCAAAAGAGCTGCCGCAGCGTCTGATGCCGTGCCGATCGTGAACGAGGTGTCCAAACCAAAGTACACGATCGCGATCACCAAAATAGCTGTTGGAACGCGCATCAACCAGGGCATCGCTGCAACGTTCTCGGTGTCTATACGCGGCTCGCGGAAGTACGCTGTCTCGATGAAACGCCAGACGTAGGCGGCGGCCAGCAAAGAGGACAACACAATCATGAACACCAACCACCACTGACCTTTTTCAAGTGCCGCCAGCAGCAAATACCATTTGCTGATGAAACCGGCGGTGCCGGGAACCCCCATCAATGACAAGCCGCCCACCACAATGCCAAAACTGGTCAGCGGCATGCGCTTGCCCAAGCCTTGCACCCGCGCCAGACTGGTGCCGCCCATGCCCAGGGCCACGCAACCCAGCAGCATGAAAATAGCGCCCTTGGTCACGCCATGGTTGAACAAATGCACGATGCTGGCGGTCAGGCCACTGACCGAGTCAAACGACATGCCCAGAATGATGTAGCCAATCTGCGCCACACTTGAATAAGCAAACAAGCGTTTCAAATTCGTCTGGAAGATAGCCAGAGTGGACGCCGCAAACATGCCGGTCAGCGCCAGCAGCAGCATCATTTGCGCCATCGGCAGCTTGGCGAACACGGCTGTCTCGCCAAACACCGTGAAATAGAAACGCAGCAACACGTAGACCGCCACCTTGGTTGCCGTTGCCGCAAGAAAGGCTGACACTGCCGAGGGCGCGAAAGTGTAGGCATTAGGTAACCACTGATGCAGCGGGAACAGGGCCAGCTTGAGTGAAACGCCCACTGTGATGAACGCCAGCGCGGCCAGTATGGGTCTTGTGCCCTGAACTGCAGCGATTCGCTGCCCCATGTCGGCCAGATTGAGCGTACCCGTCATCAGGTACAACAAGCCAATGCCGATGACCAGGAACGTGGCGCCAATCGAGCCCATGAGCAAATACTGATAGGCGGCAAACAGTGCACGCCGATCCCGCCCGAGCGCAATCAGCACATAAGTTGACAGCGAAGAAACTTCCAGGAATACAAAAATGTTGAAGGCATCCCCGGTGATGGCGATGCCAAGCAGCCCGGTCAGACACAACACAAACATGGTGTAGAACAGGTAATGCTGTTGGGGTGGCACTTCGGCTTCGATGCTGGACCGGCTGTAGGGCAGGACCAGGGCGGCGATGCCCGATACCAGCACCAGCACAAAGGAGTTCAGGCGATCAACCCGGTATTCAATGCCCCAGGGGGCAGGCCAACTGCCAATTGCGTAGCTGATGGTGCCGCTTTGGGCCACCTGCAACCACAGCAAAATTGAAATCGCAAACGCGGCCCAGCTTGCTGCCAGGGCCACCGCGAAAGCAACACTGCGCCGACGCAGCAACACCGTGAGTGGCGCGGCTATCAAAGGAATAACCACCTGCAAGGCGGGCAGATGCGGGGCCAGATTCATTTTGGTATACCGTCGCCTTATGGTTTTAAGTCCCGCTCAAGAATTTCATCCTCCTCAATCGTGTCGTAGGCTTCCCGGATGCGCACGACCAGGGCCAGCCCCAGGGCCAGAGTTGCCACGCCCACCACGATGGCTGTCAGAATGAGCACGTGTGGCAATGGGTTGGAATACACCGTAAATGCATCGCTCAAGATGGGTGCCGTACCGCCGATCAATTTGGCTGGCGCAATGTACAAAAGGTACACAGAGGTCTGAAAGATACCCAAACCCACCAGCTTCTTGATCAGGTTGCTGCGCGAGATGACGATGAACAAGCCCGCGATCATCAGGAACACCGTAATGAAGTACGTAAAGTGACCACTCAGGGTCATGGCGGTTGTCGTCCCCGTCATTCTTCGTCTGCCTTGCCGCGGTCGGCGAACATGTAGAAAATTTTCAGCATCACACCTGACACTGTGGTGGCCACACCCACCTCGACCCAGAAAATGCCGCGATGCTGGCCGTGTACCGGATTCGGATCCAGCACAAAGTAGTCCAGGTAATTACCACCCAACAACAAACCAGCCACGCCGACACCCGCGTAAATCAACACGCCAATCGCCATCATGGACTCCACCAGTGGCTCGGGCACAAGCTTGCGCGCGTCCGCCAAACCAAAAATCAGCGCATAAAAAATAACGCCTGCCGCCAAAATGACACCGGCCTGAAAGCCACCGCCCGGGCCAAAATCACCATGAAATTGCACATAAAAGGCAAACAGCAAGATGAACGGAATTGTCATCTTGGCGATGACGCGAAGGATCAGGTCATTTTTCATTGCGTGTGGCCCTTGCGACGCCGACGCAACAGTGCGATGACACCGGCGCCTGCCGTGAAGACCACCGTGGTTTCACCAAGGGTGTCGTAACCACGGTAGCTGGCCAACACCGCTGTCACCACGTTGGGTACGTCGACTTCTTTTTTCATCTCATTGAGATAGCGCGGCACCACATGCTGATGAATGGGGGCATGGGGATCGGAGAACTCGGGCAGACCAAGCGTGCCGTAGACCAACATGCCGCCGACTGACAAGGAAACCATCAGTGGCACAAAGGGCTTTTTCGGGGCGTGGGCTTCTTCACTTTTACACAGATAAAGCGCCCCCAGCAGCAACACAGTCGAGATGCCGGCGCCCACTGCCGCTTCGGTCATGGCCACGTCCACCGCATCCATGGCAACCAGCACCGTGGCCATCAGAAAGCTGTAAATGCTGCCAAGAATGACAACGCCGAACAGGTTGCGGCTGCGCATGATGATGACAACGGTTACCGCCAGCATGACCATCAGCACGTTAATGATCAGGGCTTCGATGGTGGTTTCTCCTGGTTTGCCAGCAGTGGTTTAAGCCCGCGAACCATGGCTGCCCGCGCAAGCGCGTGTGTTGCTGTCGGGCTGACAAACAAAATCAACACACCCAGCATGAGCAGCTTGACCGCTACCAGCGTGAAGCCGGCCTGCAACATCAGCCCGAACAAAATCAGACCCGCGCCAAGCGTTTCAATCACGCTGGCAGCATGCATCCGGGTATAAAAATCAGGCATGCGCAACAGCCCGATGGCACCCACGACGCAAAAAATCCCGCCAAGCACCAGGCAGAACCAACTCACGGCCGTCAGTAAAACAGGCATCATCGGGTGCCCTCATCGTCACCCGGGTCGCCCAAATCACCGTAACGGAAGTACTTCAAAACGGCAATCGTACCGATCACGTTGAGTAATCCGTAGACAATGGCAAGGTCAAGAAATTCAGGGCGACCGTTCAAGAAACCCATCACGGCCAGCAACAGCATGGCGACGGTACCGATGGTGTTGGCGGCCTGGGCCCGGTCAAACACGGTGGGCCCCAGAGTCGCCCGGACAAGCGCCAGTGCCAGCGTGACAAGCAGTGCAATGGCCGCCACAGCAAACATCAGGCTTTGCCCTCGCAGGCGCTGACACGTTGATCCATTTCGCTGTCCACCACGCCGTAAGCACTTGCTCTGGTGAGTCCATGTACAAAAAACTCGTTTGCACTCGCTTCAATGGCAATGGTGCCAGGCGTCAGGGTGATGGAGTTGGCGTGCAGCACCAGACCAACATCTGTTTTTTGGGTTGGTTTGAAGCGCACCAAGGTGGGACTGATCGGCAGTTTGGGGTGCAGGATGATTTTGCTGACCACCCAAGCAGACAAGACAATCTCTTTGACCAGCCAAGCCCAATAAAAAGCGGCCCGGGGGCCCAGTTGCACGGGATGCCCTTCATCGTCGACGACGTTCATGCGGCGTGCAAACCAGGTCACCATCAAGGCGCAGCCAATCCCTGCCGACATTAAAAAAGCCGTGAAGAACCCCGACAACAGCAGCCAGAAGAGGTACAAGAAAATGAACAGGCTGAAGGATCGGATCACGTTTTTTCCGGTTAGGATATTTTTGTAAGTTATTGTAGACAAGTCGAAAATCATGTCTGTGCACAAAAAAGTGATTTACAAGCTCCCGCCAGATTTGACCTGCAAATCGGGCAGTACCGGCACCAAGGCTTGAATTCGATAATGGACAATACGAATTCGACCTGAAAGGAGCCATAAGATGCAACCTCATGTGTTAGTCGCACGCGCCGTTTCCCCCCAAATACTGACGCTGCTTGAGCAGCATTTCGAGGTCACATCCAACCAGAACGACGACCTTTGGACACCTGAGCAACTCATTGACAAGCTGCAAGGCAAGCAAGGTGTGTTCACCACTGGCAGCCAGCGCATTGATGCCGCATTGCTGGCGGCTTGCCCGGATCTGAAAATATGCGCCAACATGGCCGTTGGTTACAACAACTTTGACCTGGCGGCCATGACTGCCGCTGGCGTCAAGGCCACCAACACCCCCGACGTGCTGACCGAAACTACGGCGGATTTCGGCTTTGCTTTGCTTTTGGCCACCGCCCGGCGTATGGCTGAGAGTGAGCGGTTTTTGCGCGCTGGCCTGTGGAACCGCTGGCGCTACGATATGTTTGCCGGTGCTGAAGTTCACGGCAGTACGCTGGGTATTCTGGGCATGGGGCGCATTGGCCAGGGCATTGCCAGGCGGGGCGCACACGGTTTTGGCATGAAGGTGATTTACCACAACCGCTCACGGCTGGATGCGGCCATCGAGCTGGCCTGTGGCGCGACGCTGGTCAGCAAGCAAGCGCTTTTGCAACAGTCGGATCACCTGATTCTGGTGCTGCCTTACACCCCAGAGTCGCACCACGCCATCGGTGCCACTGATCTGGCGCAAATGAAACCCGGCGCCACCCTGGTGAACATTGCGCGCGGTGGCATTGTGGACGATGCGGCGCTGGCGGCTGCTTTGAGGCAAGGCGTGATTGCTGCGGCTGGCCTGGATGTGTTTGAGGGAGAGCCTGCGCTACACCCGGATTTGTTGACCGTGCCCAATGTGGTGCTGACCCCGCACATTGCCAGCGCCACATTGCCCACCCGATTGGCCATGGCGCAGCTGGCGGCCGACAACCTGATCGGTTTCCTGCTGCAGGGCCAGGCTCTGACGCCGCTGAATTAGCTATATTTATAATAGCTTATTACGCTTATTTCATAAGGGCCAGAGGCCAATTTGTTATATAAATTACATGAAAAGAGCGGGTATCGGCTTTGAAGCATGACTGCGGCGCCGTGACAGCCGTTGTTGCACCGCTGGGTTCGGTGGCACTGGCCCGTCTGATTGCCGGGCACATCAGCCTGCACGCCTGTATGGCCGGTATGCGCATGGCCGCACCGCTGATGGCGCTGCGTGAGGGGCACAGCCCGTTGGCTGTGGGCGTGTTGTTGGCGTTGTTTGCTCTGACACAGGTGTTTTTGGCCTTGCCCGCAGGCCGTTATGCCGACCGTAACGGGTTCAAGCGGCCCATAGGATTTTGCGTGATGACCGCCAGTGCCGGTGCGGGTCTGGCGGTGGCTTTTCCGATTTTCCCGGTGTTGTGTCTGAGCGCCTTGATGACCGGCGGGTCCTTGGGTGTGGCCGCCATCAGCCTGCAGCGCCATGTCGGGCGCTCGGCGCAGAGCAACACCGAACTCAAACGCATGTTCAGCTGGCTCTCGATTGGCCCGGCGCTGTCCAACTT
>JBBQSS010000056.1:0-14693 GCA_038213665.1 Burkholderiales bacterium | reverse complement strand
ACCCATCTGACTTGTCTTTTTGTCCATCTGCTGCGTTGCAAAAACGGTTGTATAGCTCGCTATACGCCCATTTTTACGCCTTGCAGCTGAACAAAAATCCTGCGTCATCTGGGCATATTTATTCTTGGAAATCACCTAAGTCGCCGAGAAAAAATAACTTCAACATTCCCCATCTTCCATACGCGTGCCATGCGGCGTTGCAAATCGCTTGTTTGGCTCGCCAAACTGCGCGCTTTGCGCTTTGCGCTTTGCGCCTTGCCTGGCATCTCGTCTGAAAGCGGGTCATGGTTCAATTTATTATTTCTCGACTCCTAAGGGAGGTAGAGCCAGCTGATGTCCCGTTTATGGTGGTGCTGACGGGAGGGCAGTGCCTGGGCTGCACGTTTTGACATGTGCTACCAGCCCTCAGGCTGCTACGCCTGAGCCTTGGGTGCCAGTGTTGCCAGTTTGAGCCCTGGAAGCCCGACAAAATTGACCTGATCCAGAATGTTTCGGGTCGGCCGGGCGAGATGCGTGGCACTGACAGTGTGCATCACATGGTCCTTAAGTTTGCGTATCGGTTTGCATTGTATGAAGTGATGCGACTGTCCCGGGCATTTTTGGCGCAAGTGTTTCAGCCCCATTGGGGCGGGTGCACATGAGACTTTCTGGCATGGAAGACGAGCGCCATCAGGGCAACGCCGTCCAAAAAATCAAGCAGTTCAGGCTGGGTTTGAAGACGCCGTTGCAAAACGGGTATAACGAAGCACAGCAGGACAGAAGTCCTCAACGTGTGCGACGTGGACTTTTTAGCACCATTTGAAATTCTCTTAGCCCGCAACCCACCGGTCAAGATCAGCGTCCGGAAACTTGTTCTGGTGCATCCGACAACCATATTTTGCACGCTGGTCTGCGCAGATTAATCCATTCATTTTGGAAAAAGTGGGGGTGGACTGGTCTGTTGTGGTCAAAATATGAATGGCAGACAGTTCATAGAAAGAAAGGCACGGCTCATGAAAAAGCAGGCATCAAGCCCCAAATCCCCCTTGTGCATCGTCTTGATCAGTGTTCATGGCTTGATCCGTGGCCATGATCTAGAGCTTGGGCGCGACGCCGACACCGGCGGCCAGACCCGGTATGTGGTGGAGCTTGCGCGCGCCTTGGGGCAGCGCCCGGATGTTGAAAAAGTAGTGCTGTTGACGCGGCTTGTGGTCGACAGCCAGGTCAGCGTCGACTACGCCCAAGCGCTTGAATCGCTTTCTGGCAAGGCCAGCATCGTGCGCATCGCGTGCGGTGAAGAAAAGTACCTGCGCAAGGAATTGTTGTGGGACACGCTGGAAAATTTCTCCGACAACGTGCTGGCCTGGCTCAAGAGCCAGCCGCGCATGCCGGATGTGATTCACAGCCATTACGCCGATGCCGGCTACGTGGGCTCGCGCCTGTCGCACCAGTTGGGTATTCCTCTGGTGCATACCGGCCACTCCCTGGGCCGCAACAAACGCCAGCAGCTGCTGGCCAGCGGCATCAAGCGCAGCGAGATCGAGTCGACCTACCACATCTCACGCCGTATCGATGCCGAAGAAACCACCTTGGGCGCGGCCGAGCGCGTCATCACCAGCACCCGCCAAGAGATTGAGCAGCAATACGGTCTGTACGACTTTTACCAGCCTGATCGCATGCGTGTGATTCCGCCTGGGACCGATTTGACGCAATTTTTTCCGCCCTTGGGGGATGAAAAAAAGAGCCCGGTCGCCTTGGCACTCAAGCGCTATTTGACGCAACCCAACAAGCCGATGATTTTGGCGCTGTCGCGTCCTGATCCAAAGAAAAACATCGTGGCGTTGATTGAGGCCTATGGTGCGTCCCCGGCCTTGCAAGAAGCCGCCAACCTGGTCATTGTGGCGGGCAATCGCGACGATATTCAGGACATGGAGAACGTCTCCAAGACGGTGCTTACCGAGATTCTCCTGGCCATTGACAAATATGACTTGTACGGCAAAGTGGCCTACCCCAAAAACCACAAGCAGGAAGAAGTGGCGGTGCTGTACCGCCTGGCGGCCGCCTCGCAGGGCGTGTTTTGCAACCCGGCTTTGACCGAGCCCTTTGGCCTGACGCTGATCGAGGCAGCCGCCTGCGGTCTGCCGATTGTGGCCACGGAGGACGGTGGCCCGACCGACATCATCCGCAACTGCCAGAACGGCCACCTGATCAACCCGCTTGACCAAGCCGCCATGGCGGCGACCTTGCTGCAGACCCTGACCGACAGGTCGGCATGGCGCAAGTTGGCCAAAAACGGCATGGAGGGGGTTGCGCGTTTTTATTCATGGTCGGCGCACGTCGAAAGCTACCTGTCGGAGATTCGTCCGCTGGTGGAAAAAACCGAGCCCCTCACCCGCATGAATTTGCGACGGCGTGCGGGCACGTTCCGTGACCAAGCTATTTTCACCAGCCTTGACCAGAACCTGATTGGCGACACGCAGGCACTGGTGCCGTTTTTGCAAACCATGCACGCGCATCGCAAAGCGATTATTTTCGGCATTGCCACCGGCCGCGGCCTTGACGATGCGCTGGCTACCTTGAAGCGGCACCACATTGCGCAGCCCGACGTGCTGATCACCGGGCAGGGCACACAAATCCATTACGCCCCCAACTTGACTGAGGATGCGGTCTGGGCGCGCCACATCGACCACTTGTGGAGCAGGCAGGCGGTGCACGATGTGCTGAAGGAATTGCCGGGTCTGACCTTGCAGCCCAAAACCCATCAAAGCGCCTTCAAACTGAGCTACTTCATGGACACAACGCTGGCCAATGTCAATGAGATACGGCAACTTTTGCTGCGCAATGAGCAGGCTGTGAACGTGATATTTTCTTTTGGTCAATTCCTTGACGTGCTGCCGCTGCGTGCCTCCAAGGGCCTCGCGTTGCGCTGGTGTGCCGAACAGTTTGGTTTTCCGCTGGAGAAGACGCTGGCCGCCGGCGTCACCGGCGCCGACGCCGATATGTTGCGCGGCAACACGCTTGGCGTGGTGGTGGACAACCGCCACCTTGCCGAGCTGTCTGATCTGGCAAACATCGAGAAAATCTATTTTTCAAAGCAGCCCTATGCGGCGGGCATTCTTGAAGCCATGACGCACTACCACTTCTTTGCGGACGACAAAGCCGCAGCAGCGGCATGAGGCGCTTGCTGCTCTGCACCGACCTGGACCGAACCCTGATTGCCAACGGTGCGCAGCCGGACGCCAAGGGCGCACTGGCGCTGTTTCGGCAACTGGTTCGTCGCGACGATGTGACGCTGGTCTATGTCAGTGGCAGGCACCGCGCCCTCATTGAGCAGGCTATTTGTCAGTTCGATTTGCCCGTGCCGGATTTCGCCATCGCCGATGTGGGGTCGACGATCTATCAGGTCACGCCTGCGGGCTGGCAGCCCGATGACGCGTGGCATGCGCACATTGCCCCCGATTGGCATGGTCTGACGCATGACGACCTGAGTCGTCTGTTGCGCGTTTTTCCGGCCCTGCGCCTGCAGCCCCAAGCGCAACAAAACCGCTACAAGCTCAGCTACCACGTGGTGCTGGCTGAAGATGCGCCACGCTTGATGCGTGCCGTTGACGTCCGCCTGAATGAAGCGCAGGTCAAGGCCAACCTGATTTGGAGCATTGATGAGCCCGCCGGCCTGGGCTTGCTGGATGTCTTGCCCGCCCGCGCCAACAAGCTGCACGCCATCCGCTACCTGATGCAGCAAAACGGCCACCACGATCACCACGACAGGTTCACCTTGTTTGCCGGCGACAGCGGCAACGATCTGGATGTGCTGCTCAGTGGCATTCCGGCCGTGCTGGTGGCCAATGCCGACTGCGAAGTGAAAAGTCAGGTGGCACATGCCAACCCCGACACCCTGTATGTGGCCCAGGGCGGCTACCTGGGCATGAATGGCAATTACAGCGCGGGCATTCTGGAGGGGGTGGCCCATTACCACCCGGATCTGGATGCCTGGATGCGCACACAAAACTGAAATTTTTTGGAGATATTTGATGTACGAACAAGCATCCCACGCGATGTTGAACGAGATACTGATGGCGCTCAAGCCCGAAATCGGCAACCATCGGCTGCGCCACTTCTACACCCGCCTGGGGGCCAATTTTTACGCCATCCATTCCCTGTTTCACCTGCTCTACGGTGACCGCCCCGACTTCAAGGCGCACCTGGTCAGCCTGGTGGAAACGCTGGCGGTGCGCTACATGGAACGCAGCCCGCACCTGCGCAAGTCAGATTTGGCACGGGAGCGCGACTACAACTGGTTTTTGAGCCAGAAGTGGGTGGGTATGGCGCTGTACTGCGACCGTTTCGCCGACGACCTGAAAGGCCTGCGCACCAAACTGCCTTACCTGCAGGACCTGGGCATCAACATGCTGCACATCATGCCCATTCTGGATTGCCCGCCTGGGCGTGCCGACGGTGGCTACGCGGTGCGGGATTTCTTCAAGGTAGACACCCGCTACGGCAGCACGGAAGACGTCGAAGCGCTGGCTGCCACGTTAAAGAAGCGCGACATGTTGCTGGTGCTCGATGTGGTCGTCAACCACACCTCAGACGAGCATGAGTGGGCACAGCGGGCGCGCCAGGGCGAGAAAAAGTTTCAGGACTACTACTACGTGTTTGACGACCGTGCGATGCCTGACACATTTGAAGAAACCATGCCCGAGGTCTTTCCGGCCACGGCGCCTGGCAACTTCACCTGGGACGAGGCCATGGGCAAGTGGGTCATGACGGTCTTCAACCACTACCAGTGGGACCTGAACTACCGCAACCCGGCGGTGTTGATCGAGATGATGGACATCATTTTGTTCTGGGCCAACAAGGGGGCTGACATCCTGCGGCTGGACGCCGTGGCGTTCCTGTGGAAAAAAATTGGCAGCACCTGCCAGAACGAGCGTGAAGCACATCTGCTGCTGCAGTTGATGAAGGACTGCTGCCAGGTCACCGCGCCGGGCGTGCTGTTCATTGCCGAGGCCATCGTGGCGCCCAGCGAGGTGGCCAAGTATTTTGGTGAAGACGCCATCAATGCCAAGGAGTGCGAGATTGCCTACAACGCCACGCTCATGTCCTTGCTGTGGGACGGCGTGGCCACCAAAAATGCCGTGCTGCTCAACCAGGGCATCAAACACTTGCCCGTCAAGCTGGAGCGGGCCACCTGGCTCAACTATGTGCGTTGCCACGACGACATCGGCTTGGGGTTTGATGACAATGATGTGCGCCTGTCAGGCTACGACCCGGCGCAGCACCGGCGCTTTTTGCTGGACTATTTCACCGGGCGATTTGCCGGATCGGCAGCCCGGGGCTTGCCCTTTGGCGTGAACCCAAAAACTGGTGATGCGCGCATTTCAGGCTCACTGGCCTCGCTGGCCGGGCTTGAAGTGGCGCAGGCCAACGACGACCCTGCCGCTATTGATGCCGCCATCAAAACCGTTTTGATGTTGCACAGCCTGATTCTTGCCTTTGGTGGCATTCCCTTGTTTTACTACGGCGATGCCATTGGCACGCTCAACAGCTTGGCCTACCTGGCCGACCCCGCACAGCGAGATGACAACCGCTGGGTCAATCGCTCTTACTTCGACTGGCAAAAGGCGGCGTTGCGCCATCAGACGGGCACGATTGAACGTCGCATTTTCAGCGCGCTGAAAAAGATGATCGCCCAGCGCAAGGCGTTGAGTGCCTTTGCAGATTTTGACAACCGTCAACTGCTGAGCGTGGACAACCCGAACCTTTTGGTGTTTTTGCGTACCGACCTGCACAACCCGCGCAACCGGGTGCTGGTGGTGAGCAACTTCAACACCGAGGCGCAGCGGCTGTCCCTGGGTGCCTTGCGTCCCTACGGCTTGTTTCAGCAAGATGCCATGCGGGAACTGTGCGCCGGCGCGCGCATCAAGGTTGAAAACGATGCGGTCACCATTGCGCCGCTGGTTTGCTGTTGGTTGGTTGACTGAGTTCGTTCACATCGGCGTGACAATGGAGACGCGTGGCCGATGCGCTATCGGTCCGACGGAAAGCCGTCCATGTCAAATCGCCAAGACCGGGTGAGTGGGTTCATGGCGAGGGGTAGTTTTATAAGGAAAATTGGCCTCTAGCCCTTTATCTATAAGCGCAAGCAGCTATTTATTTAGTAGTAAATATCTAGCGGACGCCTGGGCGCCTGCGGGGGCTTTGGGGTGTTGCTTTGGATGCTTTGACGGCCGCTTTGCCTACGCCAACCGTAGGCGTTGCCCGGCTTGCCTTGCGGGCAGCTTGGGGTGGCGTGACGAGGGGCTCTAACGCCGGCAGCATCGCGTCGTCGCGGGGGTGCGGGTTGTAACGCCCGGGGGCATCGTAGGCGTCCACAATGCGCGCCACCAGCGGGTGCCGCACCACATCAACACTGGTCAGACGGCACATGGCAATGCCCTCAACGCTGCGCAGCACGCGCTCGGCATCAATCAGGCCGCTGAGCTGGGTGCTGGGCAAATCGATCTGGCTGACATCGCCGGTGATGACGGCCTTGGAACCAAAACCAATGCGCGTCAAAAACATCTTCATTTGCTCGGGCGTGGTGTTTTGCGCCTCGTCCAGAATGACAAACGCGGTGTTGAGCGTGCGCCCGCGCATGAAAGCCAGTGGCGCGATCTCGATGGTCTGGCGCTCAAAGGCTTTTTGCACTTGCTCAAAGCCCATCAGGTCATACAACGCGTCGTAGAGCGGGCGCAGGTAGGGGTCGATCTTTTGCGCCAGATCACCTGGCAGGTAGCCCAGACGCTCACCGGCTTCCACTGCGGGGCGGGTGAGCACAATGCGCTGCACCATGCTGCGCTGCAGGGCATCCACAGCCATGGCGACCGCCAGATAAGTTTTGCCGGTACCGGCCGGGCCAATGCCAAAAGTGATGTCGTGGCTGGCGATGTGGTCCAGGTAGTTGGCCTGGTTGATGGAGCGCGGCTTCAGATCGGCGCGTTTGGTTTTCAGCGACGGACCTTCGGTGCCGTTGACATCACCGTCACCCGAGAGCATCAGTTGCACGGTGCGCGGCTCAATCGGGCGCGCGGCCATCTCGTACAGCGCTTGCAGCATTTCCATGCCGCGTTTGGCGTTGGCCTTGAGGCCGTCGACCTTGAACTGCTCATGTCGGTGGGCAATTTTGACCTGCAAGGCGGTTTCAATGGTGCGCAAATGCGCGTCCATCGGGCCGCACAGGTGGCTCAAGCGGGTGTTGTTGGCTGGGGAAAAGAGGTGGCGGAGGATCAAGTTGATAATTCCTAATGAAGTTACCCATGATAGGCAATAAATGATTGGCAAATTAACCGGCACGCTCGATACCAAAAACCCGCCGCAGGTGATTGTGGACTGCCACGGCGTGGGCTACGAGGTGTTTGTGCCCATGAGCACGTTTTACAACCTGCCCGAGCTGGGTGGCAAAGTGACGCTGCTGACGCATTTTGTGGTGCGTGAAGATGCACAAATTTTGTACGGCTTCGCCACAGCCCAGGAGCGCGAGGGTTTTCGCGAACTCATCAAGATCGCTGGTGTGGGGCCGCGCACCGCGCTCTCGGTACTGTCAGGCATGAGTGTGGCCGAGTTGTCGCAGGCGATCACCTTGCAGGAAGGTGGGCGGCTCATCAAGGTGCCGGGCATTGGCAAAAAAACTGCCGAACGCCTGTTGCTGGAGCTCAAAGGCAAGCTCGGGCCAGACATTGGCGTGGTCGCCAGCGTGGCCAATGATGCGCAGTCGGACATTTTGCAGGCGCTGCTGGCGCTGGGTTACAACGACCGGGAAGCCGCCGTTGCCTTGAAAGCCTTGCCCAAGGACGTGGGCGTGAGCGACGGTATCAAACTGGCGTTGCGGGCGCTGGGGAAGTAGCGGTTGTTTGCCCTGTCAATGCTCAAAAATCGGTTGAAGTCGCGCCATCCGCAATGGCGTCCACCAGATCGCTGCTGGGCACCATTGCGGATGGCGCGCAAATGGCAACCTGGGCCAGCCATTCGGTGGCAAAAGCTCCCCGACAATCAGCAATTCAGCGAACCCTCCCTCAATCCATTACAGGATGTATTTTGATGAAATCTACTGATTCCAAAGCCCTGCACCTGACGCTGGCAGCAGCAGCCGTGCTCGCACTACTGGCCGGGCCCGCCAGGGCTGCCGACAAGGTCAAGGTCGGCATGCTCAGCACCTTGTCCGGCCCAGGCGCGGGCTTGGGCGTTGACATTCGCGATGGCTTCAACCTGGCGTTGAAGCATTCGGGTGGCAAGCTGGGTGGCTTGCCCGCCGAGGTGATCGTGGCGGACGACCAGGGTAAACCCGATGCGGCCAAACAAGCGGCCGACCGGCTGGTCAGGCACGACCAGGTTGACTTCATGACCGGTGTGGTGTTTTCCAACGTGATGCTGGCGGTGGGCAAGCCGATTTTTGACGCCAAAACCTTCTACATCAGTGCCAATGCCGGCCCGTCGCAATACGCTGGGGCCCAGTGCAACCCGTATTTTTTCAGCGCCTCTTACCAGAACGACAGCCTGCATGAGGCCGTGGGCAAAACCGTGCAGGACAAGGGGTTCAAGAAAGTGGCCCTGCTGGCGCCCAATTACCCCGCTGGCAAGGATGCGTTGGCCGGCTTCAAGCGTTATTTCAAGGGGCAAATTGCCTCGGAAACCTACACCCCCTTGAGCCAACTGGATTACGGCTCGGAGTTGTCCAAAATGCGTGCCTCAGGGGCCGATGCGGTGTACATCTTTTTGCCGGGTGGCCTGGGCATCAACTTCATCAAGCAGTTTGTGGGCGCGGGGCTGTCCAAGGACATGACGCTGTTTGGCCCCGGGTTTTCTGCCGACGAAGATGTGATTCGGGCGGTAGGCGAACCCATGCTGGGCATGTTCAACAGCTCGCAATGGGCGCATGACATGCAAAACCCGGCCAACAAGCGTTTTGTCGCCGACTTCCAAAAGGACTACGGCCGCCTGCCCACCTTGTACGCGGCGCAAGGCTATGACGCCGCTCGTTTGATGGACGCGGCGGTGCGCGATGTCAAAGGCCGACTCGACGACAAGGATGCCGTGCGCAAGGCGCTCAAAGCGGCCAAATTTGACTCGGTGCGCGGTGCCTTCAAGTTCAATAGCAACCAGTTCCCGATTCAGGACTACTACTTGCGCGTGGTCACCAAAGACGCCCAAGGCCGCATCACCAACCGCACGCTGGGCACGGTGTTCAAGAACCATGCCGATGCGTATGTGGGCGAATGCAAGATGCCTTTGTAGCACCTGTGCCTACACCGTTAGGGCGTCCCCGCATCGCGTCCGGCGTTTCAACATTGGCATCCATGAGGCAAATTAGGCAATGACCGGTATTTTGGTTCTGGAGCAGTCGCTCAACGGGCTGCAGTTTGGTTTGATGCTGTTTTTGCTGGCTGCGGGGCTGACGCTGGTGTTCGGCATCATGGACATGATCAACCTGGCGCATGGCTCCATCTACATGGTGGGGGCTTACCTGGTGGCCAGCATCAGCCTGGCCAGCGGTTCCTTCTGGATCGGTTTGGGCTGCGGCGTGCTGGCCACTGCAGTGTTGGGGGCCCTGCTTGAGGTGGCTGTGCTGCGCCGCTTGTACCAGCGTGACCACTTGTCGCAGGTGCTGGGCACGTTCGCCATTCTCTTGATGAGCAACGAAGCCGTGCGCATGGTGTGGGGCTCGCAGCCGATGGCGCTCAATCCGCCGGCGGCACTGGCTGGCCCGCTGGCATTGTTGCCGGGGTTCAGTTACCCGGCGTATCGGCTGTTCATCATTGCCGTGGGCCTGGCTGCCGCCTTGCTGCTGTACCTGCTGGTCACGCGCACGCGGCTTGGCATGCAGGTGCGCGCCGGGGCTTCCAACCGCGAGATGGCGCTGGCCATGGGCGTGGATGTGCAACGCCTGTTCACCCTGGTGTTTGCGTTTGGTGCGGGTTTGTGTGCGCTTGCCGGGGGCATGCTCGGGCCGCTGCTGGCAGTGCAGGTCGGCATGGGTGAGCGCATTTTGATTCTGGCGTTTGTGGTCATCGTCATCGGTGGCATCGGTTCTGTTCGCGGCGCCTTGCTGGGCGCCTTGCTGGTGGGCGTGGTAGACACTGCCGGGCGTGCCCTGATTCCTTATGCGTTTGAGCGCAGCTTTGGGCCGGAGATGGCCGCCAGTGCCGGTCCGGCGGTGGCGTCGATTCTGATTTATGTGCTGATGGCCGCCGTGTTGTTTTTCAAGCCCCAGGGGCTGTTTCCTGCCCGTGGCTGATCTGGGCGTCAAATCCGGCAAACGGGTGGACGCCGCCCGTGCGGTTGCGCCTTTGGCAGCGAAATCCGTGGTGCCGGTGCGTTTGCTGCCAGGCCTGCTGGACCAGCCCTTGCGCTGGCGCACAGGTTTGGTTTTGCTGATGGGCCTGGTGCTGTTGCCTCTGCTGGCACAGGCTTCTGCGCAGGCGTTTTACATCAGTGTGGCCAGCCGGATTTTGATCTTTGCACTGGCCGCCACCAGCCTGAACCTGATTCTGGGCTTTGGCGGCATGGTCAGCTTTGGGCATGCCGCGTTTGTGGGCGTGGGCGCGTATGCGGCAGGCATTTTGATGCAATACAACCTCAACTCAGCCTGGCTGGCGTTGCCGGTGGCGTTTGTCGCGGGTGGGGTGTTTGCGCTGCTTATTGGGGCCATCAGCCTGCGCACCAAGGGGGTGTACTTCATCATGATCACGCTGGCTTTTGCGCAAATGCTGTATTACCTGATGGTGTCACTCAAGACCTTCGGGGGTGACGATGGGCTGTCGCTGCCGGGCCGCTTTGAGGTCGGTTTTGGTCTGGACCTGAGCCAGGACGAGAGCTTTTACTACCTGGTGCTGGCGTTGCTGGTGCTGGTGTTTCTGGCCTTGCACCGGCTGCTGAATTCGCCTTTTGGTCATGCGTTGCAAGCCATTCGTGAGAACGAGACGCGCATGGTAGCCATCGGCTTTGCGGTGTACCGGTTCAAACTCCTGGCCTTTGTGCTGGCGGGTGCCTGTGCCGGGCTGGCAGGTGCCTTGCTGGCGCAGCAAGGCGGGTTTGTCAGCCCGTCGATGATGCAGTGGAGCGAGTCTGGCATGTTGATGGTCATGGTGATTTTGGGGGGCGTTGGGCACCTTTACGGCGGTTTTGCCGGTGCCGTGGTCTTTTTGGTGCTGGAGGAGCTGCTCAGTGCGTACACCATTCACTGGCAATTTGGCTTGGGTGCGGCGCTGCTGCTGGTGGTTTTGCTGACACCCAACGGGCTGCTCAGCCTGCGCATAAAAAAACCCCGCGATGCCCGCCTGCCCGGGCGCGACGCATCCATCGGGCCGCAGCCATGACGCACAGCACTTTGCTCCATGTGGATGGGTTGGTCAAGCATTTTGGCGGCCTGATGGCCACCGATCATGTGCAGCTGAATGTGGTGGCGGGAGAAATTCATGCGCTGATCGGTCCCAATGGCGCGGGCAAAACCACCTTGCTGCACCTGATTTCTGGCGCGCTGGCCCCCAACGCCGGGCGGATTCACTTTGATGGTATGGACGTGACCCACATGCCCATGCACGCGCGTGTGGGCCATGGCCTGGCGCGCTCGTACCAGATCACCAGCATTTTTGAGCGCCTTGGGGTGCTGGACAACGTGGCCCTGGCGGTGCAGGCGCACGCGGGCCACAGCCTGAATTTTTGGCGCCCCGCACGGCGGGATGCCGAGCGCTACGCCTATGCCGCCGAAATCGTTGAACGGGTTGGCTTGGCGCCACAAATGCAGCGGTTGGCCGGTGCCTTGTCGCATGGCGAGCAGCGACAGCTTGAGGTCGGCCTGGCCTTGGCCACGCGGCCCAAATTGTTGTTGCTGGACGAGCCCATGGCTGGCATGGGGCCGGATGAGTCCGAGCGCATGGTCAGCCTGCTGCAAAGCCTGCGCGGCGAGACCACAATGTTGTTGGTGGAGCACGACATGAACGCGGTGTTTCGGCTGGCTGACCGTATTTCGACCCTGGTGTATGGCCGGGTAATTGCCTGTGGCACGCCGGATGAAATCCGGGCCCATCCTGAGGTTCGGCTGGCCTACCTGGGTGACGATGAGGACGCCACCGCATGAGCGCATTGCTTGAAGTTGAGCACCTGGAGGCGGCCTACGGCAGCAGCCAGGTCTTGTTTGGCGTGAGCTTGTGTGTGAACGCGGGCGAAGTGGCCACGCTGCTCGGGCGCAATGGCATGGGCAAAACCACCACGCTGCGCGCCATTCTGGGACTGACCCCCGCTTTGCGTGGCACGGTGCGTTTTCGGGGCGAGCGCATTGACCACTACCCGCCTGATCGCATTGCCCGCATGGGGCTGGCGCTGGTGCCCGAAGGCCGGCAGATATTCCCCAACTTGTCAGTCAAAGAGAACCTGGTGGCGTTTGCCGCCAACCGCAACGGCGCGGCCAACCCGTGGTGCCTGGATGGCGTGTTTGCCTTGTTTCCCCGGCTGGCTGAGCGCTTGCGCCACATGGGTAACCAGTTGTCAGGTGGTGAGCAGCAAATGCTGGCGATTGGTCGCGCGCTCATGACCAACCCTTATTTGTTGATCCTGGACGAGGCCACCGAGGGTTTGGCGCCCTTGGTGCGCGAGGAAATCTGGCGCTGCCTGGACCAGCTGCGTGCCCAGGGGCAGACCATTGTGGTGGTTGACAAGTATGTGCAGCGGCTGATCAAACTGGCCAACCACCACACCCTCATTGAGCGTGGCCAGGTGGTGTGGCAGGGGGGCTCAATGCAGTTGGCAGCTGATCCGACGGTCTGGCAACGCTACATCGGGGTGTGATTCCATTTGTAGATCCTCCGTGTCTAGGCGCTCCGACGCAGGCAGTGCTTGAGCACGACAAGGAGGGGTAACAACGACACGGGTGATATGGAAATGGAATGAGTTTGTTCACTGCGCATCGCGCACGGCCCGCCCGTTGACTGGCTGTACCGGCCGGGCGTTGTTGGGAAAAAGTTGCTGGAACAGGCGAATTTGCTCGTTGCTGAGTTGGGTGGGCTGCTTCAACACCAGCCACAACACGCCTTCGGTGCAGGGTGGGGTGGTGAGTGAGCCAATGAACTGGTAGTAACGCTGGTCTTTGGGCAGCAGCTCGTTCATGTCGATGACGCCACCCGGCAGACGCACGCGGTCGCTGGTGTCGAGCGGCATGTAAGTCCAAACCTTGTGGACCAGCGTGTTGGCCACGCCGGGGTCCAGCAGCACTGCCACCACGGCCAGCTGACCTTCATTGTTTTTGTGCACCAGATGCGCCACCATGGCGAAGTTGCGGTAGTTCACCTGTTCTTCAGACGGGGTGTGAAAGTGAAACTGCACCAGCTTGTAGACCGAATCGCGCACACTCAAAGTGTTGTCGCCATACAGGTCCACCTGAATGGTGTGGCCATTGTTGACCACCGAGCCGCTGGAGGCGGTGTAGTTGAAGGCCAAGGGCTCGGCCGGGCCTTGCAGCGTCGTGGCTTCTTCGATGTTGATGGGGGATTGGCGCTTGCCAATGGCGCACACATTGAATTCGGGTTTGAGCTTGCCCCAGTTTTTCGGGCCGTTTTCACCCTCGTAGGCCCAATGCACGTCGCCGCCGTGGGCACCTGCGCCGGCGGCGGGCGCTTCATGGCCGGTGAGGGCGGCCGCCTTGGCCAGGATGTAGTCACGGCTGCTGCGCGGGTTGATCACGGCAGGGGCATGTGCCGCAGTGGCACCATGCGCGACTGCAGCGGGTGCACGGCCGCCGCGTGCCACGGCGGGTGCAGGCGCGGCAGCTGGGGCTTCATGTTCGCCAGCGGCTGGGGTGCGCGCAGCGGCGGGTGCTGCGGCTGGCTTGGGCGCAGGCTTGTCTTTGATGACCAGGGTCAGGCTTTTTTTGTCGATGAGTTTGTCTTTGAGCGCCTGACGCAGATCACTGCCTAACGGCGTGGCGGCTGGTGGGGTTGCCGATGCCGCTTCTGCGGGCGCGCTGGCAGGGGCCTTGCGTGCTGCAGCGCTGGTCGCGGCTTTGGTGGGTGCTTCATGTTCAGCTGCGGCTGCGGCTGCAGCGCCCGCAGCGTGCGCGGGTCGCGCTGCGCCGACGATCAGCGCCAGCGTCAGGCAGCAAGGCAACGTCCACTGTTGCCAGCGCAGGGGGGTGACGTGCAAGGCAAGGGAGAGGGTGCGGTTGGTTTTCATGGCAGAGCCGGTTCAGGAGTGAGCCGGAAAAGTCTTTTATGGCCTGTTATCGGCACAATGCACAAGTGCTTGAATGGTGCGTTAGCTCAACACCTTGCTATTCTTTGAACTTGATCTTCAACCACTTTAGCAATTCACGCTGATCGGATGCAGTTGCCCGACGCACCTGAACCATTAGTTTTCCCAGATCGGGACGTTGCAAGGTGATGTTTGCTGCACCTTCGTTGCAAATCGAACAAACCGCCTTCAGGTTGCTGGCCTCGTCATTGCCACCCAGACTTTTGTCAATGATGTGCCCAATGTGCAGCCTGGTTTTTCGTGTCGGGTCATACGGATGGGATTCTCCAGCCACAGCGCCACACATCTGGCAGGTAAAGCCATTGCGATCCAGAACATAGGCACGGGTTTCTTTGGAGATACCGCGTGCGAACGCCGGTTCAGGCTTGGCCGTTTCAAGCAGGTACTGGCCCGGCTTCAGATCAGCCCTGTCATGGTGAGTGAGGATCAAATAA
>JBBQSS010000055.1:0-14751 GCA_038213665.1 Burkholderiales bacterium | reverse complement strand
TGTGGTTGCAGGGCGAAGTCGATCTGGGCCGACACATCGAGCGCATTCACATTCCCGCGCCGGGTGACTGGGCGCAATTGCAAACCGTGGTGGCCAACCTGCACGCCGAGTTGCTGGATCGCACCCGCCCGCTGTGGATGCTGTATGTGTTTCAGGGGCTGGCCAGCGGCGAGAAAGCCTATTACTTCAAAATTCACCATGCCATGCTCGACGGTCAAGCGGGCGCTGCACTGGCGGCGGCCCTCTTTGACACCTCCGCCAGCCCTGCCCCCTCTCCAGCCACCCCATCGTTGCCTGCCCGCATTGACCGCAAACCGGGTGCCCTGAGCCTGGTGGCTGCAGCGTTCAGACACGATGCCACGCAATATGTGAAATTGGTGCGCGAACTGCCCGGCGTGGTGCGCACGTTGGCGGGTCTGGTGCGCAGTTCCGGCGGGCACAGCGCAGCAAATGCCAAGACAACACCTCCGCACGGCAAACCACGGGCTGGAAAAAGTGGTGTGGCTCTGGGGCCGCGCACACCGATCAATGTCACGATCACCCGTGAGCGTGGCTTTGCCGCGGCCACCGTGTCGCTGGCTGACGTCAAAGCCATGGCGGCCGTTTGTGATGCTACCGTGAACGACGTGGTGCTGACCCTGTGCGGAGGCGCACTCAGACGGTACCTGGCGCGGCTTGGACCATTGCCGAAAAAATCATTGGTCGCGTCGATGCCCATCTCCCTGCGCAGCAAGGGCGACAGTGATTTTCACACCAAGGCCACGTTGAGCCTGGTGAGCCTGGCCACCACCATTGCCAATCCGGTCAAACGGCTGCAAGCGGTGCGCAGCCACGCCAGCGCCACCAAGGCCGTGGCAAAACACGCCAAGTCGGTCATTCCTACTGATTTCCCCTCCATTGGTGTGCCTTGGCTGATGGGCACGCTGGCCTCGCTTTACGGGCGCAGTGGCGTGCCCGATGCCATACCGCCATTGGCCAACGTGCTGATTTCCAATGTGCCAGGCCCGGCCGTGCCGCTGTATGTTGGCGGACTGCGCATGACAGGCTACTGGCCGCTTTCCATTGTGGAGCATGGTGTGGGCCTGAACATCACCCTGATGAGCTACGCCGGAAAGATTTGCTTGGGGCTGACGGTGGCGCGGTGTGCGGTGCCCGATGTGCAGGCCCTGGCTGATGACTTCATGAGCGCATTTGAAGAGTTGCGCGCCAGCACCATTGCAAAACCGGCAAAAGCCACCAAAACAGTCAAACCCGGCAAAGCCAAGCCCGCAAAACCCTAGTCTGGAGCCCACGCACCATGCCGCTCAGCCTCAAGGTGGTTCGCCACCGCCACACCGGCACCCCTCATGTGCTGAACTCGCTGCTGGAGCCGCGGGCGCTGATTGAAGCTGCAATGCTGCCAGTGTCGCTGCCGCTTCTTCTGCAGGCCCCAAAAGGCGACGGCCACCCCGTATTGCTGCTGCCTGGGTTCATGGCGGACGAAAAATCATTGTTTGTGTTGAAGGCGTTCTTGCTGCGCAAGGGCTACGACGTGCACACCTGGGGGCTCGGGCGCAACCTGGGTTTTCGCAGCAAACACGCCAGCGCCCTACCCCACAAAATTCGCTATTTGCACTACACCACAGGGCGCAAGGTGAGCCTGGTGGGCTGGAGTCTGGGTGGCGTGTTTTCGTTGTACGGCGCTGAAAACACCTTGGAATGTGTGCGCTCCATCATCACGCTGGGCAGCCCGGTCAGCATGGACGCGCAGGGCAGCCAGTCACCCGCCGCGGTGAAAGCCCTGTACCGATTGGTATCGCACCGCCTTGGCTCGGCGGCCCACGCCATGGCACCGCGCGCCAAAAGCCTGCGGGAGCACCGCCGCTTGGCTGTCCCCACCAGCTGTTTGTATTCATTGGGTGACGGCGTGGTGCCCCCGCAAGAAGCCACCATTGACGGCGATCCTGCCCTGCACGAAAACATTCGGGTGCCCGGCAGCCACATTGGGCTGGGCTTCAACGGCATTGTGCTGTCGGTGGTGGCTGACCGCCTGGCCCAGCCTGAGGGACAGTGGGCACCATTTGTCCCTAAAGGCCTGCTGGCCCGGGTTTGGCGCCTGCTGCCCAGCGACAAGGTGGCCTGACCCATGCCCCACACCCAGACCCCCATGCGCCAGCTCAGTGAGAGCGATGCGGCGTTCATTTACTCAGACAGTGCGCACGCCAATTCAAACGTGTCCCTGCTGCACATTTATGACCAAACCACCGCACCCGGAGGTGTGGTGCGCTTCAAGCAAATACTGGCCCACGTAGAAAACCGGTTGAGCCAGTTGCCCGTGTTGCGGCAGAAAATTTTGCGGGTGCCGCTGGACCTCGACTACCCGTATTGGGTTGAAGACGACAACTTTGACATTGAGTACCACGTGCGCCACATTGCCCTGCCCAAGCCTGGTGACTGGCGGCAGTTTTGCATTCAGGTGTCACGCATTCACGCCCGTCCCCTCGACCTGCAGCGCCCGCTCTGGGAAATGTATGTCATCGAGGGGCTGGACAGTTTTCTTGATCTGCCAAAAGGCAGTTTTGCCGTGTTGCTGAAAATTCACCACGCCGCGGTGGATGTGACCCATGGTCACCTGATCTCCACACTGCTGCACGATACCAGCCCTACCCCGCCCAAGCCGCCGCCGCCCGTGCCCTGGTTTCCACAGCAGCCACCAGGCAGCCTGGCCCTGATGTGGCGCGCGGGTTTTCATGCGGCAATCTTTCCGCTGCGCGTGGTGCAGCCGGTGGCGAAAGGGTTGGGCCTCGTGGCCTTGACGCTGAAAACCTTTGCCAGCGAATTTTTGCAGCGTCCGGATGCGTTTCCAATGACCCGCTTCAACACCGTGGTGTCGCCGCACCGGGTGTTTGACACACGCCGCTTTGCGCTTGCTGACGTCAAGCGTATTTGCGCATTGGTCAAAGGTGCCACGGTGAATGACGTGGTGCTGGCCGTGTGCGCAGGCAGCTTGCGCCGCTACCTGGCGCAGCAATGTGAGCTGCCCGACGACAGTCTGGTGGCGGCGGCACCCATCAATGTGCACAACCCAGCAGCCAAAGGCAAACAGAATGATTTTGCCTGTGCCCGTGTCAGCTTGCACACGCACCTGGCAGAGCCAGTGTCACGCCTGCGGGCCATTGTGCAAACCACATCGTCGTCCGAAGGGATTGCACGGGCGCCGCTGGCCAATTGCAACATCACCAACGTGCCCGGGCCTCAGCAGCCGCTGTATTTGCTGGGCGCGCGCCTGACCTACCTTTCGGCCATCATGCCGATTTCAGATGGCATGGGCCTGGTGTTTTCTGTGACCAGCTACAACGACATGCTGGTGATTTCGTTCACGGCGTGCTACGAGCAACTGCCTGACCCCGAGGTGTTCGCCCAATGTCTGCGCGACAGTTTTCAGGAATACCTGGCGCTCACTGACCCACCAGCCACGGCGCCAGCGCCCAAACGCAGAACGCGCCGCACAGCCAAAACCAAACCGACCGCGCAGGCCACCTGAACCATGCAAGCCCGCGGTGAATTGGCCATTGAATACGACGTGCTGGGCAACCCCAGTCACCCTGCCATCGTGCTCATCATGGGGCTGGGCATGCAGCTCACCAGCTGGCCTGAGCCGTTTTGCCAGGCACTGGCAGACGCCGGCTTTCAGGTGGTGCGTTTTGACAACCGCGACAGCGGCTTGTCCGCGCGGGCCCCGGCTGGCAAACACACACCGCTGCTGATGGCCATGGCGGCGTCCTTGTTTGGCCTGCCAGTGCGCTGCCCCTACACACTGCAAGACATGGCGCAAGACGCCACCCGGGTGATGGACGCGTTGCAGATTCAGCGGGCACACATTGTGGGCGTGTCCATGGGTGGCATGATCGCCCAGGTGTTGGCTGCGCGCTACCCTGAGCGGGTGCTGAGCCTGACGTCCATCATGTCGTCCAGCGGAAACCCGCGCGTTTCAAGGCCCAGCGCCCGGGCCGGGCGTGTGCTGCTGAGCCGGCCAAGCAATCCGCACAATCAGGAATCAGTTGTCAAGCACCTGGTGAACATGTTTGGCGTGATCGGAAGCCCGGCCTACCCGGAAAGCCCCGACAGCTTGCGCCAACGTATTGCCGACGGTGTCAAACGCGCTTACGAGCCGGCCGGCACCGCGCGCCAGTTGCTCGCCGTGGTGGCCAGTGGCGACCGCCGCAAGTTGCTGCACAGCATCAAGGCGCCCACGCTGGTCATTCATGGCGCGGCTGACTCACTGGTGCCGCTGGCGGCCGGGCGCGACACCGCAGCCAACATCCCGGGCGCCACCCTGCACATCATCAAGGGCATGGGGCATGACCTGCCCAGCGTGCTGCTGCCCAGGTTGGCAGGCCTCATCGTCGCCCATTGCACAGGTAAGGCGCTGCCGCCAGATTGAATGCCATCAGGCGATTTTTTGGACAACAGCAAGAACATGGTCAACACCCCTCTGTAACCCACTGACTTTGTTCGATTGCTGACCAGACAGCAATGAATAGTTACCCCCGGTTACATGGTCTTACAGTTCAGTCCAGTGCGATTGCGAATTCACATATCTGATATGCAGCCAGTTTTTTACGATCACACCATGAGCAGTGCGTTCGCATTGCAATCAGGAGATTCAAATGCAACGGAAACAATTTTTGCGTTATTTTGGGGCCACTTTGGGTGCCGCTGTGTTGGCCCCTGTGATCGTGGCGTGTGGTGGTGGTGATCTGGCCATGGCAGACGCAGCGGCCTCGCTTGGCACCAAAACCCTGTCGGCCAGCGCAAGCAATCTGTCGAACACCGCCACAGTGTCGAGCTTGTCGCTTGAAGAAATTGCGGCACTCAAGTTCATGCGCGAAGAAGAAAAGCTGGCGCACGACGTGTATGTGGCCTTGTTCAATGTGTGGGGTGCCAATGTGTTCAGCCAGATTGCGCTGAGCGAAACCACTCACACACAAGCCATTCTGGCCTTGCTGACCCAATACGGCATTGACGACCCTGCCGCAGGCAAAGCGCCAGGCGTGTTTGAAGACCCTGCGCTGCAGACGCTCTACAACACGCTGATCGTCATGGGTCAACCTACCCTGATTGACGCTCTGAAAGTGGGTGCCCTGATTGAAGAAACCGACATTCACGACATCAACGAGAAGAAAGAAGTGACCAATGAGGCCGATATCCTGCAGGTCTATGACAGCCTGCTGTGCGGCTCGCGCAACCACCTGCGTGCATTCAACGGTGAACTGCTCGCACAGGGGGTGACGTATGTACCCCAGGTGATTGCCCAGGCCGAGTGGGACGCGATAGCCAACGCAGCTGCTGAAACCTGTGGCGGATAGAGATAGCATTTGATTTTTATCATTCTCCATTTGCCGCCAAACAGCGACACTTGGGGTATGAGAAATCAATCTGCGGTTGCGGTCGGTGCGCTGTTAGTGGGGCTGGTACTCGGGGTGGCTGGGTGCGGAGGTGGCGGTGGCGGGTCAACCGCGCTCCCGACGTTGCCAGTTGATGTCAATCCGGTCACGCCTGTACCACCGGTGTTGCCAGTTGTTGTCGGCTCAATCACGCCTGTACAACCGGGCGTGACCCTATTCACCGCCGCCACTGCGCCCGCCAAGCTGTCGGCCTGGAATCAAATTCTCAGTGACGGGCAGTTGGTGTTACTGCGTCCGGGTGTCATGCCCTACAGCTTGAACACGCCACTGTTTTCCGACTATTCGCACAAATTTCGTACTTTGTCGGTGCCCGTTGGTGCCCAGATTACCTACACCGCGCAGGGGCCACTGCAGTTCCCGGTGGGCGCCATTGTTACTAAAACCTTTTTCTACCCCAAGGCGGTAGCCAACACTCCTGGCGCTATTGGCGCAGAGCAGTCCGACCAGACCGATGGTGGCGAAACGGTTGACTTGACCAGCAACCGCCTGATTGAGACCCGGTTGATGGTGCGTGAGCCCAGCGGCCTATGGGGTGCTGTGACCTATGTGTGGGATGCCGATCAACGTGACGCAACGCTGGTGCGCGCGGGGCGAAACATCCGCATTGAACTGGTGACCGCGCAGGGTGTACGAACTCCTCCGTTTACCTACGCCGTGCCGACAGACAGCCAGTGCCTGACCTGTCATAAAACCAACCTGAGTACTGGCACCTTTGAGCTCCTTGGCCCCAAAGCCAACAACGTGAACCGCGACTACATCTATGCAGCCGGTCCGCAAAACCAGCTGGATGCCATGGTGGCCGCACAAGTCATGACGCCTTACACCGCACCTGCACCGCGCATGGTGGTCTGGAGTGACACCGCAAAGCCGGTGGTGGACCGCGCCCGCGCCTATCTGGACGTGAATTGCGCCTCGTGCCACAACCCGGTCGGTCGGGCTGGAAATACGGGTCTTGGGTTGGGGTTGCAGGAAACGGTGGCATCCCGCCTGGGTGTCTGCAAGTTGCCCGTCCGTGGACCACAAGGTGGACAGCAAAACGGGCAGTTTACCTACGATGTGACACCCGGCAATGCGGATGCGTCCTTCCTTTACTACCGCCTCATCAACGACCGGCCGGGATCAAGCCCGAAAACGGTTGCCATGCCCGAACTGGGTCGCCATGTGTTTCACGTTGAAGGCAACGAACTGGTGCGTGACTGGATCAACAGCATGACCGGGTGCGGCGGATGACGACTGCGCTGTTTGTGCGGCACTGTGCTGCTCAGGCAGGCGCGCCCGACGCCAGCCAGGCCGTGAGGCCGAAACCGGCGTTATAAACCGCGTGCACTAGCACGGCAGGCCACACGCTGAAAAAACGTTCACGCAGGTGGCCCAGCACCAGTGACGGCCCCGCCACCGCCAACGCCCACGCCAGCGGCTGCGCGCGCAGGTGCAACACCACAAAGCCGATAGTCACCAGCGCGTTGGCCAGCGTCACCGGCCCGAGCCGGCGCGCCACGCCAGCGTTGCGGGTTAGCCGCAGCGCCTGCCCTTGCAGGATGCCGCGAAACACCAGTTCTTCCAGCACGGGCTGCACCAGCACCAGCGATGCCCAGGCCAGCCAGCCCGTGGGCACGTGCATGTGCTTGCCCACCAGCAGACCCAGCGCCAGCCACACCGGTATGGCCAGCGCCAAAGCCAGCGCCAGATGCTTGTCCATTGGCCACGCCAGCAGCGGCGGCTGGGGCCAGGTCAGGCCACACTCCTGCGCCAGAGTGGCGGGTGCAGCGTGCGGTGGCGGGCGGGGGGTGTCAGGTGGGGGCATCACAGTGCGTATCTTCCCACGGGTGGTGCTGGTGCAATGGCGTGGCCAGGAAAAAAGCGCCGCCTGTTGCCAGGCGGCGCCTTGTCAGGCCGGGGTGTCATGCCCCGGGGTGAAGTGCTCTATCAGTCGCGACGCAAGCGGCGCAGACCCCAACCCGCCAGGCCGAGAGCGGCCAGCAGCGGCAGCACAGGATCGAACGGTGCATTACCCGGGGCTGTGGTACAGCCACCGCCGCCACTAGACGCTGCAGGAGCAACCGGGGCAAGAACCGGGTCCAAGTCACCCGGTTCCACGGGATCAGGCAAGACGACTATCGGCACATTGGTGTCTGGAACGGTACCCGTACCCGTGTCAACCAGAGCGGGCGGCGGTGTTGCGACATAGGTGGGCGGAACCTGCGCATCTGCGACCACCGGGATCATGCGGACGGTGAAGTTAGGGCCAATACCATCCCCCACTTTCACGATGTAGTTGATGCCCAGATTCAGCACATCTTCAATGCCCTTGATGGCGTAGAGCGGGTTAATAGCCCAAGTATTCAGCTCCGCTTGAGTGACTGGAGTAAAACCTGAATCATAGTTTTTGACCCATTTCGTACCGTCCCAATAGGCGACGAGATCCGCGTCAGTGGCCGGATTGTTATCGAAATCCCAGAAGATGCCCTGGGGCTGCCAAATGCTGGGAAGCCAATCGCCAAACAGCGTAGTGTAGTTACTCGGCAACGGGATGGCGGTTGAATAAATGGTGTCGGAATTCACCAAGGCCGCGCCGCTGGCGTAAGGGTTCGCGTAGGTGGTACACGTCCCCACCGCACAAGTTTGCGCCACATTGAACCCGGCCGTCCTTCTATCGAAGAAACCGTTTACCGTGAAATGTGTGTCAGGCGCGCCGAAGAGGCCGTGCGAGAAAGTGGCCAGGCCGTCGCCGTCGAAAAGATCCGAGCCGTTAGGGACCCCTTTCGTTCCCTTGGTCGATCCCTCGGCAACGCCAAGGGAAATATGCAGCTTGTCCGCAATGCCCAGCGCACTCGCTGAACTGAAATTAGCGCCCAATCCTTTGCCAACCACGATCTTGTAGCCTTTGAGGCGTTTCCCCGTGTAATTGTCGATCTTGCTGAACACCTGATAGGGCCTGAGCGATCCGTCATCCGCTACGTTGAAGACCAAGTCAATGCCCTTGCCGTCCGCGCCACCGGCCACGCCAGCCACCGTGGCGGGCTGCATCGCAAATTTGAAGCGCTTGTGCGTCTGGAACGGGCTGGAGCAGATGACCGGTCTTGGGTGCGCGGTATCAAGGTAGGCCGCAGCAGCATCCGCGCTGTCTGTTGGACTCAGGAAGGAGGTGTTGATCAGACAGTTTTTTGGCTTGCCTGATTTGACCTTCGGATCACCATTGACCACTTTGATGCCCAAAGGCTCGCCCACTGGCCAGACTTTGCCAGTCAGTTTGGCCATCAGCGTATTGAAGCCATCAGTGATCAAACTCACATAGCTGTCACCAACCGTCATGGGTGAGTAGGCTCCGGTAGTCTCGTTAAAAGATCCGAAGGTACTGCCGTCGACTGTACGAACCAGAGTCACGTCCACATTGTCGAGATTCAATGCGCCAACACAGGCGGTGGTCGAACCGACCGCACCGCAATCGCCAAGAAAGGCGCCAGGGGCAGTATCCGCATTGGAATTATTGATGACCCCCGCATTCAGGCTGGTTGTCAGCATCAGGCCAATGACCGCAAGGCTGACTGCACTGGCCCGCAAAGCCGCGGATTTTGTATATTTCATGATATTTTCTCTTTTCAATGAATAAAAAATGAGCCACCTGTTGCCAGGCGGCGCCTTGTCAGGCTGGGCTGCTTCTTGAGCACCATCAAACCACCGCTTCCTTGCCAATCTTCAGGTTAAGTTCCATACAACTGCCTCCAAAACAACGGACGGGTCACATACCCCATAGGTGCAAATTTACGAGGTAACGATTTGTTACACATTGATAATTCGCATTTTTGGTAGGTCAATTTTTTTAAGTAAATCCAAATTGTGGGCACATTGATTTTTGACAAATCGCAACCACACGTCGCGAACAGGCAGACACAGTTGTCTCTCCGAGGCCTTGTCTTATTGGCGGGGTCATCAGGATGGTTTGGTTTTTTTTGTAACCAGGAGCGTGCCCGCGATAAAGGGGTGTAGTTGCCAGACGAGCCACCATGGATACCTGGCCAACTACAGGTATGCTTGCAGCCATGAAACCTTCCTTGTCTTACTGCACCGATGCAACCTGGGTTGGCCGGGCCGACTGCCAGCACTGCGATATCCGCGGGTCCATGCTTTTCTCTTATTTGAGTGAAAGCGATTTGAGCGGCCTGATGCGGCCTGTCGACAATTTGCTCCTGCCTGCAAAGGCAACCCTGTACCGTGAAGGCGATGCGGGCGACGGGATTTTTACCATCCGCAGGGGGCTGGTGCGGCTGGTGCACTATGCGCCCAACGGTACGCGGCGCATTGTCCGGCTACTCAAGGCCGGGAGCGTGACTGGCCTGGAGGTTTTGGTTGACTCGCGCTACCACCACACCGCCGAGGCTGTGTGTGATACGGACCTTTGCCGCATACCGGTAGGAGTGATCACTCAACTGGAAAGCCACAACGCCGCGATGCACACGGCATTGATGGTGCGTTGGCAATGCAACCTCGACGAGGCCGATGCAGTGATTACTCAGCTATCGACCGGGGGCGCACAAGCCCGCGCGGCACGGTTTTTATTGCAAGTTTTTAATGACAAGCAGCCAACGCCATGCCATCGCTTGTCACGCGAAGATATTGCTGCTCTGTTGGGTATCACGGTGGAAACGGTTAGCCGCTTATTTGCCGATTTCAAGCGCAAGGGTTGGTTGACGGAGGGCGCGGGCAACATCCAAATTGACCCGGTGCAGATGGCGCGCCTTGCGGCTGATTGACATCGACCGTCTTCAGACGTCACTTGTATTTTTAAGTATTTTTGGCTTCTAGCCCTTATGTAATAAGCGTTAGTAGCTATCAAAAACACTGGCACAGCGTTTGGAAGACGCTAGATCCTGAAGGGTCACAAACTGCCCGTTGACATGCCGTTCGCCCTACCTCTTGTGGTCAACACAAACGCTTGACTGATGGACTCGACGGGCTGGAACTAAAAAGCGTGCCGGCATGAGAGTTATCAAGTCCTGACAAATAAGTAAATCGTAAATTACGCCCGAGAGGGGTTTTTTCGACTATTTTTTTAAAGAGGTTTGTATGAAAGTCGATTTCAAATTTGGACTGACGCAGATTTTCAGACGTTAGCGTTTAGGTAAATCGTGAGTTCGATCTGGAGTACATCATGAAAAATCGAAGGTCTTTGGCACACTGGTCTCGCGAAAATTGGCGCGTGACTTGTGCCGTGGTAGCTTCCGTGGGAACCCTGTTTTTTACGGGGTGCAGCGGTGGATCTGGAGGGGGTGACACATCCATTGCGCCCGTCATATCCACCGTCATTGAAGCCAATATTGACGTGCTGGCGGCGCAAGTCGGCGGTGGCACGCAGGACGTGGCGCTGTACAACGATGGCACCGCGGACTGGACGCTCTACAGCATGGCCAACCGCTTTGCGTTGGCGCCTGTGAACACCACAACCAAAGTTGCAGTGGCTGAGATCAAGGACTTGCCGGGATACATCCAGCACATCACCGTGGTCACGGGCTACGCTGGCAAAAACTACGCTTTGCTGTCGATGGGCAGCAAGGGTATTGGCGTGGTGGATATCACCGACGCGACCAAGCCCACCTATGTGCGCACCATGACGGTGAATTACGACACACCGACACACACCTATTCAGACGGCGGCGGCACGATCTTCACCGAGGCCGCGGCCAGCGGTCACACGGGCGGCCCAGTGAACGACGTGCTGGTGGACGACAGCGACGGCACTGCTGGCGCCACACCCGACGACCAACTGTTCATCGCCAACGCCGCCTTCGGCATCCAGAAGACCAAGCTTTCAAATTTGATAGGCGCAGGTGCTGATGGCGTGCTACCGATTGACGGTGCGCAGACCTGGACGCTCAAGTACTCCGGTGAAAACCCTAACGGCGGCCCGCTGAGCCTGAAGATGTCTTCTGGCGGTAAGCTGTATGCAGCCCTGGGCTTTTTGGGCATCGGAATTTACGACCCGGGAACACTCACGCGTTTGGGGGCCTACAACAAGTACGCCGACTGCACTGCGAACGTTGCTGGACGGGGAGCGCAAGAAGACTGGTTCGGCAAGCCGAACCTGAAGCCAAACTGCAATCGAACACTACTGGCAACTAGTGCCGATCTCAAAGTTGCTAATGGTGATCCCTTCATCGATACGGATGGCATGCCCACCTACAACCAGGCCGCTGCCGAGCTGAGCAACAAGAAAGACTTGACCTCTGGCTTCCCCTGGGCCCAGTTTGACCGCTACGGCAAGTTCTACTACAACGCCCGTACGATGGACCTGGTAGACCTGCCATCAATTCCGGCATCTGGCGGCAATCCAGCCATTCCGGCCCGCACAGTGGCCTACATCGCCTACTCGCTAGGCGGTCTGGTGGCTGTGGACGTCACCAACCCCGCTGCGCCGGCCTATGTAGGTTATGTGCCGGCTGCACCAGCGCACGGACCGGACGAGCCACCGATCAATATTGACAAGAAGGGCATCCTCTCGCACTTCGGCTCCGGCATGTTGAAAGAAGCCGGCATCATGGGCGTGCGCGTGGTGCCTGACGCCACCGGCACTGGCTATAAGGCCTACTACACCGACCACTTTGCAGGATTGGTCGTGGTGAGCGGCGCGGAAGACCCGAAGTCCAAATGGAAAAATTCGGGTGCACCCTACAACAACGACAAGATCAATGGCGTCGCTGAGCCCAGGGTCTTCTGGCCCGATTACGAGTTTGTCACGTCCTACAACATGACACCCGTGGTGGTGGGCGACGAGTCGATGCCCGCCTTCTTGGTTGCCGATACCAGCGGTAACTACACCGCACCGATGATGCTCGCCACGGGTGAGCTCAACGGGCACGGCGGCGCGCTGTTCCTGATGCCCTGCATGGCGACCGCCACTTGCGCAGCCGGCCAAGTGGAAGCGGTGCAGTCGTCGGGTGCAGGTGGCGTGAGCTATGTTGATTTCCTCGACCTCACTTCGCCCAACATCCAGCCGGCCAACCGCTTTAAGGTGCCAATGAACCTGGTCAGCACCAAAGAAGTGGGAGCCAATGAAGACGGTTCCGCTGGACAGGCGATTGCCATCGGCCACGCCGAGGGTGCCACCGTGGCAGGCAACTTCCTGTACCTTGCTGACGGCCCGCACGGCATGAGCGCATGGCGCATTGCCGATGGCCTTACCGCCATCGACGACCTGCATCTGGTGGGCAACACGCTGCAAAGCGAGTACCCCACTGGCGCCGTGATGCCCACACCCCATGCCTTCAAGGTGGGCTTTGGTAGCGATCCAACCCAAGCTTACGTGATGAGCCAGAGCCTGGGCATGCGCCGGGTAGATGTGTCCGCCGTCACGAGCGGCCGCGCGCAGGTGGGTTCGCCCGCCCTCCTGGACGCTGCGGGTGGCCTCTATGAGCATGGAAGAAAGGACAGCCAAAAAGTAGGCCCAGCCGAGGTGATCGGTCAAGACCATGCCTATGGCGTGGCCTTCTCCGGAAAATATGCCATCGTTGCAGACGGTGATAACGGCCTGACGGTCTACGACACGACGGTGAGCCCCGCAACCAGTTTGGCCTATGTGGCTGCGAACATCGGCGACTCAGAAGGATCAGGCGACAAGACCAAGCCGCCAGTGGGCCGCGCGGCCACCGTCAAGCTGTGGACGAACGCCGCCACCAACAAGACCTACGCGGTGGTGGCAGCCGGTGCCTATGGCGTCTCAGTGGTCGACATAACAGCTTTCCTGGCCAGCGGTGATAAGGCGGATCTGCTCTTCGACAAGCTGATCAAGACCTTCGAGCCTGTCAAGTCTGACGCCGACAATGCCTTTGGTTCTGCCGACGGCAAGAGCGTGGACGTGCATGTGGTCGATGACATCGCCTACTTCAGCTACGACAGCTTTGGTCTGGTGGCTTATCGCATGGCCGACCTGATCCGGCCTGCCAAAGACGAGCGCCCTGCGATCAACCCGACGCCCGAAGTGTGTGCCACGGTCACCGACGTGACCAAGCTGAGCGCCAAACAGGGTGGTGTGGGTGAATGCCGTCCGACCGCGGTAGGTTACTTGAAGCTGCAGAAGTATGGTGAAGTCAAGGATGCAGCCGGAAAGGTTGTGACCCCCTCGGCTTATGCCAACGAAGAAGGTGGTGCGCTGTACATGACACCTCAACTCTTCCCCACGGTGTACCGCAATGCGGCCGGTCAAGTGGTGACGATTGACAAACCCAAGCTGCTGTTCTACGTGGCCTACGGTGAATCTGGTGTGGTCAAGCTCGACTGGAGCGATGTGGCCAAGCCGTCCATCGTGGCGATCAAGGGTGTCGTGGGCGGCGCCAGTACCACCGCCATCAACAACGGCCGTGTGTACGTGGCCGCTGGTGCGGGTGGTTTGTCCGTGCTGAAGTAAGCAAGCAACGGACACCCAGTCTTTCAAGACTTGGTGTTCATTGAGGATGCGCCCCAGCGGGCGCATTTTTTTTGGCTGTCTGCATGTGTTTCATGCGGAGGGCAATGCGCTGGTGCGCAACTGGATCGACGCCATGACGCTGACCTGCCCTCCGTGATCAACGGCCTGCCCTGCCCTTAGCCGCCACAAGTCGCCGAAGGCGCGTTGGCAATGGCGTCCCACTCTTCCTGGCTGATCACTTGCGGCACATAGGTGACGCCCTGCGCCAGCAGTTTTTCGTTGAAAGCGCGCAAGTGGTTGCCGGAGCCGCACAGCAGGCTGGTGTACACATTCACAATGTCAGCCTCGTCGGTGATGACCACTTTTTCATGGATGTCGTGAATGTCGGTCTCCTCGATCAAGGCGCCCACTTTGAGGGCTTCAATCAGGCTCACTTGGCCCATGGTCATCAGCGTGTTGTAAAGGGTTTGCAGTGCGGGGTCTTCAAACACCCCCGAGGCTTTGCCCGCGGAAGGGTCAGCAATACCGTACTTGGTCAGCAGCGCCAGAATGGCCTCGGTATGGGTGGTTTCGCTCAACGCGATTTGGTTGAACACATTGGCACCCCACAGACCGTACAGCGCCGCATACACATCATGCGCAAGTTTCTCTTCTTCACGCATGAACTTCAATGCCGCGGTTTCTTCCACGGAGAGACTTGGGGCTGCTGGCGCAACAGTTGCCGCTGAAATTGCTGTGGTCGCCTCAGTGGTTGACGCAGTCACATCCCCACCGCCACCACCGCACGCCGTCAACACCGGTGCAAGGGCAACTGTGCCAAACGCTGCGGCCAGGTAACGCAAAAATTGCTTTCTTTCCATGATGTTTCCTTGTCTGCGATGCGACTGCACCGCTGTGGGGGAATAT
>JBBQSS010000054.1:0-14826 GCA_038213665.1 Burkholderiales bacterium | reverse complement strand
CGCCAGGCGTCACGGTCTACGGGTTTGTCCCATAACAAGGCACGGCCCTGGCGTTGCCCGGCTTCAAGTTCGGGGTTTTCCGCTTTCAGTTCAGTGAGGAACTCGGTGATGGGGGATTGGTACAGGGGACGGTAAAAAATGTTCATGGGGTTAGGCCTTTGAGCCGCATTCTAGCCCCGCACCCAAGGTCTTGCGCCCGAGCGGTGGCGCAAGATGCGGCCCCCGCAGGGGTGTAATATTGATGAAAATTATTTCCACGACATTCCCTAAAAGCCACCCATGAACAGTTTCATCCATCCCGCGTCGTGGGTCCATTTGGACTGGGTGTTGGTGGTGGTGGCAGCCTGGCTTGTGATTGGCTTGCTGGGTATCGTGGCACTGCGGCGCTTTCGTTTTGTGGCCGTTGTGCTTTTTCCGGCAGGCGCGGTTTTTTCGCTGCTGCTGATGGCCGTGGCTTTGAGCGCGGTGTTCAGCGACCCTGAAACCGCCGTGCTGCCGCTGGGCTTGCCGCAGTTGCCCTTTCATTTGCGCCTGGACAGTTTGTCGGCGTACTTTCTGTTGCTCATAGGTGGCGTCTCGGCAGGCGTGTCAGCGTTTGCTGCCGGTTATTTTCGTCAGGGTGAGGGCACGCCGCCTGGGCTGATCTGCCTGGAATACCACGTGTTTCTGGCCAGCATTGCCATGGTGGTGATGGCCGACGATGCCTATGTGTTCATGGTGGTGTGGGAAACCATGGCGTTTTCTTCTTTCTTTCTGGTGCTGGCCAACCACCGCTTGCCTGAGATTCGCAGCGCTGGTTATTTGTACATGCTGATCGCGCACATTGGCGCCCTGGGCATCTTGCTGTGTTTTGGTCTGTTGCAAGCCAATACCGGGGATTACACTTTTGCCAACATGCGCCAGCAGCACCTGACGCCTTTCTGGGGCTCGGTGGCGTTTGTGTTGGCGGTATTTGGTTTTGGCGCCAAGGCGGGTTTGTTGCCCTTGCATGTCTGGCTGCCCGAGGCGCACCCGGCGGCGCCGTCGCCGTTTTCCGCGTTGATGAGTGGTGTGATGCTCAAAATTGCGCTGTACGGCATTTTGCGGGTGGGCTTTGATTTGCTGCAAGAACACATCTGGTGGTGGGGGGTGTTGCTGATGGCCATCGGCCTGGCCTCGGCCTTGTTTGGTGTGGTGTTTTCTACCGTTCAGGTTGAAATGAAGCGCCTGTTGGCCTACTCGTCGATCGAGAACATTGGCCTGATTTGCGCGGGCATGGGTTTGTCGCTGTTGTTTTTTGCCTATGGCATGAAGGCTTTGTCGGCGCTGGCGCTCACCGCCGCCATGTACCACATGCTGGCCCATGCGTTTTTCAAGAGCCTGTTGTTTTGCAGCACTGGCGCCGTGATGCACGCCACCGGCGAGCGCAGCCTGGGCAAGCTCGGTGGGTTGATGCGCACCATGCCCTGGGTGGCCTGGCCGACCCTGATAGGGGTGCTGGCGTGCGCGGGTTTGCCGCCGTTTGGTGGCTTCATTGCCGAATGGTTGCTGCTGCAAAGTTTTCTGTTCACCACCGGCTTGCCCAGTTCGTTCCTGGACATGCTGGTGCCAGTGATGGCGGCATTGATTGCGCTGATTGCCGCGCTGTCGGGCTTTACCATGGTCAAGTACTTTGGTGTGATTTTTCTCGGGCAGCCGCGTGAAGAAAAATTGCAGCACGCGCATGACGCAGGCCATTGGGAGCGTTTGGGCATGATGTGGCTGGTGGTGGGCTGTGTCGCGCTGGGTCTGTTTCCCAACCAGGTGATTGCCCTGATCGACCCGACCACCCAGTTGCTGGTGGGGGCCGGTTTGGCACACACCGTGGCGGACAGTGGCTGGCTGCTGGTGCCGGTGAGTATGGCGCGTGCCAGTTATGCGCCGGCCATCTTTTTGCTGGGTGTGCTGGCCAGTTTTGCCCTGGCGTTCTTGTTGGTGCGCAAGCTCTATCACGGCCGCATGCGCCGGGTGCCGCCCTGGGACTGCGGGTTTCCGTGGCAAACCGCCCGCATGCAGGACACGGCTGAAGGCTTTGGTCAGCCGATTCGGCAGATTTTTGAGCCCTTCTTTCGCATGAAGCGCCAGCTCCCCTCAGCCTTTGACGCGCACCCCAACTACCAGGTCACGGTGGAAGACCCGCTGTGGTACTGGCTGTATGTGCCGGTGGCCAATCTGGTCGAGCGGGTGTCAAAGGTCATCGGTTTGTTGCAGCAGGGGCGCATTGCGGTGTATTTGATGTACAGCTTTGTCACCCTGATCGTGGTGCTGTTGGTGGTGAAGCGATGAGTCTGCTTGGCGTCTTTTCACAACTTCTGGCCATGCTCACCGCCCTGGTGCTGGCCCCCTTGCTCACAGGCTGGATCAACCAGTGGCGCGCCCGGCTGCAAAACAAGTCCGCGCCGGGCCTGTTGCAACCCTACCGCATGCTGCACAAGCTGTTCAACAAAGAATCGCTGATGGCCGAACATGCGTCGCCCCTGTACCGTACCGCGCCCTATGTGATTTTCAGTTGCATGCTGCTGGCTTGCGCGATCATTCCGACGATCTCCACCGACTTGCCGCTGTCACCGGCTGCCGATGCCATTGCGCTGGTGGGTTTGTTTGCCCTGGCACGGGTGTTCATTTCCCTGGCCGCCATGGACATCGGCACGGCCTTTGGGTCACTGGGTGCGCGCCGTGAAATGTTGGTGGGGTTTCTGGCTGAGCCGGCCTTGTTGATGGTGCTGTTTTGCGCCTCCATGATCACCGGCTCGACCTCGCTGACCGCTATTGTGGAAACGCTGGCGCACCGTGAACTGGCCATTTACCCGAGTATGCTGCTGGCCGGCGTGGCGTTCACCATGGTGTCGCTGGCTGAGAACGCTCGCGTGCCGGTGGACAACCCCGACACCCATCTGGAACTCACCATGATTCACGAGGCGTTGATTCTGGAGTATTCAGCGCGGCATCTGGCACTGCTGGAATGGGCTGCCAGCCTGAAGCTGTTTGCCTATTCGTGCATTGGCTTGGCCCTGTTTTTTCCCTGGGGTGTGGCAGAGGCCAATTCGCCGCTGGCCTTGCTGCTGGCGCTGCCGGTGCTGGTGTTCAAACTGGCAGTGGGCGGCGTGGTGTTGGCCCTGGTTGAAACCTTGAGCGCCAAGATGCGGATTTTTCGCGTGCCTGAATTTTTGGGCACCGCGTTTTTGGTGGCGGTGATTGGGTTGTTGGTCAATGTGCTGCTGGGGGTGCGATGATCAAATTTGCCCCGCAACTCATCAACCTGTTTGCCACCCTGATTTTGCTGTTGTCATTTGCCATGATTTCGCAGCGGCGGATTGTCTCGCTGGTGAACCTTTTCATGATTCAGGGCGCGGCGCTGGTGGCCACGTCATTTTTACTGGGTTATGCCACCCACCAGCCTGATCTGTATGTGTCAGGCGCGTTGACACTGGTGCTTAAAGTGATTTTGATTCCCTGGATGCTGCACCGCATGATCCGCAAGCTCAATGTGCGCTGGGACGTCGAGACCCTGCTGAACATCCCCACCACCATGCTGGTCGGCATTGCGTTGGTGATTTTTTCGTTCAGCCTGGCGCTGCCGGTGTCGCGCCTGTCGGACTCGATTGCCGGTGGCTCTTTGGGCATTGCGCTGGCCTGTGTGTTTTTGTCCTTCATGATGATGATCACGCGTTCCAAAGCCATTCCCCAAGTGATCGGGTTTTTGTCAATGGAAAACGGGCTGATCTTTGCCGCCACTGCGGTGACCAATGGCATGCCGATGATTGTCGAGTTCGGCATTGCGCTTGACGTGTTGGTGGGTGTGTTGATCATGGGTGTGTTCATGTTTCAGATTCGCGAAAAGTTTGACAGTCTGGACATCCATCACCTTGAAACCCTTAAGGAAGATTGAGCATGCACGCGCTTTCTTTTGTTCTGGGTGCACCGTTGCTGGGCGGGCTGGTGTTGGCGTTGACAGGGCATCGTGCCTATGCCCGTGATATCAATGTGCTGTTCAGTGCGCTGACCTTTGTTGCCGCTTGTGTGCTCACCGCTCAGGTGATTGACGACGGGCCACAACTGCTGTGGCATGACCAGTTTTTCATTGACCCGCTGAATGTCTTCATGGTGACGCTCACTGCGTTTGTGAGCCTGACCACCGCCATTTTTTCACGCCCCTACATGCGGGTCGAGCAAGACCACGGCAAGATGACGCCACCGCGCATGCGCCTGTACCACAGCATGTACCAGTTGTTCAGCTTCACCATGCTGCTGGGTTTCACCACCAACAACCTCGGCATCATCTGGGTGGCGATGGAAGCCGCCACCCTGACCACCGTGCTGCTGGTCAGCGTGTACCGAACCGCAGCCAGCCTGGAGGCGGCCTGGAAGTACTTCATTTTGTGTGGTGTCGGCATTGCCCAGGCTCTGTTTGGCACCATCCTGATGTACATGGCGGCCGACAAAGTGCTGGGCCCGGAACACGCCACCTTGTTGTGGACCAACCTGAACGAGATCAAGGGCCAGCTTGACCCGACCATCGTCACGCTGGCGTTTGTGTTTTTGCTGATTGGTTATGGCACCAAGATTGGCCTGGTGCCCTTGCACAGCTGGCTGCCCGATGCCCACGCCGAAGGCCCCACACCCGTGTCGGCGGTGCTTTCGGGCCTGCTGCTCAACGTGGCCATGTATGCCGTGCTGCGCTGCAAGGTGTTGACCGATGGTGCGCTGGGCACGCAGATGGCAGGTGAATTGATGATGGGGTTTGGCCTGCTGTCGGTGACCGTGGCGGCGTTTTTCCTGTCGCGCCAAAAAGATGTCAAACGCATGTTTTCTTACTCAAGCATCGAGCACATGGGCTTGATCACCTTTGCCTTCGGCATGGGCGGGCCGGTGGCCAACTTTGCCGGCCTGCTCCACATGACCGTGCATTCGCTGGTGAAGTCCGCCATCTTTTTCACCGTGGGCCACGCCACGCAAAAAGCCGGCACCCAGGTCATGAGCGAAATTCGGGGCCTGATCAAAGTGAACCCCACGGTGGGTTGGGGCCTGATGCTGGGCGTGATGGCCATTTTGGGCATGCCGCCGTTTGGGGTGTTTGCCAGCGAGTTTTTGATTTTGACCACCGCCATGCGTGAGCAACCCTGGGCGGCACCGTTTTTGTTCCTGGCGCTGGGTGTGGCCTTTGCGTCGATCCTGATTCGGGTCTTGCCCATGGTGTTTGGCGACACCACGCTGAAAGCCCTGTTGCACCCGCCGGCCCTGATCCCGGTGTTTGTGCACCTGGCGTTGGCGCTGGTGTTGGGGCTTTATATTCCGCCTTATTTGAATGGCTGGTATGTGCAGGCAGCGAGTCTGCTGGGAGGCTAAGACGATGCAAATTCCCGGACTTGAGCTTGAATTTGCTGCACTGCCGGCCCCCGTGCCCATCTGGCACGCGCAGGTGACGACGCAGCAGTGGCAAACGGCCGCGACCGCCGTGCGTGCCGCCGGGGGTCGCCTGCTGGCGCTGTGGGCCGGGCCCATGGGGCAGGGCGGCAGTGACGCCAGCTTGACGCCGGACCCCGCTTGCACTTGTATGTGTGCGGCTTATGTCACCCTGGACGGCGCGTTCTGGTTGTCCTTGCCCTTGATGCAAAACAACGGGCAACAGCTCTACCCCGATCTCTCCACGGCGTTTCTTCCGGCGGGGCGCATGCAGCGGGCTGCGGCCGATTTGTCGGGCGTGCAGGCGCAGGGTGTGCAAGATGTGCGGCCCTGGCTGAACCACGGCGCGTGGCCTGCCGACCACTATCCGTTGCAACAGGACTCAGCGAAATTGCCGGCGTTGGCCCCGACCGAGTTGGTGGACTACCCGTTTGTGCGGGTCGAGGGCGACGGCGTGCACGAGATCGCCGTGGGCCCGGTGCATGCCGGCATCATTGAGCCGGGTCATTTCAGGTTTTCCGTGGTGGGTGAAAAAGTGTTGCGGCTGGAGCAGCGCCTGGGCTACACCCACAAGGGCATTGAGCAGCGCATGACCCAGTTGCCGCCGCTGGATGCCTACCGTTTGGCGGGCCGGGTGTCGGGTGACAGCACCGTGGCCTACGCCTGGGCGTATTGCATGGCGCTGGAGTCGGCCTGTGCCTGTGTGATTCCGGCGCGCGCCGCCTGGTTGCGTGCCCTGTTGCTGGAGCGTGAGCGCATTGCCAACCACCTGGGTGACCTGGGCGCAATTGGCAACGATGCCGCGTTTGCGTTCGCGCTGGCACAGTTCTCGCGGCTGAAGGAAGACTGGCTGCGTCTGCATGCACAGGTGTTTGGACACCGCTGGCTGATGGACCTCATCGTACCCGGCGGTGTGGCGCGTGATCTGGACCGTGCGCAGTGCGATCTGCTGGCCCGTCAATGTGATGTGATTGAGGCGGAGGTCAGAACGCTCTACAACATCTTTGAAGCCCATGCCGGCCTGCAAGACCGTTTGATGACCACCGGACGTGTGCTGCCCGAACTGGCCTCGCGTTTGGGGCTCACCGGCCTGGCCGGGCGTGCCAGCAGCCAGACTTGGGATGTGCGCTGTGACCATCCTTTTGTGCCATACAGCGACCTAGGCGTGGCCATGGCCACGCACCACAACGGCGATGTGGCGGCACGTGTGGCCGTGCGCTTCGACGAAGTCTTTGAGTCGCTGCGCCTGATTCGCCGCATGCTGGGTGAAATGCCTGACGGCGACATCATGTGTCCGCTTGTCTTGCCGAAAGAGGCCTCACGCGGTGCCGGTTGGGTCGAAGGCTGGCGCGGTGAGTTGTGGGTGGCGCTGGCGCTTGCCGGCGCGGATCAGGGCAACCGCATTCAACGCTGCCACCTGCACGACCCCTCCTGGCAAAACTGGCCGGTGCTGGAGCACGCCATCATGGACAACATCGTGGCTGACTTTCCCATCATCAACAAGTCGTTCAATCTGAGTTACTCCGGGCAAGATCTATGATTTGGAAAGTCGTTCATCAGATCGTCAAGACTGGTATTTGCACCGAAGCGGCGCCCGACATTGGCGACGCCGCGCAGGCGGAAGTCTCTCGCATACAGGCTGAGCTGCTGGACATTCTGGGCCAGGCGCTGACCATTCGTGAGGTCGACGCAGGTTCGTGCAATGGCTGCGAGCTTGAAATCAATGCGCTGGGCAACCCCTACTACAACCTGGAAGGTCTCGGCATCAAATTTGTGGCGAGCCCGCGCCATGCCGACTTGTTGCTGGTGACCGGGCCGGTGTCGCGCAACATGGAAACCGCCTTGAAACGCACCTATGACGCCACGCCTGAGCCCAAGCTGGTGGTGGCGGTGGGGGACTGTGGTTGTGATGGTGGTATTTTTGGCGAGAGTTACGCCAGCTGCGGCCGCGTGGCCAATGTGATCCCGGTGGATGAAGTGGTGCCGGGTTGCCCGCCACCTCCGCTGGACATTTTGCGCGGCATCCTGAAGGCCGTGCGCCGGCGAGTGGTGCCGCGCCGGGCCGTGTGAAGCAGCGCGTGATCGCTTTTAACGAAGTTGCGCAGCCAGTTCAGGATTGACTGTCCCCATTTTGTTCCGCTGCCGACACGCCATCACCCGGGTTCAGAGACCCAAACCGCTGGCCATGCTGGGTCACAGCCGACTGAGCAGCTCGGCTTTCTTGCTGGCGTACTCCTGCTCGCTCAAAATGCCACGGCTTCGCAGGGCGGCGAGTTTTTCAAGGCTGGCAAAAATATCATGGTGGCCACCCGACGAGGTCACTGAAGGGTTGGTCGGCGCAAAACCGCCCTGGTGATTGTTGTTGTAGCTGGTGCTGGCATCACTGGGTTCGGATGGGGCGACCGGGCTCAAGGGCGGCTGACCGTTGATGCTGATCACCGGCAGGCGCGACAAATCCACATCACCATATTGGCTGTAAAACGACGCCGAATTGCGACCGCTTTGTTGTGAAACCCCGCCTATGTTGTGGTCCAGCGTGTCATAAATGATGACCTGCCCATTGGACTCGACGGCGAGACGGCGCGCTTGTGAAAACCAGGCGTAACGCATGCCGTTTTGACCACCCGAGCTGTTGGGCCATTTCAGCGTCGGGCCCCACCAGTTGGCCTGCGCGGGTGCTGCCACAAACAAGCTGTTGGGGTTGGTGTTGTCCCCCGATGCGCCAGCAAAGCTGTTGTAAGACGTGTTGCCGTTTTGGGTCTGGCTCTGGAAGCTGCCGCTGCGCATCACATCAGGCTGGTTGGCGATCAGGCGAGACAGCTCGGCACACAGGTTGTCGACACGGCCCTTGAGGTTGTTGTTGAACATGTCGCCAATCATGGTCATGCCGCCTTGCATCCACTGGCCGGAGCCACCAAATTCGCAGTGGCTGAACTGCGCCATGCTGCCGTTGCCGTTGATCACAGCGCTGAGCATGCTTTGCACAGCATCAAAGCTGAAGCCGTGGCGCTGGGCGATGTCTTGCACGGCGTTGATGCCTGCGGGGGAGAGTTGAGCCATATGACTAACGATTGTGGCGCTGGATGAACGATTTGAGCGCGGGGTAAGTGGTCTCGTGCCAACGGTGACCGCTGAAAATGCCGTAGTGCCCGGCGCCCTTGATTTCCAGATGCTGGTGCTGCGACTCTGGGATGCCAGGGCACAAGGTGTGGACGGCCTGGGTCTGGCCGATGCCAGTGATGTCGTCGAGTTCGCCCTCGACCGACAAAACTGCCGTGGTGGTGATGTCTTGCGGGCGCACATGCTCCATGTTGCCGTCCACGCTTTTCACGTCCCAGGTGCCCAGGGCCAGGCGGTGCTCCTGAAACACGACCTTGATGGTTTCCAGATAAAAGTCGGCATCCATGTCCAGCACGGCGTTGTATTCGTCATAAAACTTGCGGTGCGCCTCTGCGCCGGCGTCATCACCTTTGACCAAGTCCTTGTAATAGTCAACGTGGTGTTGGGTGTGGTTGCTGGGATTCATGGCCACAAAACCGGTGTGCTGCAAAAAGCCGGGGTACACGCGCCGTCCGGCACCTGCATGGTTGGCTGGCACCTTGTAAATGACATTTTTCTCGAACCAGTCAAAACTCTTGTCTGTTGCGAACTTATTCACCGAAGTGGGGGCGATGCGGCAATCCATGGGGCCGCCCATCATGGTCATGCTCAAGGGCGTGGTCTCGCCGCGGCTGGCCATCAAAGAGATGGCGGCAAGCACCGGCACGGTGGGCTGGCACACGCTGAGCACGTGGCAGTTGCCGTGAACGCTCTGCAGGTGGCGAATGAACTCTTGCACGTAGTTCACATAGTCATCCAGGTGGAATTCACCTTCCGACAAGGGGATCAGGCCAGCATTTTTCCAATCGGTGATGAAGACCGTGTGGTCTTTGAGCATGGTCTTGACGGTGTCACGCAACAGCGTTGCGTAGTGGCCCGACAAGGGCGCCACGATCAAAACTATGGGTTGGTCCTGAATCTTTTTCAGTGTGGCCACGTCATTGCTGAAACGGCTGAAGTTGAGCAAGCTACAAAATGGTTTGTCGAGCTCAATGTGCTCATGGATGACCACACTGACACCGTCTATGTCAGTGGTCTTCAGGTTGAATTGCGGCTTTTTGTAATCTTTGCCCAAGCGGTGCAGCAGGTTGTAGCTGGCTGACAGGTTCTTGGTAAACGGGTTTTGACCGCCCATGGGCCAGGTGTTGGTGTAGTAATTGGCGGCAGAATTCGCAAAATCCACAAAGGGTTTGCTGAGGGCGCGTTGAGTTTCGTGAAGTTGGTAAAGCATGATGGTCGAGTTCTGAATTTGTAGCGGCGCAGTTGCTGGTCTGGGGAAAACAGTGCAGTTGAGCACGAAGACCAAGGCCGGATGTCAATGACACTTAGGGAAAACCCTATGCATTATAAGTCTACTGTTTGATGCGGATAGGGGTGTAGTGAGCACCTATTGGGCTTCACTATAGATTTCATTAATAAAGACTAATTGATCGATAGGTTCTCAATCTCTACACTGGTTGTGCAATCGATTTCCATCACGTCAAGGAGACAACCATGTCAACCGAATCCAAATGCCCGTTCTCTGGCGGCGCTCGCGCACACGCGGTCGCTGGCACCGCAACCCGCACCAATTGGTGGCCAAATCAACTGAACCTGAAAATCTTGCACCAACACGCGCCACAGTCCAACCCCTTGGGTAAGGCGTTCAACTACGCCGAGGCCTTCAAGAGCCTCGACTTGGATGCTGTCATCTCGGACCTGCGCGCCTTGATGACCGACTCGCAAGACTGGTGGCCTGCAGACTATGGTCACTACGGGCCATTCTTCATCCGCATGGCCTGGCACAGTGCCGGCACCTACCGCATATCTGATGGCCGCGGTGGCGCCGGCGCTGGCGCACAGCGGTTTGCGCCGCTGAACAGCTGGCCCGACAACGTGAGTCTGGACAAGGCACGCCGCCTGATCTGGCCGATCAAGCAAAAGTACGGTCGCAACATCTCCTGGGCTGACCTGATTGTGCTCACCGGCACCGTTGCGCTGGAGTCGATGGGCTTCAAGACCTTCGGCTTTGCAGGTGGGCGCGCGGACATCTGGGAGCCGGAAGAAAACATCTATTGGGGGTCGGAGGGCAAGTGGCTGGACGATCAGCGTTACAGCGGCGACCGTGAACTTGAAAACCCCCTGGCCGCCGTTCAGATGGGCCTGATTTACGTGAACCCGGAAGGCCCCAACGGCCAGCCCGACCCGGTGGCCTCAGCGCGCGACATCCGCGAAACCTTCGCCCGCATGGCGATGGATGACGAGGAAACGGTGGCATTGATGGCCGGTGGCCATACCTTTGGCAAGTGCCATGGTGCAGCTGACCCACAGCAGTATGTGGGCCCGGAACCCGAGGCGGCGCCCATCGAAGAACAAGGCCTGGGCTGGAAAAACAGCTTTGGCAGCGGCAAAGGGGTTGCCACCATCAGCAGCGGCATGGAAGGCGCCTGGACCACCAACCCGGTGAAGTGGGACAACGACTACCTTGACATCTTGTTCAAGTACGAGTGGGAACTGACCAAGAGCCCCGCTGGTGCGCACCAGTGGACACCCAAGAATGCCGCGGCCAAAGACACCGTACCGTATGCCCATGATCCGTCACTGCGGCATGCCCCCATGATGACCACGGCCGATCTGGCCCTGCGCATGGACCCGGCCTATGAAAAGATTGCCCGGCATTTTCTTGCCCAGCCAGCGGAATTTGCAGATGCCTTTGCCCGGGCTTGGTACAAGCTGACACACCGCGACATGGGGCCGCTGGCCCGTTACCTCGGGCCCTTGGTGCCCAAAGAGGTGCTGATTTGGCAAGACCCCGTACCCGCCGTTGACCACGCGCTGGTCGACGCGCAAGACATTGCGGCCCTGAAGGCAAAGGCGCTTGATTCGGGGCTGTCCATATCTGAGCTGGTGTCCACCGCATGGGCCTCTGCAGCGACTTTCCGTGGCAGCGACAAGCGCGGTGGTGCCAACGGCGCGCGCATTCGCCTGGCACCGCAAAAAGACTGGCAAATCAACCAGCCAGCCCAACTGGTCAAGGTGCTGCAGACGCTGGAGGCGATTCAGAACGACTTCAATGGCGCTCAGTCTGGCGGTAAAAAGGTGTCGCTGGCTGACCTGATCGTTTTGGCTGGCTGCGCAGCGGTCGAGGCGGCGGCGAAGAAGGCAGGCATTGACGTGACCGTGCTTTTCTCGGCAGGGCGCACCGATGCGTCGCAGGAACAAACCGATGTGGCCGCGTTCGCTGTGCTGGAGCCCCCCACCGACGGCTTTCGCAATAACCTGCACCAGGGCGATGAGACGGTAGCGGCAGAGTTGCTGGTAGACCGGGCGAACCTGATGACACTGACTGCGCCCGAGATGACGGTGCTGCTTGGCGGCATGCGCGTGCTCAACGCCAACGTGGGGCAGAGCCAGCATGGTGTGTTCACCCAGCGGCCTGAAGTCCTGACCAACGATTTCTTCGTAAACCTGCTCGACATGAAGACAAAGTGGCAGAAGTCCGCCACCGCTGTCCAGAAACTCGCGCTGCAGTGCATCGCTGGGCGCGAACACCCCGCCCGAGATCGCGCAGGCGGCCACCGCAATCAGCAGTTTGGGCTCGGGGGTCGCATCCCAGGCGATTTGCAGCGCGGCCATCATGTGGCGGTTGATGGGGCCCGTCAGGACGATGCCGTCGGCGTGGCGCGGGCTGGCCACCATGTCGATGCCGTAGCGGCCCATGTCAAAGTTCACATTGCCCCAGGCGTTGACTTCCATCTCGCAGCCGTTGCAGCCGCCCGCCGACACCGAGCGCAATTTCAGGGATCGGCCAAAGTTCTTTTTCAGCGCGGCAGACACTTGGATGGGGTCAATGTGGGGCCGCGCTGCCGTCACCGTCAGGCCTTTGCGGGTGGTGGCGCACAGCTCGACATCGTTATTGAAACTGAGTTTTTGGCTGGGGCTAACCGGCGCGCAGCAGCAGCACCAGAACCGCAGCAATGAGCAGGTTCATGGCGTGGGCCTTGGCTTACAACATGGGAAAGGGGTGAGGGGGGTTGGGGGTGACTTCATGAGGGCGCCACACACTGACGAACAACGCAGTTCAACCGATGTGTGGCGGCCCGCAGTGGCGCAGACGCGAGTCAAACTGCCGACGCTTGGAGAGCATCAGGGTTTGTCCGTGCGAGGGTGTGCCAGCAAGCCGTGTCATGAAGCGGCAGATTTCACGCTCGCATGCAGCGGGCTTGATGGCTCGGGATGGTTCTGGTTTTCCCCTATGACAAGCGCGGTGGAACACGCCAGATGGTCAGGTTCGCCCTGTAGCGTGTGCCACGCTTTGAAGCTGTCAGAGCGCCTCGTCCGGGTTTGCGGGGTTTTTCAGCGCCTTCTCGGTTTGAGAGCTAAATTGGCCTGTAGCCCAATTGGAATAAGCGCAAGCAGCTATCAATTTTATTTTTTCCCCGGCAGGAAGATCGGATCACGCAGCATTCAATGGTGCAGCTAAACCGCTGGCTGAGTCCACGGCTCAATCGCAATGGCATAACGCGTGGCCTTGCCAACGCCCTCAATTCGCAGCAGCCCCTTGGCCGCCAAGTCCACCAGGTCCCGCATGGCGCTGGCTTTGGATGTGCCAGTCAATTGGCCATATTTTTCACAGGTCATACCGCTCAGGAAACCCCCGCCGTGGGCGCTGTTGCCGGCCTCCAGCAAACGATCAAGCACCTTCGTCTGCCGCGCGTTCACCCCACAGGCGCCAACGCGCTGGCGAAACTCGGCTTTCTCCAGTGCCTGCTTGACCACCGCTTGCGAGGTGATGCAGCCCTGCGTGAACGCCTGCACAAACCACTGCACCCAGGGCGTGACATCCAGCGCCGCGTCCAACGTGCTGCGCTGCGCCGCGCCGCATTGAGCGCGTCGTCATAGGCAGCACGAGCGCACCGCCTCCAAGTCCAGCTTCTTGTCCTCAATGGCGGCCGTCGCCATGGCCTCTTGTACCCACAGCTCGCGTGCCACCTCTTGCCCGCTCTCAAGGCCAATCGCCTCCAGCAAGCCCAGCAACTTGCCCTGCGTCAAGCGCGCTGTGCTCAGGTCTTGCACCAGCGCAGCTGCGTCAAAAGTAAGCGCGGGCCAGGCGGGGTGCTGCCAAAAGTAGCGGTGTGGTTGGGCGGTGGTTACTTGGGGCATGAGGCGTATTTCAGGGAATACGGCTCAAAATGTGATGCGTATTTTGATAAATGCGGCTCACGGGTGCGCCTGCCGTTGGTAGGGTCGGCGGCCGTAGTGCTGGCTTTTTTTGTCAAATAAGGCTGCAGCCCATTTGTAATATGCGTGAGTAGCTATCAATTTTGAATATGCTCAGCGCCATCCACAGGCCCGCTGGCAACAACAGCGCTATGCGCTGGCCGCATCGGGTCGGGCCACGGCCTCCTTGGTTTTGATGGCGCACCCGGTAAACACCAGCGGCTGGTTCAGCCATTGCTTCCAGGGCAGCCAGTTGCCGCTGTGGTGCGCGCGCAGTTGCAGGTCGGGGTTGAAGGTGTAAAAACCGTTGCGCGTGCGCAGCCAGAGCTGGCGGCTGGGCTGGTATTTGCTGTGCACTTCGGCACGCGCCAGTACCCCGTTGAAGTAGACGCGGCGCGTGCGCTCAGGCGCCAGCACGTTGGCTGGCAGACGCTCGGCGTTGCGCATCAAATGGTCAGCACAAAAGCCGCGCAGGTTGCGCTGAATTTGGGGCTGCGGCACGGCTTGTGAAAACAGCTTTTTGTAGCTCACCAGCATCAGGCTGAACAACCAGTATTCGCCCTGATGGCGCTCCAGGCGCACCAAGCGATTGCCGGTTTGCACGTCGATCACCGGCGGCGACAGCAGGGGGTAGAGCGCATCCAGGTGATGGGCGTAGGTATCGGGGTTTTGCGCATCCAGAAAACGCTCCAGCGCGTAGTCCCAGGCGCTGTGGCCGTAATGGTCGCGCACCAGTGGGTCGGCACCGCGCTCCAACAGGGCTTCCACCAGGGGCACATTGCCGCACTGCGCGGCCAGCATCAGCGGCGTGGCGTTGAAGTAGGTGCGGTGGTCCGGGCCAAACTGGTCGCACTGGCGCAGCACCTCTTTGAAGTTGCGGCTGACGTAGGGCTGGTGCTGGCGCTCGGCGACGGCCTCCAACTTTTTAACCAGAAAATGAGCGGCCGATTTGCGCTCGGCTTCCATGCGCGCGGCATAGGTGACGGGCGTTTCGTGCCGTATTGCTGCCGGGTTTGGTCCGTCTATGGTTTGAAAGGCCACCGCCAACTGCACGGCGGGCTCAAACCGGCTGGCTCGGGCCAGGTTAAACACCCAGCCGGTTTGCCC
>JBBQSS010000053.1:0-14861 GCA_038213665.1 Burkholderiales bacterium | reverse complement strand
CGAATTTAATTGGAATCTGACCCTAATTACCCAACTCGCGACCCAATTAGGCCGAGCATACGACCCCAAGATTCATTAGCGAGCCCATTCAATAATCTGCGATTTGCTATATAGGTAATAGCTGCTTGCGCAATTAATACGGGGGCTAGAGCCTGATTTGCTATAAATTTTGGCGATGACAGCTTGATTCGAGCCCGGCCCCTTCGTTTCCTTGTTTGATGCGGGAAGCTGATGCATGATTGCAAGACCTGACCCCATTTCCCCATTTCTCGAGGGCGTAAGGCTGATTTCTTCTATATTTTTACCTGTAGATTCGATATGGCCGCGATCAGGGAATTTAATTGGAATCTGACCCTAATTACCTTGCCTAATAATCCTCAATTGATTAATTGACGGTTGCCGAAATGGATGTTTCCGGGCAAGGTCTAATGGGGTATATTGCGCAAGCTAATTGACGCCACTTTTTTGCCTCTTCGGTATGGCCGTTTAACTCGAGTGCCAATGAGTATTTACTAAAAAAAGACCGCGTTGGAAACTGTTGAATAGTTGAGTTAAGCAAATAAAGCTCAGACGCGCTCATTGATGCATCCACTGGGGTTCTTATCATGGCATCAAATCCCTTTAACTCGGGGAGAAGATAGGCTTTTTGGTCAGTGGGTGAGTCTGTGCGGCCAGTAACGGCCAACTGAAGACGCGCTGTTCTAATATCTTGTTCAAGTCGTAAATACTCTTCAGCCAATAAATAGAAAAGCATCACTAAACTTATTAATATTAATATAAACCAATTCTTTCCAATATTTATAGATGGGTATGATACCAAGATTGGTAACTGGGAGCATAGCATTCCCAGTGGAATCAAGAAGTATGCATAGTGCTGCGGCAACTCCAGCATCGCATGGACGAGAAACGTTGAAATCATTGCTAAGGCAGTAATCTCATTCAACGACTCAACTTTTTTTGCAGAGAAAATCAAGAATTTGCTTAACTGATAGATAAGTAAACCGCCCAATGGCAAACCAAAGCAAACCAGTAAATCGAGAAAGGCATTATGGGTATGGCCAAAATACATGCCAAAACCACGATCTAAAGGTGCAGCAGACAAAAAAGCATGAGTGATGCCGCCAATGCCATACCCAAGCAAAGGCTGAAGAAGCAATGACTTAATAAAAGTCTCGTAAGCGTAAGCACGCACGCCATCCATCATCGTTTTACCGTTAAATAGTCCGGTAGATGAGATGTCAAACAATGCATTCTTGATAAGAGGCAAAAAAAGTACAACTAAGAAATGCACAACAAATGATAAAAAAATCAATACCAACGCCCGTTTGCCACATTGACGTCTATAAAAGTAGACCAACGCAATCAAGGTGATCATTTCCAGTGAGGCTGTCCGCGAATGAGTTAGTGCCGTCGCTAATCCAACAACAATCATGCATGTAGTTACAAGAGCAGCAATTGGTTGTATAAAGATTTCCGGGACTTTATTTATACTGATGCGTGCCTCAAGAACAACAATACTTGCCAAACCCCATACTAATAGTGAGCCTGTATTATTCGGTTGGTTCAAGTTTCCTGCTAAGACTGAGCCAGGTAACGTATCAACAATCCACAACTCTCGACTTGCAAAAGAATCCCAAAGCCCAAACCATTGACCTCCTCCGAGGATGGCAGTTAATACGGAAGATATGGCGATGCCCCACAATAACGTTAAAAATAAATCTTGCCTGTCTCGGCAAAGTTTATAACAAGTGAATGCGACTGAGAGTACCAATACGTAAGGTGCAATGCCACGATTTGTCGTTGTGACAGAAAACCAAACAGAGTGCAATATTAATAAAATAATCGTAAAAATGGCAATCAGTGACAGATGTATTTTTTTCTCACCATTGGTTAACAGCGCGAATAAAATTATTAGTAATCCAACTAGTAAAAATAAGCCATTCGAAATTGCTCCTGCCCAGGGAAATCCATGAAAAGGTTGTAAATAACTAATAAGTATAAATAAAAAAATCAATACTCGAATAGTTGGCGTAAACAAAAAAGGGTCGCGAAGCGACCCTTTTTTCATTTGAAAAATCATCAGGATTTAGGCAAGAACTTTGCTGGAAAGGTGCCGCCGGCGGTAGGCACCCAAGTACATTGGGCTCCTGCAACACAAGTGGCGGTATAGATAATACTTCCACCATCAACTAATGAATTGCCAGTGCCTTTCATAATTACAGTAATCTTCCCCGAGGTTGCATCAATTCCTGCAGCTGTCACAGATGTGATGTACTTACCTGTGATGGCGGTTGCTGCAGCCAGACCAAGATTAGAGTTATCAGTCGACGCACCCAACGTACCCTCATTAAAGGCCAACGCGATTGCAGCTCGGGATGTTGAACTAATCGTAACCGCTTCAGCTATTTTTGCCTTAACCGTGTAATCCTGATAAGCCGGCAACGCCACCGCAGCCAAAATGCCAATGATCGCAACCACGATCATCAACTCGATCAGGGTAAAACCCTTTTGCATAGAACGCTTCATGATTAGCTCCAAAAGTTAAGAAAAACAACAACGAGAACATTGACTAATCAGCAGCTTCTATGCCAAGTCTTGAGAAAGCTCAAATGAGCAGCAATCTGCCACTTTTTTCACCAATTTCCCCTGTTTTCACGGTGTCAAGCCAGTTTTGGGCTCAAATGACACAGCAAAACACTGTGTCGCAGGCCCAAGCGGCACAGTGTTTTGCTGTGTCACCGGCTCAATCCGGCGCGCCCCACCTATCAATCCAGCGAGATCGGCTTGTTTTATGATCAAAACATGAATGCCGCCCACGCAACCCCAGCCGTCATCAGCCTTGACACGGCATGCGCCCTGTCTGACCTGAGTAAAAGTACCTGGTGGCGGCGCATCGCCAAAGGCGACTTCACGCGGGTTGCCGATGACGCGCGTGGCCGCGCCATGCTGTTGTGGTCAGAGGTGGCGCCGCACATGTGCGTGCCTATGGCGCCTGAAGATCAACACGTTGTTTTGCAGGCTGACCAGGGCCATGCAGAGGCGCAAGGCGACATTGGGCAGCTTTTTTCGGCTGCAGGCAAGCATCAAGCGGCTTTTTATTGGTTTCAGCTCGCCGCAGGGCAAGGCCATGCGGATGCAATGCACGGGCTTGGCCGCTGTTACACCAGCGGTGCAGGCGTAGAAGAGGACGACAACTTGGGCATGATGTGGATTGCAAAGGCTGCCGCCATGGGCCATGTGATTGCGCAGGAACAGATGAAGGGCCTGATCCATCGGGCGCTCGACAGCCACCCGGCTGCCGACACGTGACAGTGCCGTAGGAAGTGTTCAGGGCTTGGTTCCTGCACGCGGGCAGGTTAAGGATAAAAAGCAGTGGGCAGCGAGCAAGTCAGGTGCAGAGTCTAGAGGCAAGGCCTTTTCTGCGGCGTGGGATGGCCGGGGCGCGACAATCTGGCTCCCACCTTAAACACACAGAGCCCGAATGAAAGCACCCATCCGACTGCAATCCCTGATCGAAGAGGGCCTGATCGACAGCGTGGTGCGCCAGCTGATGAGTGGCAAGGAGGCCATGGTGTTTGTGGTGCGTTGTGGTGACGACACGCGCTGCGCCAAGATTTACAAAGAGGCCACCCACCGCAGTTTTCGCCAGGCGGTGGACTACACCGAAAACCGCAAGGTGAAGAATTCGCGCTCGGCCCGCGCCATGGCCAAAGGCAGCAAATTTGGCCGCCAAGAGCAAGAAGCCGCCTGGCAAAGCGCCGAGGTGGACGCGCTCTACCGCCTGGCAGCCGCCGGCGTGCGGGTGCCCAAGCCCTACAACTTTTGCGACGGTGTGCTGCTGATGGAGCTGGTGACTGATGCGCAAGGCGACGCCGCCCCGCGCCTGAACGACGTCGCCTTCACGCTTGAGCAGGCGCTGCAACACCACGCCACGCTGATCCAAGAGGTGGTGCGCATGCTGTGTGCCGGTGTGGTGCACGGGGATTTGTCCGAATTCAACATCTTGCTGGCGCACACGCCGGGTGCAGACGGTGCCGCTGGCATCGACGAGCCGGTCATCATCGACCTGCCCCAGGCGGTGGATGCAGCGGGCAACAACCACGCCCAGCGCATGCTGCTGCGCGACGTGGCCAACCTGCGCGACTTCTTTGGTCAGTTTGCCCCCGCGCTGCTCGCCACCCAATACGGCCCGGAGATGTGGCACCTGTACCAGGCCGGGCTGCTGAGCGTTGAGACGCCGCTGAGTGGCCATTTCGAGCGCGCCCAAGCCAGTGTCGACATGCAAGCCGTGCTGCGCGAGATTGACGATGCGCGGGCCGAGGACGCAGCGCGCCGACTGCGCATGGCGACAGCGGCGGCGGGTTAACCACCAGCGCAAATCAATTCTTAAAAAGCAGATAATTTCTCATCTAAAGTCCTTAAAAAACTGACCATGAGCGCGCCTTTCAATTACAAACACCTGTATTACTTTTGGGTCGTGGCCAAAGAGGGCGGCATCTCGCGGGCAGCAGAAAAGCTGGACATGGCGGTGCAAACGGTCAGCGCACAAGTGCGAGAACTGGAGCGTTCGCTAGGTTTTGCGCTGCTAAAACCGGCCGGGCGCGGGCTGGTGCTGACCGATGCGGGACACGCCGCCATGCAGCAGGCTGACCAGATTTTTCAGCTGGGTGAGAACTTGCCGGCGCGGGTGCGTGATGCCGCCAGCACCCCGACCATTCGCCTGGCTGTGGGTATTTGTGATGCGTTGCCCAAGCTGGTGGTGCGCCGCCTGTTGCAACCGGTGATTCCTGAGCCGAATTTGCGCCTGTTGTGTCAAGAGGGTGAGTTTGACGACTTGCTGGGCGACCTGGCACTGCACCGGCTGGACGTGGTGCTGTCAGACCGCCCCGCGCCCGCCAACCCCAATATCAAGCTCTATAGCCATGCCATGGGGTCGTCCACCATGGCCTGGTACGGCACCGCCGCTATGGTGCAAGCTGCCAGCAAAAACTTTCCGCAAAGCCTGGGCGATGTGCCTCTGCTGCTGCCCACCGCACACACCGCCGTGCGGGCCCGCCTGGACCACTGGTTTGAACAATGCGCTGTTTGCCCGCGTGTGGTGGGCGAATTTGAGGACAGTGCGTTGCTCAATACCTTTGGTGCCAGCGGCATGGGTGTGTTCCCGGCGGCTGAGTGGGCGCATGACGACCTGCTGGCCCATTACGCCGTGCAGCGTTTGGGCCCCTGCGAAGGGGTGACTGAGCACTTTTTTGCGATTGGTGCTGAAAAGAAAGTGAGCCACCCGCTGGTGCAGCGCTTGTTGCAACCGGCGCTTTAGCAACAAAAAACGGGGCGTTACACCTAAAGGTCAGGGGGGCATCATGCGCCTTGGGTGCCAGTCTGCCCTGTGGCCTTGGCATGATGGGCAGTGTCGGCTGGCAACTGTCACGCAGGGGTGACTTCATCGGTCTGCTTGCCCTCCACCTGGTCAATACCTGGAATCTTTCAACTCATGAACACTGAACGCCCCCCTTGGCACGCTCTTTCTGGCCGTGATGCGGCGCAAGCACTAGACACACGTCCGCTCGAGGGCTTGACGACATCTCACGTCAATCAACGCTTGGCGACCTACGGTGAGAATAAATTGGACGACGCGGTGCCGCGTCCGCTCTGGCTCAAATTTGTTGATCAATTCAAGAATTTTCTGGTCATCGTGCTGCTGTTTGCCGCCGGACTGGCCTGGGCCATCGGGGACTTGAAGGATGCGGCCGTTATTCTCATCGTCGTGATCCTCAATGCTGGCCTCGGTTTCTGGCAGGAGTACCGGGCAGAACGCACCCTGGCGGCGCTCAAGGACATGCTGGCCGCGCACGCGCGTGTGCGCCGCAACGCTCAGGTGACCGAGGTGGACGCCAGCCAGTTGGTGCCAGGCGATATCGTCTTGCTCGAAGCCGGCGACCGGGTGCCAGCCGATGGTCGCCTGCTGGTGGCCCACAACCTGGAGGCTGAAGAAGCGGCGTTAACCGGTGAATCCCAAGCTGTGGGCAAGCATACCGGCGCACTTGACGCTGTGGACCTGCCGCTGGGTGACCGCCTCAATCTCTTGTTCATGAATACGGTGCTGACCCGTGGCCGCGCTGAATTGCTGGTGACCGAGACCGGCATGCGCACCGAGATGGGCAAACTGGCCGGGATGATTGCCAGTGCCGACGACGCAGAAACACCCTTGCAGCGGCAATTGGATACGCTGGGCAAAAAACTGGCCGCGATTGCCGGTGCCGTCGTCAGCGTTATTTTCCTGATCGATTTCGTGCGTGGTCTGCCATGGACCGAAGCTGCAATGACCGCCGTTGCGCTGGCCGTTGCCGCGATTCCAGAGGGGCTGCCGGCCGTGGTGACGGTGACCTTGGCGATCGGCATGTGGCGCATGGCGAAGAATCGCGCCGTCCTCAAGAAACTGTCCGCCGTCGAGACGCTGGGCTCAACCACGGTGATTTGTTCGGACAAGACGGGCACCCTGACCTTGAATCAAATGACGGCACGCGCTGGCTGGTTTGCTGACCAGCGTGTCACGGTCAGTGGCGAGGGTTACCGCACGGACGGCCGCATAGAGGCCGCAGCCGATACCGATTTGCGCCCCTACCTGTTGCCCATGGCCTTATGCACGGATTCCCGTGTGAACGACGGGCAGCTGATTGGTGACCCAACCGAAGGTGCGTTGTGGGTGCTGGCGCAAAAAGGTGGCGTCGATCCCGAAACGGAACAGGCACAGCGCCCGCGTATTGCCGAAATCCCCTTCGATTCGGCCCACAAATTCATGGCCACCTTTCACTCTGCGGGTGACGTGGTGGAGATGTTCATCAAGGGGGCACCGGACGTGTTGCTGGGGCGTGCCGCCCGTTATCTCGCCACGCGCGGCGAGCAGCCCATCGACAGCACGACCCGCTTGCGTATCGAGCAAGAAAATCTGGCCATGGCTGATCAAGCCTTACGGGTTCTGGCTGTGGCTCGCCGCATCATTCCCGCCCGCGACTTTGACCCGGCGTGTGACCTGATGGTGTGGGCTGACGAATTGACCTTCCTCGGGCTCGCCGGTTTGATGGACCCGCCACGCGCCGAGGCCAAGACGGCGATTGCCTTGTGTGTTAGGGCGGGCATCCAGGTCAAGATGATTACGGGCGACCACAAGGCAACCGCTGGCGCCATCGCCCGTGAGCTTGGGCTTCATGGCGAAGTGATCAGCGGTGCGGAACTCGACGCGCTGGACGACGCCGCTTTGGCGGCGTGCGTGAACGACACGGCCGTCTTCGCCCGGGTTTCGCCCACCCACAAGGTGCGCATTGTTCGTGCGCTGAAAGCGCTGGGCCACGTGGTCGCCATGACGGGCGATGGCGTCAACGACGCCCCGGCCTTGAAGGCGGCCGACATCGGGGTGGCCATGGGCATCACCGGCACTGCAGTGACCCGGGAAGCCGCCACGCTGGTCCTGACCGATGACAATTTCGCCACCATCGTGCGCGCCGTCAAAGAGGGGCGCGTGGTGTACGACAACATCGTCAAGTTCGTCCGCTTTCAGTTGTCCACCAACATCGCCGCGATTTTGACCGTGCTCGCCGCCACGCTGCTGGGCTGGCCTGCGCCGTTCACCGCCATTCATCTGCTGTGGATCAACATCATCATGGACGGACCGCCCGCCATGACGCTGGGCATCGAGCCCGCTCGTCCCGGCATCATGGGCGACAAGCCCCGCGCGCAGCGGGCGCAGATTCTGGACATGGGGCGCCTGCTGCGCTTGGTGCTCTATGGCCTGACCATGATGGTCGGAACCCTCTTCATGTTCCAGTACGGCCTCGCCCGTCATGGGCAGTCTTATGCCTTGACGCTGGCTTTCACGACCTTCGTGCTGTTCCAGTTCTTTAATGTCTTCAACGCCCGCTCGGAACACAGCACCGTTTTCAACAAGAATTTTTTCAGCAACGGCAAGCTCTGGCTGGCTTTGGGTGCCGTCTTGGGAATGCAGGTGCTGGCCGTCCACTGGGTTGCGGCACAGTCCATCTTCGATACTGTTGATTTGAAATCGGATGACTGGCTGTTGGCCATTGCGGTGGCGTCATCGGTACTTCTCCTGGACGAAGCACGTAAATTGCTCATGGGGCTTGCACGAGGAAAACTGATTTTTGGCTCATGGTGGCGTTGAAGCTGCTGTCCGTGGTTTTGGGTTGGATCACACCCACCCATTTGCCGGGTGGTTTTGTCAGTCGACCCAAAGCCACCAAGCCTGAGGCAAGCGCCCACCCGCTGAATTGACGCTTGACATTCTCGTTTTTACGAAGTTTTCATCAGACAAATGGTGCTTTTTAAATGGAGTTTGGCGCGTTAGCCTTCGCCCATTCTTTCATTACTACAGGAGATTCACATGAAACGATTATTTGCCATGCTGGCCGTGGTGTTCACCCTGGGCCTTTCCACCGTGGCCATGGATGCCGAGGCCGCCAAGCGCATGGGCTCTGGCAAGTCCCTGGGCACCCAACGCCAGGCGACGCCGGACAAGGCACCCGCCGCGCCAACCCAGTCAGCCGCAGGCGCAGGCACACCCGCTGCCGGCGCCGCAGCACCTTCGCGTTCATGGATGGGACCCGTGGCCGGGCTTGCGGCAGGCTTGGGTTTGGCGGCCTTGGCATCCCACCTGGGCTTTGGTGAAGAGTTGGCCAGCATGCTCATGTTTGGCTTGATGGCCGCCGCCGTCATGGTGGCGATTGGCTTCTTCATGCGCAAGCGCGCTGCGGCAAAGCAGGTCGCGGCGTCAGGACCAGGAGGCTTGCAATATGCGCATGCAAGCACCGGCACGGCACCCGACACCAGCCATGCTGAACAGCAGACCCCCGCCTACAAAGTGACGATGCCCACAGCAGGCAACAGCGCCCTTGGGTCGGGCATCGGTTCAGGCATTGGTGCAGGGGTGGCCAGCGCCAGCCGGATTCCAGCCGACTTCGATGTGGCAGGCTTTGAGCGCAATGCCAAGGTCAACTTCATTCGGCTGCAGGCTGCCAATGATGCGGGCAATCTGGACGACATCCGTCAGTTCACCACGCCTGAGATGTTTGCCGAGCTGAAGCTGGAAATGGCCGAGCGCGGCACCGTTGCACAAAAGAATGACGTGGTCAGCATCCATGCGCAGGTGATGGACGTAGACGAAGATGCCGCCCGCTACTTGGTCAGTGTGCGCTTCACCGGGGCCATTCGGGATGACAGTGGTGCGCCAGACGAGTCGTTTGACGAGGTCTGGCACCTGATGAAATCACGCCAGGACAGCAGTGGCTGGGTGTTGGCCGGCATTCAGCAAGCATCGTAAGCCTGCGGGGCCTGTGTGCTGTTTTTTGACCCAGCACTCAGGCTTCAAGTTAGATAGCACTCAGCGCTTATTCTTTAAGGGCTACAGCCTGTTTTGTCATAAATTTTTGGCCGCAATGGCACGAAGCCCCGCAGACACCCGCGCACCGTCTGCCGCCGCCTGCCAAAACGTGGCAGCGAGGGTTTTGGCCTGTTGTCACTCGGGCAGCGTGGCGGCGGTGGGTTGCGGTGGCCGCGCCCGAAAATAAATCAATCGTTGAAATACCAAAATCCGGCGTTCACCCATTCGGTGAGTTGGCGCATGAATTCAGCGTGGTGCAGGGCGGTGTCAAGCATGTCAACGCGCAGTTCGTCGTGGTCACACAGGGCAATGACGGTCTGCTGCAGGCCTGAGCCAAATTCACAACGCTCGCCGTCGACATAGCACACGCCCTGCACCACCGTGGCATCCAGGTAAAAACAACGCAGGCCGCCAGTGCGGAGCAGCGGCTGCTGTTGCAGCATCTCGACCAGATCAGAGGTTTCCAGCGGTTCATCAAGCACCTGCAAATCCAGCGTGCATTTGGTTTTGGAGAAGTAGCTGCCGGCAAAGTCCGCCATCAGCGTGTCGTTGTCGAGCAGGGTTTGCAGATTGGCCCGGATCAGGGTGAAGTCGCTGGCATCAATCTGGCCCTGATGGTGGGCAATCGGGCGTTTGGGGTCGGCCAGCAGGGTTTTGCCCAGCTCTTTGTCGATCACGTAATCGGCCAGGCCACTGAGCATGTCGCAGCCTGATTTGGCCCGAAACCCCACCGAATAACTCATGGACTCTTCCAGCGTGACACCGTCGTGCGGAAAACCGGGCGGAATGTACAAAATGTCGCCGGGCAGCAGTTCAACGTCAATGATGGCCTGAAACGGTTCGGTGTGAAGCAGCGCAGCGTGGGCAGCAAATTGCTTGTGGTTGCCCTTGTCGCCGACGCGCCATTGGCGCTTGCCGGAGCCCTGGCAGATGAACACGTCGTACAAATCAATGTGCGGCCCGACACCGCCGCCGGGCGTGGCGTAGCTGATCATCACGTCATCCAGGCGCCACTTTGGGATGAAGGCAAAGGGTTTGACCAGCTCGGCCACCTCGGGCGAGTAGTGGTTGACGGCCTGCACAATCAGCGTCCAGCCGGTTTTTCCAAAACGCTTGTAAGACTCAAACGGGCCGCTTTCGGCCTGCCACTGCTCGTCTTTTTTATACACCAGGCGCGACTCCACGGCCTCTTCCATGGCCAGGCCAGCGAGGTCATTGGGGCTGATCAGGTCTTCAAAATGCGCGAACCCCTGGCGAATCACCACTGGGCGCTGCTGCCAGTAATACGCCATAAAGTGTTCAAGAGAAAAGTCGGCCAGGGTAAGTGTGAGCATGGGGAAAACCAAAAAAATCGTGCCAAGGAAGGGGATGAAAACAAAGCAAAAAAGCCCTTGCCAAGACTTGGCAAGGGCCTGTATCAAGCTTGTTGAGGGCTTAGGTGATTTCCTGCGAAAAATATACCCATCTGACTTGTCTTTTTGTCCATCTGCTGCGTTGCAAAAACGGTTGTATAGCTCGCTATACGCCCATTTTTACGCCTTGCAGCTGAACAAAAATCCTACGTCATCTGGGCATATTCATTCTTGGAAATCACCTAAGCCCAGGTTTTGACATGGTGTTTAGGCTAAGGACATTAGCTGGGGGCGTCTGTGGTCCAGCGTACATAGCCACACCAAACGCCAAGGCCAGCAGGCGATGGACTCAATCGCACAGAGCTGCAGGACTGTCAGGGCGACCGTGTCACTGGTTTTGTTTGACTGTGCTGATAAATATCATCCAAGAGCCCCTTAAACTGGACTAGCCTGTCTGCAAAAGGCCAGTTCTAACCCCATACACATTAACTTTCGGAGTGTCCATCATGATCTATAAATTCAAATCCCAGGCTGCCGCAGATGTCATCATGTTGCAAGCCAACGGGGAGCAAATGCTCATCATCATTGGCAAAGAGCCCGCAGTGCAGGGCATCGTCACCGTGGCCCAGATTCCAGCCGCTATTGACGCGCTGCAGGCGGCCATTGCGGAGCATGAGGAAGTTGAAACCCGCCGCCGTGCCAACCCCGGCCTTCAAATTGAAGTCGAGGGCGACAGCATCATGCTGCGCCAACGCGCCGCCCCCTTCATCGATTTGCTCAAGACCAGCGCGCAGGCGGGCAAGGATGTGGTGTGGGGCGTGTGAGCCGACCTCAGCCGTGAATCGCCGCAGCCGGGGGTGCCAGCAGCCGTATTTGGCTGCGTCTTTTTTTGAAGAGGTACAACGCGCCTGGCCGGTGGCTCTTGTTTGAGGGCGAAAGATGCGCTTGAAAATGCCGGCGGCACGGTGCAAAACCCGCCCAAAACCTATACCAATTTTTTCAAAAGCTCAGCCTTTTTCGCATCAAACTCTGCCTGAGTCAGTATCCCCTTGCCCTTGAGCTCTGCCAGTTTCTCCAGCGTGGCCATGACCTCTTCAGGCTTCATGCCCGCGGCCTGAGTCGGCGCGGCAGCAACCGGCACCGGCTGCAAGCCAGCCGCCAGGTTCTGCGCCAGCACCTGCCCCAGCGCCACGCCCGCACCCAGGCCCATGGCATCCCCGGCAATGCCGCTGCCACCGCTGGCACCGCCGCCCTCGGCAAATTTCGGGATCGCCTGCGCCGTCTGGTACTGCATGAACTTGGCCATGTCGTTGCCCACCATGCCCATGCCGATTTTCTGGTCGAGGATTTTTTGCAGCTCTTCGGGCAGCGAGACGTTTTGCACCGTCATGCCTTCGAGCTTCAGGCCGAGCTTGGAGAATTCGGGCGCCAGTTGGTGGGTGAGCGCCTGCGCAAACATCAGCTGGTTGGCGGCCAGGTCCAGAAAGGCAATGCCGCTGCTGGCCACGGCGTGGCTGATGTTTTGCAGCACCAGGCCACGCAACTGGCCGTCCAGGTCATCTACGCCATAGTCGCCGCGTGTGCCTGAGATTTCGGTGTGGAACCGTTGGGGGTCGGCCACCCGAAAGCTGTAGTTGCCAAAGGCACGCAGGCGCACTGCGCCAAAGTCTTTGTCGCGAATGGTGATGGGCTGCGATGTGCCCCACTTTTGATCAACTTGCTGGCGTGTGCTGAAAAAGTACACATCACTCTTGAACGGCGACTCAAACAGCTTGTCCCAGTGCCTCAGGTAGGTCAGCACCGGCAGGGTTTTGGTGCTGAGCTTGTGGGTGCCGGGGCCAAACACATCGGCGGCCTTGCCCTCGTTGACAAACAGCGCCATTTGCGACTCGCGCACCACCAGTTGCGCGCCGTTCTGGATTTCCATGTCCGCCATCGGGAAACGCCACGCCAGCGTGCCATCGAAGGTTTCGGTCTGCTCGATGATGTCAATGAATTGTTTTCGGATGAAGTCCATCAGTGCCATAACGTGCTCCGGTCGGTGGGGGTGACGGAATCATACCGGGTGACACCTGGGGCTTGGCAGCGTGTGGCAAGGCCGACTGTGGCTCAAACACGCCTTGTCAAACATCAGCTGGACTGGTGTTTTCCTCACTAGCCGAATCCGGCCAGAATCGCTAAGCTGCACGAATGAGCAATTTTCAAGACGAAGTTCCGCCGCCTCTTTATGTGCCGCCGCCCTCCGAGGCGCCGCTCAAGGAAGTGATCGCCCTGACCTGGTCTGCACCGCTGCGTTGGCTGGGCTTGGGCTGGCGCGACCTCGCCGCCAGCCCCCGTGTGAGCTTGTTTTATGGCGTGGCATTCTGGTGCATGGCCTTGCTGTTGGGCGCGGTGTTTCGCTCAAGTACCGAATACACCATGATGCTGGCCTCGGGCTGCCTGCTGCTGGGGCCTTTTCTGGCGCTGGGTTTGTATGAGGTGAGCCGCCGTCGCGAGTTGGGTTTGCCCGCCGACTTTGCCAATTCTTTGACCTGCTGGCGCCCGCACTTGCGCAGCATGGGGCTGCTGGTGGGGGTGTTGATGGTGCTGGAGCTGCTGTGGGGACGCGCATCGCTGGTGGTCATTGCGGTGTTTTTCAACACCGGCCTGCCGTCTTCCATCGGTGCCGCGCAAGCGGTGTTCAACCCGGACAACTGGGAATTTGTGCTGGCCTACACCCTGGTGGGCGGCGTGTTTGCGCTGCTGGTGTTTGCCATCAGCGTGGTGTCGATCCCGATGATCCTGGACCGCGACACCGATGCCATCACCGCCGCCATTGGCAGCATCGAGGTGGTGGTGACGCACCCCGGCGTGCTGTTGCTGTGGGGTGCGCTGATCACGGCGCTGGTGGCCGTGGCTTTGCTGCTGCCCTGGGCGGCGGGGCTGCTGCTGGTGGGGCCGCTGCTCGGGCACGCCACCTGGCACGCCTACCGGGGGTCGGTGCGCTGGCTCTAGGACGACTGCGCTGGGCTATGCTTCAGTCACCCTGACTGTTGTGAGCGCCACCTTGTCTACACCCGCCCCATTCAATCCACATCACGCAACTTATCCAGCCACCGCCATGCTGCTCGCCGCTGGCCGTGGCGAGCGCATGCGCCCACTCACCGACACCTGCCCGAAACCGCTGCTGCGGGTGCAGGGCAAAGCCCTGATGCAATGGCATCTGGAAGCCTTGCTGCGTGGCGGCTGCCCGCAGGTGCTGGTCAACACCGCCTGGCTGGGTGAGCAGATTGCCCAGACATTTAATGATGTTTTTAGCCTGCAGCCCCCGTCATTGTTTAGCAAGCAGCTATTAAATAAAGAGCACGCCTCAAGCCTGGCGCTGACCTACTCGCACGAAGGTTTCGACTTTGGCGGCGCGCTGGAGACGGCCGGCGGCATTGCCCGCGCCTTGCCCCGGCTGGGTGAGGTGTTCTGGGTGCTGGCGGGCGACGTGTTCACGCCGGGCTTTGAATTTACCCGGGAAGCGGTAGACCGCTTTGCCGCCAGTGGCATGCTAGCCCACCTGTGGCTGGTGCCCAATCCGGCGCATCACCCGGATGGCGACTTTGGCCTGCAAAGTGGCCCCAAGCCCAAGACCCATCAGAATGACGACGGCAACGGCAACGGCAACGGCAACGGCAACGGCAACGGCAGTGACAGTGACAGTGGCCAGGCGGATGCGGTACGTGGTGTCACTGACGCTTTTGGCGGCCCGGCGTTGGCGCTCAACCTGCCCAAAGACGCGACGCAGCCCCGCTACACCTACTCCACCATCGGCCTGTACCGCCGCGCACTGTTTGAGCCGCCCTGGTGCGACATTGCGGCGGGCAACCCGCAGGGCATCAAGGCCCCGCTGGGCACGCTGTTGCGCCATGCCATGGACCACCACAGGGTGACGGCCGAACTCTACGTTGGGCCGTGGACCGATGTCGGCACCCCGCAGCGGCTGGCCGAACTTGGGTGATTTCCAAGAATAAATATGCCCAGATGACGCAGGATTTTTGTTCAGCTGCAAGGCGTAAAAATGGGCGTATAGCGAGCTATACAACCGTTTTTGCAACGCAGCAGATGGACAAAAAGACAAGTCAGATGGGTAT
>JBBQSS010000052.1:0-14872 GCA_038213665.1 Burkholderiales bacterium | reverse complement strand
GGTCCAGCGCTCAATCGGATCGCGGCCGGGTTTGCTGGACTCGCGCGCCAGCCAGGCAATGCGGTGGTGCGTGCTGCGGGCGGCGCTCCACTGTGGCCCCAGGGTGGACAAGCCAGGCTGCATGGCTTGCGGAAACGCCAGCATCAGCGTCCAGCAGGGCGCCACCTTGACCTGGTCGATTTGTTTCACCCACGGTTGTGCCAGCGCAGAAGTTTGCAGCAGGCTTTGCGCTTGCGCACTTGGCATGGCCAGCAACACCCCGTCAAAACCAGAGAACACATGCTGCGCACCGTCCAGACTCTCGGTGCGCAGTTGCCATTGTTTGGGCTTGAGCGCATCAGCTTCAATCTGCATCACATGGGTTTGCAGCTCGATGTGGCCGGCCGACTGCAAGGGTTCGGCCCAACCTGAGACCAGTGAATTCATGCCGGGCACGCCCACCCAATGGGCATCGCCATTTGGCAAGGCCGGGCCCATCAAATGGCCCAGCTCATCGAGCACCTGCACGGTGTTGGCGCTCCAGCGCTTGGCCAGGCGAGGCGTGGTCTCGAGGGCCGCCAAAAAACGCGGATCGCGGGCGGTGAAATACTGGGCGCCATGGTCAAACGTGCCAAAGGCGCTGTCCCGGGTGGCCATGCGCCCGCCCAGGCCACGGCTTTTCTCAAAAACGGTGACGCGGTGACCGGCCTGAACCAGCGTGCGTGCACAGGTGATGCCGGCCATGCCTGCGCCGATGACGGCGAAGTGTTGTGATGCGCGGGGGGCTGTGCTCATAGTTTTCTCCAAAAAATCAAAAATTAAATCTGTGTGTATGTGACCGACTTTACACGCCTCGGTGACGCTCCAGCAAAGCAGCGCGTGTGGTGGGGCTCTCCAATTGGGTCAACCACCATTGCAGGGCCCGGCCTTGGGTGGCGCTGTTGGCACTGTGGGTGGTGCGCCAGGCGTAGTTCACCCGCACCGAGCGGGCCGGGCGTTGCGTGGTTTTCACCACCAGGCGACCCGAATCAATGAAGGGGCCTGCCATGCATTCGGGCACCGAGCCGCAGCCCAGGCCGCGCAGATGGGCGTCGAGCTTGTCTTGCATGGTGGCCACGGTGAACACGTCTTGCCCACCCAGCAGGCCAATCGTCACGCCACGGCCGCGGCTGATCGTGTCGGCCACGGCCACGGCGCGGTGCGCGCGCATCACCTCGTCGCTGAGGGGCTCAGGCGCGTGGGCCAGCGGGTGGTGAGGCGCGACGGCGTAGACAAAGCGCACATCGCCCAGTGGCTTGGCCTGAATGGCACTGGTGGGGATCAGGTCCGCCACGCCCAGCGCCAGGTCGGCTTGGCCGCTGGTCAGGGCTTCCAGCGTGCCGGACAGCGTTTCGTCGCGCAGGCGGATGCGGGTGGGTGGGTTTTGCGCCAGAAAGCTGTCGCACAGCTCCATCACCGTGGCTTTGGCGATGATGCTGTCGATGGCAAGGGTGAACTGCGGCTCCCAGCCGGTGGCCACGCGCTTGACACGGTTGGCCACGGCGTCCAGGTCTTCCAGCAGGCGAGTGGCTTCGTGCAGCAGCTCATGGCCGGCTTCGGTGGCTTTGGCCTGGCGCGAACTGCGGTCAAACAGCAGCACATCGAGCGCGTCTTCCATTTGCCGCACCCGGTAGGTCAGGGCGCTGGGCACCATGCCCAAGCTACGGGCAGCGGCGGCAAAACTGCCGGTGCGGGCAATGGTTTGCAGCATGGCCAGGGCATCAGGGGTCAGGACATGGCGTGCGGTTTGCATGATGTGCGTATTTTTGTTCAAACGGATTGAATGATGCCATCAAACGCGTGATGCCTTCGGGTGCCTGCGAGGGTCTAAAGTTCAGGCCATCAAAAACGTCAGGACAGGAGCTTGTATGTTGACCCTCAGACCTTCCCAAGAGCGCGGCTTTGCCGACCACGGGTGGCTCAAGTCGTGCCACAGTTTTTCGTTTGCCGGTTATTACGACCCACAGCACATGGGCTGGGGCAATTTGCGCGTGATCAACGAGGACTGGATTGCGCCGGCCAAAGGTTTTGGCACGCACGGCCACCGCGACATGGAAATCGTCACCTATGTGCTCTCGGGCTCGCTGGCGCACCAGGACAGCATGGGCAACGTCAAAGCCATTCCACCGGGTGACGTGCAGCGCATGAGCGCCGGCACCGGCGTGCAGCACAGCGAGTTCAACCACGCCCCGAACGACACCACACACCTGCTGCAAATCTGGATTCAACCCAATGTGATCGGCATAACGCCCAGCTACGAACAAACCACTTTTCCAGAGTCTGTCAAACAGGGTCGTTTGTGTTTGGTGGCTTCCCCGGACAGCGCCCAGGGTTCGGTGAAAATCCATGCCGATGCACAGCTGTATGCGGGGCTGTTCGAGGCCGGGCAAACCGCAACGCTGCCCTTGGCCGCTGGCCGCAAAGCCTATGTGTATTTGGTGCGCGGCGCTTTGTCGGTGAATGGCGTGGCACTGCAGACCGGGGATGCGGCCCTGTTGGCAGACGAGAACCAGGTCACGTTGACCGACGGCGAGGGCGCCGAGGTGCTGGTGTTTGATTTGTGCGCCTGACTTTCATGGACTCATGCCCGCCCTCGGGACATGAAAGTTATTTCACGTTAACCCGCACACGTCCCGTGTAGGAGCCCAGCCCCCTGGGCGAAGGTGGCCGAGCCCAAAGGCGCTGTTCGCCCAGGGGCTGGGCTCCTACAGAGGGTCAGGTGGTTTATTTTTGGTTTGTTTTTATATTTATTGAGGAGTTTTCATCATGGCAAAAGTCGCCGTTGTTTTTCATTCAGGTTATGGCCACACCCTGCGCATGGCGCAATCGGTGGCTGAGGGTGCCGACGCCGATCTGGTCACCATTGATGTCGATGGCAATGTGTCTGCCGATGGCTGGGCCACGCTCAATGAGGCAGATGCCATCATCATGGGCAGCCCCACCTACATGGGCAGCGTGAGCTGGCAGTTCAAGAAATTTGCCGATGCGTCAAGTAAGCCCTGGTTCAGTCAGGCCTGGAAAGACAAGGTGTTTGCCGGCTTTACCAACAGCGCCACCATGAATGGCGACAAGCTCTCCACCCTGCATTACCTGTTCACCCTGGCCATGCAGCAGGGTGGCATTTGGGTCGGCACGGCGCTGATGCCAGCCAACAGCAAGGCAGCGCAGCGCAACGACATCAACTATGTGGGCTCGTTTTGCGGTGCCATGGCGCAGTCGCCCTCAGATTCATCGCCGTCCGAGATGTTGCCGGGTGACCTGGAAACCGCGCGCTTGTTTGGCAAACGTGTGGCTGAGGTCACGGCCAAATTCAAGGGCTGATCCTGGTTTTTTGGGCTTGCTTTTCGCAGGCAAAATAGCCGTTGGAAATTTCCATTCTTTCTGGCGGCCATTTCATGACTCGATCGTTGTTTTTGCTGACATGCATCGCCTGTGCCCATGTGGCGTCTGCGCAAGCCTCGGAGGAGGTCTCTGAAAAGGAGTTTCTTGATGACATGCCGGTGGTGCTGTCGGTGTCGCGTTTGCCGCAGCGTCTGGATGAGACCCCCGGCGCAGTGACCGTGCTGGACCGCGACTTTATTCGTCGCAGCGGCGCGCGCGACGTGGCCGACCTGCTGCGGCTGGTGCCGGGTTTCCAAAGCAGTGCGTCGTTTTATTCGGGGGCACCGCTGGCCAGTTACCACGGCGCGTTTGATGCCTTTTCCAACCGCATGCAGGTGCTGGTGGATGGTCGATCGGTCTATTCACCTTACTTCATTGGCAGCGTGGGCCCGGGGCTGCAGACGGTGGCGCTGGAAGACATTGAGCGCATCGAGGTGCTGCGCGGCTCCAATTCTGCGGCCTACGGTGCCAGGGCACTCTTGGGTGTGGTCAACATCCTGACGCGCCACACCTCCCAAACATTGGGCGCCCAGGGTGCCATCACGGCGGGTCAGAATGGCGTGCGTGATGCACAGGCCCGCCTGGGTTGGGGCAATGACAAGGCCACTTACCGCATCACGCTGGATCAGCGATCGGATGACGGGCTGGCGGGCTCTAACGGCAACAATCAGGTCAAGCGTTTTAACTTTAGGTCGGATTTTTTCACCCACGCCGGTGACGAGGTGCAACTGCGCACGGGACGCTTCACGATCGACTCTGGAAAGGGGATACCAGATAACTTTGGTGACCCTTTTCGCAACAGCCAATTTGAATCCAGTTACTTGCAAGCCGACTGGCGGCGCAGCTTGAGCCCGGATGCGGACCTGGTCGCAAGCTGGTCCCACGCGCAAGAGAGCTACCGGGACGAGTTTCCATTCTCTTTGTTGAATCTGGAGCCAAAAGCCCAGAAAATATTGGCCTATTTACTGGGCCGACCATTAAGTGCCAATGACATCTACAACGTTTCAGGGTCAGGCAAAGCCAGCAGCGACACGCTGTCTTTGCAGCACACGTTTCGGGCAGGGCCGTCCACGCGGGTGGTGTGGGGAGGTGAATTCCGCAGTGAAAACGTGACGTCGGCGGCCCTGTACACCACTGAGGCGGATTACCGGACCGATTTTGTCCGGCTGTTTGGCAACCTGGAATGGCGCGTTAAACCTTCGGTGGTGGTGAATGCCGGTGCCATGGCAGAGGACAGCAGCGTGACCGGTGAGACCTTGTCGCCGCGCCTGATGGCCAACTGGCACCTGGCGCCGGGGCACACCCTGCGTGCCGGGGTGTCCAGGTCTTACCGCCCGCCTGGCACCTTTGAGAAGTCTGCCAATATGACGTATGTCTGGAATGGTATTTTGCTCAGGCCACACATAGTTGCCAGTGGCAATGTGGTGCCGGAGCGTCTTGTGACCGATGAATTGGGTTACCTGGGCGATTTTCCGCAGTGGGGCGCGAGTCTGGATGTGCGCGCCTACCGCGAGAAGATCAGCGGCTTCATCCGCCAGAAAAGCGCCACCTTGCCGCGTGACTACGTCAACGACGAAGACTTTGCCATTCAGGGTTGGGAATACCAGTTCAAGTGGCGGCCGTGGACGGGGGCCCAATTCATTTTCAACCAAGCGTATACCGACATTGGCGCGGTGTTCGTGGCTGGAGGAAACCCCACCGCCTTCGCTGCGCCCAAACGCGCCAGCACGCTGGTTTATTTTCAGAAATTGTCCAACGGACTGGACTTCACCTTGAGCCATCAGGACAGCGGCACGGCGGTACTGGCTGCCGCCGGTCTAAACAGCCGACAGGCTTTTAAACGCACCGATGTGCGCCTGGGCTGGCCGCTGCGCTGGGGTGCGCGCACGGGGGAAGTGGCGGTGACCGTGCAAAACCTGGGCTCGCCGTACAAAGCCTACGAAATTGACCACGAGTTCACACGCCGCGCATTTGTCACCCTGCGTCTGGAAAACTGAGAAACTGAGCTGGGGATGATGCGCCGTCTGCGTTCGCTTCTGCTCGGTCTGGTTCTGGGCTTGACGGCTGTGCTGGCGCAAGCACAGGACAATGTGGTGATTGTCAGCAGCGGTGTTAGCCCCGCCTACATGGACGCCGCGCAGGCGCTGATCTCTGCATTGGTCAGGGGCGGCGTGTCCCCTTATGACATTCGGCGCTTGAGCGTGCCGGAATGGTCGGCGCAGCCGGTGCAGCAGGCGCGCATCCATGTGGCACTCGGCACCCAGGCAACGGCCGCGCTGGCAGCCAGCCAGACATCGGCACCGGTGTTGGCGGCGCTGATTCCCCGCAGCAGTTTCGAGCGGGTGCTGCGCCAAAGCAGGCGCAAGGCATCGGCTGACTTCACGGCGATTTACCTCGACCAACCCCTCAAGCGTCAGCTCGCCATGATTCGCCTGGCTTTGCCGCAAGCCCGGCGCGTGGGGGTGCTGTGGGGGCCTGATTCATGGCCTAACGCAACGGCTCTGCGCAGCCTGGCGGCAGCCAGCGGGCTGGCCTTGGTTGAAGCCGGTCTGGAGGGCCGTTTCAATGTCTTTCCTGACCTGCCGCAAGTGCTCAAGGGCAGCGACGTGTTGCTGGCAGTGGCTGACCCGCTGGTGTTCAACAGCAACAGCATCCAGAATATTTTGCTGACCACGTTTCGGGCGCAGGTGCCAGTGGTGGCGTTCTCACCCGCTTATGTGCGCGCCGGGGCGCTGTTGGCCCTGCATGCCACACCAGAGCAGCTCGGCCGACAAGCTGCCACCCTGGTGCAGGCAGCCCTGCGCGGCCAGGCTTTGCCTGGGCAACCGGTGGAGTCCAATGATTTTGAGGTCAGTGTCAACGAACACGTCGCCAACGCCATGAACCTGTCACTCGATGGCAAGGCACTGCGACTGGCGCTGCGCGGCATGGAGGGTTTGCCATGAGGTGCCTTGACATCCGGCTGCGTATGTTGCTGACGGCTGTGCTGCCTGTCGCCATGGTGAGTGTGCTGTTGGCGGTGGTTTTTTTGGCGGTGCGCTTTGATGAGATGCAGGAGTCTTACCTGCAGCGCGTGCGATCGGTCACGCGCCAGCTGGCGCTGGCCAGTGAATATGGCTTGTTCTCAGCCAACCAGACGCAGTTGCAAGCCGTGGTGCGGGGCGCATTGCGTGAACCTGACCTGCGCTGGGCGGCGGTTGTGGATGGCCGTGGCCAGCTGTTGGCCAGCGCAGGGGATGACGCTGGTGCCCATGCGTTGGCTTACGGCACCCGGGAAAACCAGACCTTTGACGCCAGTCGCAACCAAGACATTCTGGCGCAACCGGTTTTTGCCAACAGCATCGCGCTCGATGGTTTGTTTGAGGAAACGTCTTCACGCACCGATGGCTTGCCGGTGCAGCTGGGTCAGGTGGTGGTGAAGTTTTCGCGCCAGTCGGTCGATGCCCGCAAGCAACGCATGCTGCTGCTGGGGGGCTTGATCAGTCTGGCCGGGCTCCTGTTTGGCGTGATGCTGGCAATGGGGCTAGCGCGTGGCGTGATTCGCCCGATTTTGCGGGTCACGCACTTGATTGAGCGCATCGGGCGCGGCGACTTTTCTGCGGCAACCGACCACGTCACCAGGCCGGGTGATCCGCTGAGCGGCTTGCAGGACAAACTGCGCAAGATGGCCGAGCGCCTGGGCCATGCGCGCGATGACCTTGAGCAGCAAATCAGCACCGCCACACAAGCGTTGCGTGAGAAAAAAGAAGAAGCCGAGCAGGCCACCAAGGCCAAGTCGCGCTTTTTGGCGGCGGCAAGCCATGATTTGCGGCAACCTACACACGCCTTGGGCATGTTTGTGACCCGATTGGCCCAGTTGCCCCATGACGAACAAACGCGCCAGTTGATTGGCAACCTGGAAGCCTCGGTGCGCGCCATGCAAAACCTGCTCGATGGGCTGCTCGATATTTCAAGACTGGACGCGCAGGCCGTGCAGGTGCGGGCGGGTCCGACCGAATTGGCCGGGTTGTTGGCGCAGTTGCGCCATGACCTGACGCAAACCGCCCAGGACAAGGGTCTGCAGTTGCGCATTCGCAACAGTGCCGCGTGGGCCATGACCGATGCCACCCTGCTGTACCGCATCTTGCTCAACCTGGTGGGCAACGCCTTGCGTTACACCAACCGTGGTGGGGTGCTGGTGGCGTGCCGCTTGGTCAACGCTGGCGCACAGGTGCAAATCCAGGTGTGGGACAGCGGCATTGGCATTGCGGCGGAACACCAGCAGGACGTGTTCAAGGAGTTTTTTCAAGTCGACAACGCGTCGCGTGACCGCAACAAGGGCTTGGGCCTGGGCTTGAACATTGTGCAGCGCACGGCCGATTTGTTGGGTCACCCGCTGACACTGGCATCGCGCCCCGGCGTGGGAACCCGCTTTAGCTTGACCTTGCCGACGGTGCCCCCTGCGCCATCAGCGCCCGATGCCGTGAATGCCGAGCGCCTTCAAAGTGACGCGTTGCACGGGGTCGAGGTGCTTGTGATTGAAGACGATGCCCTGGTGCGGTCGGCCTTGGTGGGCTTGCTGGGTGGCTGGGGCCTGCAGGTGCATGAGGCACAGGGCTTGACGGACGCGCTGCAATCGCTTCATGCCGGGGTGAAGCCAGCGGTGATTTTGAGCGACTACCGCTTGCAGGATGGGCAAAACGGCATTGCGGTGGTACGGCAATTGCGCACCCAGTTGCGCAGTGCGGTGCCGGCTTGCCTGATGAGTGGTGACACCGATGCGACCCTGATGGCCGCTGCGCATGCCGCTGGCCTGACCCTGTTGCACAAGCCCGTGCGCCCGGCCAAGCTGCGCAATTTGCTGCGGCGGGTGGTGGCGGGTCAGTCCGTCAAGGGCGAGGAAGACTTGCGATAACCCCAGCGGGCGGCTTGTGTGGCGGCTTGTGTGCGCGTTTTGGCGTTCAGGATGCGCATGATGGCCGACACATGGGTTTTGATGGTTTCTTCGCCGATGAACAGCCTGGCACTCATCTCGCGGTTGGTGCCGCCGTCAAGCAGCAACTGCAGCACTTCAAGCTGGCGTGGGCTAAAAACAGGGGCTGGGGCGTGGCGCTCTTCGTTGCTGACGGGCTCTGGGTCGTGAAACGCGCCGAACTGGCTAGGCTGGTAAATTTCACCGTTGAGCACGCGCCGCAAGGCATCAAGCAGTTCAGCGCTCAGGCCTGACTTGGTGACAAAACCCGCAGCGCCCTGCGTCAGCGCTTGCTGCATGATGCTGGGGTTGGCCGAGCCAGACAAGATCACCACAGGGAGTTCAGGATGTCTTTGGCCAAGGATGACCATGGCGGCCAGCCCGGTCATGTCTGGCAGCTGGTAGTCCAGCAGCACCAGGTCAAGGTCCGGATGGGCTTGGGCCAAGGCAAAGGCCTGGGCACAATTGGGCGCTTGCAGCACCTCGGTGGGCTCGATCGGGTCAAGCCCTTTGAGCACCTGGCACAAGCCTTCGCGCACCAGCGCATGATCGTCCACCACGAGAATCTTCAAGATGTTGCCTTTTTGGGGGTCTTCTTACAATCTGACCAGTGACAGCTTTTCTCCCCATTTGGGGGCGGTTGGCTGTGCTTTTATCATACTTTACTCATATGTTTGTTCACTTACGCCTGCACACCGAATTTTCCGTGATAGATGGCACCACCCGCATTGATGAGGCGGTCAAAGCGGCGGCAGCTGACGGCCAGCCCGCGCTGGCGATCACCGACCTGAGCAACCTGTTTGGGGCCATCAAGTTTTACAAGGAAGGGCGCAAGCGCGGCGTCAAGCCCCTCATTGGCGCCGAGGTCTGGCTGGAAGGCCTGGGCAAAGAAATTGGGCAGTTGTCGCGTGTGCTGCTGCTGGTGCAAAGCCATCAGGGCTATCTGAATTTGTCAGAGTTGCTGGCGCGGGCCTGGACGCAAAACGGCGGCAAAGCCCAGGCCACCGTCACCTTGGCGTGGTTGACCGAGCTCAACGGCGGCTTGATTTGCCTCTCGGGGGCGCAAGCCGGGCCGGTTGGGCGGGCGCTGCTGCAAGGCGATGAGGCGCGAGCGCTGGATGCCGCCCTGCAACTCGCTGGCGTGTTCACGCACCGGTTTTACCTGGAGTTGCAGCGCGCAGACCGCCCGGACGATGAGGCCCATGTGGCGGCAGCCGTGCAACTGGCGCAGCGCATGCAGTTGCCGGTGGTGGCCACGCACCCGGTGCAATTTTTGGCGCCTGAAGACTTTGAGGCGCATGAAGCCCGCGTGTGCATTGCCGAGGGTGAGCTGCTGGCCAACCCGCGCCGGGTGCGCCGCTTCACGCGTGACCAGTACTTCAAGACCACGACTGAGATGCAGGCGCTGTTTGCTGACCTGCCCTCGGCCCTGGCCAACAGTGCGGAAATTGCCAAACGCTGCAATTTGAGCCTGGTGCTGGGCAAACCGCAGCTGCCGGATTTTCCGATTCCGCCCGTCAACGGTGTGGTGATGGGGGCAGACGACTACTTTCGTTACGCCTCGCATGAAGGGCTCAAAGACCGCATGGCGCACCTGTACCCCGACCCGGTGTCGCGTGACAAGGAAATGCCGCGCTACCTGGAGCGGCTGGAATTCGAGCTGGTCACCATTTTGAAGATGGGTTTCCCGGGCTATTTTTTGATTGTGGGCGACTTCATCAACTGGGCCAAAAACAACGGTTGCCCGGTTGGGCCGGGGCGCGGCTCTGGCGCCGGTTCGCTGGTGGCGTATGTGCTGAAGATCACCGACCTCGACCCCCTGCAATACAACCTGCTGTTTGAGCGTTTTCTGAACCCCGAGCGGGTCTCCATGCCCGACTTTGACATTGACTTTTGCCAAGGCAACCGCGACCGCGTGATTGACTACGTCAAGGACAAATACGGCAAGAACGCGGTCAGCCAGATCGCCACCTTTGGCACCATGGCGGCACGCGCGGCGATTCGCGACGTGGGCCGAGTGCTGGACATGAGCTACACCTTTTGCGACGGCATCAGCAAACTCATTCCCAACAAACCCGGCGTGGCCGTGACCTTGCAGCTGCCCCCGGCAGACCGCAACAAAGACGATAAGCTGGTTTACGCGGTGGAGGCCGAACCCATTCTGGCCGAGCGCGAAGCCCGCGAAGAAGATGTGCGCACGCTGCTGGAGCTGGCGCGCAAACTTGAGGGTATGACGCGCAACATCGGCATGCACGCGGGTGGTGTGCTGATTGCGCCGGGCAAGCTCACCGACTTTTGCCCGCTGTACCAGCAGCCCGGCAGCGACTCGGCGGTAAGCCAGTACGACAAGAACGACGTCGAGGCGGTGGGCTTGGTCAAGTTCGACTTTTTGGGCCTGGCCACCCTCACTATCCTGGAAATCGCCCGCGAATTCATCATCAAACGCCATCCTGGCCAGGAAAACTTTGCCTTTGAAAACCTGCTACTTGATGACAAAGCCACTTACAAGCTGTTTCAGGACGGCAAGACCGAGGCCGTTTTCCAGTTTGAATCGCGCGGCATGCAGGGCATGTTGCGGGACGCCAAACCGACGCGCCTGGAAGACCTGATTGCGCTGAACGCCTTGTACCGCCCAGGCCCAATGGACCTGATCCCGAGCTTTGTGGCGCGCAAACACGGCCGCGAAGTGGTGGAATACCCGCACCCGCTGGTGGCCAACATGCTGTCTGAGACCTACGGCATCATGGTCTACCAGGAGCAGGTGATGCAGACCGCGCAGATTCTGGGCGGTTACAGCTTGGGGGGTGCCGACATGCTGCGCCGCGCCATGGGTAAAAAAGACGCCGACGAGATGGCCCGGCACCGCCAGATTTTCCGCGACGGCGCGCTGAAGAACGACATCCAGCAGGACAAGGCCGACGAGGTCTTTGACCTGATGGAAAAGTTCGCCGGCTACGGCTTCAACAAGTCGCACGCCGCCGCTTACTCCCTGTTGGCCTACCACACTGCCTGGCTCAAGGTGCACTACACCGCCGAGTTTTTCTGCGCCAACATGACGGTGGAGATGGACGACACCGACAAGCTCAAAGTGCTGTTGGAAGACGCCATCAAAATGGGCCTGACCTTTGAGGCGCCGGATGTGAACCGGGGCGTGAGCCGTTTCGAGCCAATCTCGGACAAGGTGATCCGTTACGGCCTGAGTGCTGTCAAAGGCAGTGGCCAGCAAGCCATTGAAGCCATTGTGGCGGCGCGTGAGGGACGCGGCGCCGGGCCGAATGGCGACACGGTGGGGCCGTTCAAGAGCCTGTTTGATTTTTGCGCCCGGGTGGACCGTGGCCGCATCAACAAGCGCACGGTCGAGGCTTTGATCAAGGCGGGTGCCTTTGATTTGATCGAACCCAACCGCGCCAGTTTGATCGCCAGTGTGGACTTGGCCTTTGAGTTTGGCGCAGCGGCCGTGGCCAATGCCAACCAGTGCAGCCTGTTTGACATGGGTGGCGACGACGACCATGGCTCCAGCACGCAAGAACCCGACTTGGTGCAGGCCACGCCCTGGGGCGTGAAAGAGCGCCTGGTGTATGAAAAAACCGCCGTGGGCTTCTATTTGTCAGGCCATTTGTTTGATGAGGTGGTGACCGAGGTGCGCCGTTTTGCCAAGCGCCCGATTGCCGACCTGATCGACACCCGTGAGCCGCAGTTGCTGGCCGGCATCATCACCGACTTTCGTGTCATCAACGGCCAGCGCGGTAAATTGGCGCTGTTCAAGCTGGACGACACAACGGGCGTGATCGAGGCGCGCGCCGACGAGGCACTCATCACCGCCCACAAAGACTTGCTGAAAGATGACGAGCTGGTCATCGTCATGGGCAAGCAGCAGCCGGACCGTTTCTCGGGCGGCATGCAGCTGACCGTGCTGCAAATCTGGAACCTGGAGCAGGCGCGCTGTCGCTTTGGCAAGTACCTGCGGGTCAGTGCCAGCACCGGCCCACAAGGCTTGAAGCTGGACATGGCACGGCTCTTGAAGGACTTTCCGGCGCAAAAGGAAGCCACTGAACAGGGCGATGTGTGGCGTGGTTTGGGGGTGCGGCTGGCGCTTCAATGTGTCAGTGACGCGGGTGCTGCCAGCGCCGAGTTACAACTGGGCGAGCGTGCCAAGTTCTACCCGAGCGATGCCGCACTGACCAGCTGGTGGGCTCAGGCCGCGCCCGGAAAAGCTGAGATTATTTATGACTAATTGGCCTCTAGTCCTTATGAAATAAGCGCGAGCAGCTATTAAATATATAGCTGCTTGTATCGCATCATCCGCGCTGTTTGGCGCTAATCTTTGGCCCGAAAGCTGATCTCCAGCAGCGGTGGCACGCGGCCGTCGGTGTCGCGCGGAAGCACCTCGGTTTTGTCAATGGCTTTCAGCACCGCCGCGTCCCAGCCTTTGTCGCCACTGGATTTGAGCAGCTTGCGCGAGACGATGGTGCCGTCTGGCGCGGTGCGCACCTCGACTTCAGCTGTCGGGTCGCCCGCAATGTCGTCGGTGAAGACGATGTTGGGTTTGATTTTGGCTCGAATGCGCCCGGCATAGCCGGCAGTCGGCCCGGCGGACTTGAGCGCGCTGCCGCTTGAGGTGGCACTACCGCTGGCACCGGCCAAACCGGCCATGCGTTGCAGGTTCTTTTGGCGCTGGGCCTCGAGTTGCTTGGCTTCCAGTTGCTTGGCTTGCGCCTCAAGCTGTTTCTGCGCCTGGGCTTGTTTGGCTTTGTCGGCCAACGCTTGTTTGAGCTTGTCAGCTTTCAGGTTTTCCGCTTTGAGATTGTCGGCCTTGAGTTTGTCAGTCTCAAGCTTTGCCGCCTTGAGCTTGGCTTCCTGGCGTTGTTCAGTTTTGAGCTTCTCGAGTTTGAGTTTTTCTGCCTGCTGTTTTTCCAGTTTGAGTTTTTCTTGCTGTTGTTTGGCCAGCTGCGACTTTTCTTGTTGTTTTTCCTGCAATTTTTTGCGCAACTCCGTTTGCTGTTTTTCAAGGTCGAGCTGTTTTTGTTCTAAGCGGCGGCGCTTTTCCTGTTCCAGGGCAATGTCGACCTTGGGGGGCTCCGCCACCGGGGCAGGGGGGGGTGCTGGCGTGGGTTTGGGGGCTGGCTTGGCTACCGGTTGGGGCGGTTGGGGTTTTGGGGGCGCAGTCGGGGGTTCTGCTGCCTCGGGTTCAGGCGGCGGCTCTTGCAGCCTGGGCGCAGCGGCCACCGGCACGGTTGCCCACAGCTCGGCTTCGGCGCTGACGATTTCCACCTCGCTCTTCCAGTGCACACCCCAGGTCAGCGCGGCCACCAGCAGCAAGTGGGCCAGCGCAGCCAGCACCAGCGCACGCAGCAAGCCCGGGGTGTCGGGCGGTGCAAATTCAAAGCGGTCAGCAGTTGCGTGCATGGGTGCTCAAAGACAAAGGTCGTTCAATCAAAGTGTCCGTCGCATTCACGTTATTTTTTTAGTAGTTCGTTTCATCAAAAAGATTTCATGTAAGCGGTTTGGTGAAACGGACGACTAGGGCACCAGTTGCACCGACAGGCCAACCCGCGCCACGCCGGCGCGCTGCAAAGTGTCCATGACTTTGACCACAGCTTCGTATTTGACGGTCTTGTCGGCGCTGATGACCACAGCGCTGTTGGTCGCGCCGTTTTGGGCCTGTTTGACGGCGCTGGCCACTTCTTTCAAGCTGATGTTCGATGACTTGTCTTTGAGCTTGAGTTGCAGCGCCTCGTCTTTGCCAATGATGATTTGCACCACCACGTCGGGTTGCTGCGCGGCTTTGCCCACGCTGGGCAGGTCAATCATGCTGGGCGCAATCAAAGGCGCAGTGACCATGAAGATGATCAGCAGCACCAGCATCACGTCAATGAAAGGCACCATGTTGATCTCGTTGATGGTGCGGCGTCCTCGTCCGCGACTTGCTACAGCTGCCATAGATGTGCTCCTTGGGGTTCAGCGGTGAGGGTTAACAGCGAGGGGTCAGCGGCCGGGAGCCGCCTGCGCGCTTACGTTGCGTTGCAAGATGTTGGAAAACTCTTCAATGAAGGTTTCCAGGCGGATGGCAATGCGGTCAATGTCGCGGGCAAACCGGTTGTACGCCACCACGGCGGGAATGGCGGCAAACAGGCCGATGGCAGTAGCCACCAAGGCCTCGGCAATGCCTGGGGCGACCGAGGCCAGCGTGACCGTTTGCAGCGCCGCCAAACCGGTGAACGCGTGCATGATGCCCCACACCGTGCCAAACAGGCCCACATACGGTGACACTGAGCCGACCGAGGCGAGGAACGACAAGTGGGTTTCAATCACATCCATCTCACGCTGAAAACTCGCGCGCATGGCGCGGCGGGCACCGTCCATCAGGGTGCCGGCATCGGTGATGTGGCGCTCGCGCAGTTTTTGGTACTCGCGCATGCCGCTGGCAAAAATGCGCTCCATCGGCCCCGCCGTGCGGGCATTTTGAGTGGCGGCGGCAAACAAGTCGTTGAGGCTGCTGCCTGACCAGAACTCGCGCTCAAA
>JBBQSS010000051.1:0-14949 GCA_038213665.1 Burkholderiales bacterium | reverse complement strand
CGTCAAACGTGGTGTAACGGCTCGCGCCCGCCACAAAAAAGTTTTAGCCCTTGCAAAAGGTTTCCGTGGTCGTCGCGGTAATGTCTTCCGGGTCGCCAAAGAAGCGGTCATGAAGGCTGGGCAATATGCCTACCGTGACCGCCGTACCAAAAAACGTGTCTTCCGTCAGTTGTGGATTGCCCGTATCAATGCCGCTGCTCGTCAGTGTGGCATGACATACAGCCAATTCGCCAACGGTTTGAAGAAAGCTTGTATCGAGATTGACCGCAAGGTTTTGAGCGATATTGCCATCCATGACATGGCCGCATTTGCTGGTATCGTGGAACAAGTCAAGGCCAAACTGGCAGCTTGAGTTGGGTTGACAGCTATTAAATTTATAGCTGTTCACGCAATATAGATAAGGGCTAGAGCTTGAAAAGGCACTAGCCCTTTTTCCTTGGATTTGAGCATTCAAAAGTATTTATGAACGACTTGACAACCGTTGTCGACCAAGCCTGTGCCGCCTTTGAGCTGGCAGGTACACCCGCTGAGCTGGAGAACAGCAAGGCGCTGTTTTTAGGCAAGGCGGGGCGCATCACCGAAATGATGAAGGGTTTGGCCGCCTTGCCCGTGGATGAAAAAAAGGCACAAGGCGCAGCCATCAATCAGGCCAAACAAGCCATTGAGGCCGCACTCAATGCCCGCAGGCAAGCCCTGGCCGACCGCGAGCTGCAGGCACAGCTGCAAGCCGAAGCGTTGGATGTGACTCTGCCAGGACGACAGCGCGGGCAGGGCGGTCTGCACCCGGTGTCGCTCACTCTGGAACGCATTGAAGCTATTTTTGGATCTATGGGTTTTGACGTCGCCCAAGGCCCCGAGATTGAGTCCGACTGGTTCAACTTCACCGCCCTCAACACACCTGAAGACCACCCCGCGCGCTCGATGCACGACACGTTTTATGTCGAGGGTGGTTCCGAGACCGCGCCCAATTTATTGCGCACCCACACCAGCCCGATGCAGATTCGTCATGCGGTGCAACACGTCAAGAAGCATAGCCAGGCGGTTGAAGGCGTAATTACTGAAGGCACCCTGTTTTCAGGTGCCATGCCCGAAATTCGTGTGATTGCGCCTGGGCGTACCTACCGTGTCGACAGCGATGCCACCCATTCGCCCATGTTTCATCAGTGTGAAGGCCTGTGGGTAGGTGAGAACATCAGCTTCAAGGATTTGAAGTTTGTGTTCACCGATTTTTGTCGTACTTTTTTTGAAAATGACGACTTGGTGCTGCGTTTTCGCCCCAGCTTTTTCCCGTTCACTGAGCCCAGTGCCGAGATCGACATTCAGTTCCCCAGCGGCCCTCTGGCTGGGCGTTGGCTCGAAGTCGCGGGCTCCGGGCAGGTCCACCCTAAAGTGATTCGCAACATGGGCCTGGATCCTGAGCGGTACATTGGCTTTGCCTTCGGTATGGGGCCGGATCGGTTGACCATGCTGCGTTATGGCGTAAACGACTTGCGCCTGTTCTTTGACGGTGACATCCGTTTTCTGTCGCAGTTTCGCTGAGTCGATGAACCTCCCTGTGGCTCGCTCACTGCCGCGACATTGGCGTACGCCGTTGGCGCTGGTAAGACCCGTGCCGTCGTGTCCCGTGCGTTGAAACCCATCGTTTCGAAGAATCCTGTAGAGAATCCCTTATGCAATTTCCTGAATCCTGGTTGCGTGAATTTTGCAACCCATCCTTAAGCACCGCAGAACTGGCTGACACCCTCACCATGGCCGGTCTGGAGGTGGAAGAACTCAAGCCCGTGGCGCCGCCATTCAGCCACATCGTGGTGGGTGAAATCAAAGAAGCTGTACAGCACCCCAACGCTGACCGCTTGCGCGTGTGTCAGGTCGACGTAGGCCTGGCCGAGTTACTGACGATTGTGTGCGGTGCAACTAACGCCCGGGTTGGCATCAAGGTGCCTTGTGCCATGGTGGGCGCCGAGTTGCCACCGGGCGAGGATGGCAAGCCTTTTCTGATCAATGTGGGAAAACTCCGCGGCGTGGAGAGTTTTGGCATGCTTTGCTCGGCCCGCGAACTCAAACTGTCTGATGACCATGGCGGCCTGCTGGAATTGGCGTCAAGTGCCCAGATTGGAATGAGTATTCGCGAGCACCTGCTGCTCGATGACACCCTGCTGACGCTCAAGCTCACCCCCAACCTGGCGCATTGCCTGAGCGTTTTTGGTGTGGCTCGTGAAGTGGCAGCGCTTACCGGTGCACCGTTGATGACACCGACTTTTCCTAAGACCCAGTGCGTTATTGATGAAGTTTTGCCGGTCAAGATCAGCGCCCCTGATTTGTGTGGGCGTTTCTCTGGCCGCGTGATTCGTGGTGTGAATCCCAAAGCGGCCACACCTGGTTGGATGGTGGATCGGCTGGCCCGTTGCGGTCAACGCAGTGTGACGGCGCTGGTGGACATTTCCAATTACGTCATGTTTGAGCTGGGTCGCCCGTCGCACATTTTTGACCTGGACCAAATCCACGGCGGCCTCAATGTGCGTTGGGGTCAACCCCAAGAGCAACTCAAGCTGCTCAACGGCAACACCGTGACCGTGGATGCGCAGGTCGGGGTGATTGCCGATGCGGATCATGTTGAATCACTGGCTGGCATCATGGGTGGCGACGCCACCGCCGTGTCTGATGACACCAAAAACATTTATGTGGAAGCAGCATTCTGGTGGCCAAAAGCCATCGCCGGGCGTTCACGTCGTTTTAATTTCTCCACCGATGCGGGGCACCGGTTTGAACGCGGCGTTGATCCTGAATCAACGGTAGAACACCTTGAGCGCATCACCCAGTTGATCCTTGCGATTTGCGGCACGCCCGAGACGGCATGCGGCCCGATTGACGACCAGCAAGTCGCCATGCCGCCCCCCTGCAAAGTGTCCTTGCGTGTGGCGCGTGCAGCCAAGGTGCTGGGCATGCCGTTGACCCAGGCACAGTGCGTCAAAGCGCTCATCAGTCTAGGCTTGCCAGTGACCGAGGGCGACGGCGTGATTGAGGTGACGGCGCCTTCCTATAGATTTGATCTGCAAATTGAAGAAGACTTGATTGAAGAGGTGGTCCGCATGATCGGCTACCACAACTTGCCGCACACGCCGCCACAAGCGCCGATCACTGCCAAGGTTCGCACCGAGGGTCAGCGCAGCACGTTTGCAGTGCGCCATGCTCTGGCGGCCTTGGGTTACCAAGAAACCATCAACTTCAGTTTTGTCGAAGCGCGTTGGGAGAACGAGCTTGCCGGCAACCCCAGCCCCATCAAGTTACTCAATCCAATTGCAAGCCAAATGAGCGTGATGCGCTCGTCGTTGTTGGGCTCATTGCTACAAGTTTTGAAGTTCAACCAGGATCGCAAAGCGCAGCGCGTACGTGTCTTTGAGGTGGGTCGTGTGTTTTTGCGCAACGCCACGGTGGTCAGTTCCGACACCACGGTGCAAGGATTTGACCAACCCATGCGCATTGCCGGTGTGGCCGTCGGTTCGGTCGACCCAACTGAGTGGGGCTGTAAAGAGCGTGCCGTAGACTTTTTTGACGTCAAAGGCGATTTGGAAGCTTTGTTTGCACCCGCCCGTTTGACATTTGAGCCCGCCGAGCATCCCGCCATGCACCCAGGGCGCTGTGCCCTTGTGTGGTGTGGCACCGAATCAGTGGGCTTTGTCGGTGAGTTGCATCCCAAGTGGCGCCAATCGTATGAGCTTGCGCAAGCGCCGATGATGTTTGAACTTGAGCTTGACGCAGTGTTGCGTCGTCAAGTGCCGCGTTTTGAATCGGTACCGCGGTTCCAGGCGGTTGAACGTGACATTGCCGTGCTGGTGGATGAAAAGGTCACGCACGATGCATTGATGCAAGCAATTTGGACTGCACCGTGCGGCGGAATCCTGCGCGATGCCGTGTTGTTTGACATCTATCGCCCCAAGGCTGCAGAGGTCAGTGGCGTTCAAACCGGACCCACCGAGAAAAGTATGGCCGTGCGCCTGACGCTGAATTCGGACAATGGGACCTTGTCTGAGCAACAGATCGAGACCACTGTGGCGGCTGTTATTTTTACCTTGGTTGAAAAAGTTGGCGCGCGTCAGCGTGTTTAAAGCCATTGACTTGACTCAGCACAATAACAAGGCACTCATGGACATCACAGTTGAATCTCTTGAAACCCCGGCGCTTACCAAAGCGCAATTGGCTGATTTGTTGTTTGAAAAGATAGGCTTGAACAAGCGCGAATCCAAGGACATGATCGACGCTTTTTTTAACCTGATCGCCACCAGTTTGGTGGACGGCAATGATGTCAAAGTGACCGGATTTGGCAATTTTCAGATTCGCACCAAGGCACCACGCCCCGGGCGCAATCCGAGAACCGGCGAGGCAATACCCATTGAGGCGAGGCGGGTGGTCACTTTTCATGCCAGCCAAAAACTTAAAGAACAGATTCAAGATTTAGTCCCGGACAAGACCGGTGGTCATTGATCCGGATCAGTTGGCTTGAAAGAACCCGGTAGGCTACCTTTACAACGCAGACCTTTTTAGAGTATCTTGCATTTTTTATTGCATACCTCATAGATCTGCATGGTGAATTCTCTGCCTTCCATTCCTGCCAAACGCTACTTCACCATTGGTGAAGTAGGCGATCTTTGTGGTGTCAAGCCACATGTGCTTCGGTATTGGGAGCAAGAATTCACGCAGCTGCGCCCCATAAAGCGCCGTGGCAACCGGCGCTACTACCAGCACCATGAAGTTTTGATGATTCGCCGGATTCGCGATTTGCTCTACGATCAGGGCTTTACCATCAGCGGTGCAAGGAACAGAATGCAGGAAATCCTGCAGAGCGAGCGTGGCCAGAAACACAATGGTGAGCCACCGCTCGATCGTGCAATGACTGTTGATCCAAGTGATTCCGTTGCACTTGAATTTCCGAATTTAGAGTTTTTCGAGCTAATGGCTGCGGATAGTGATCCGTGGCAGCAAGTGCGTCAGGAACTCGTTGCTATTCGTGATTTGCTTGTGGCAGTAGACTGAATTTGTCTCGTCTAAGGCTATAATTTAGAGCTTCGGTGTGTGGCGCAGCCTGGTAGCGCACTTGCATGGGGTGCAAGGGGTCGAAGGTTCGAATCCTTTCACACCGACCATATGAATCAAGGACTTAGCGCAGAAATGCTCTAAGTCCTTTCTTCTTTTTTGAGTGTCGTGCCCTAGCGGTGCCCTAAATCGTCTGATTTCAACCCCTATCGGTCTAATTCCCTTGGGGTGGGAAAATTTATTCGATTCGGACTTCGTCGGTGCCGTTTGGACTACAGGCATTGTTGTCCCAAGCCCCATCCCAGTTTTTTTCAAACATATATCACTGTCCTGAGACCTCCATAGTTTCACTGCCCTGAGTTCGCTCAGGGCTTTATGCCTGACAGTTCCATCTCCCAGCCTTTCCCAGTTCGGCCTTTGCCGACATTTTCACTCCGTCATTTCGTCGGAATGATCCCCGTGCAGCCTTCACGCTGGAAACACACTCGTTTCTGGTGCGCGGCTGCTTTTTTATGCCCGTCCATTAAAAGGGGCTTCACCATGTTCATGACCTATCGCCTGTTCCATCGCATCACCAAGCTGATGTACAACTTTGATCAACGCGAGACAAATATCGCAGCAGACCATGGGGGGTGCTTTCCAATGAGCACGCTCACATCGACATCCACCCATTGCCCTGGTTGCGGCTCAAATCGCGTAGGAAGCAAAAACTGGGGACGCAAGTCCGCTGGTACCGTAGGCGCTTTGGCAGGTGCATACAGCGGTGCAGCCGCTGCACTCGGTGGTGCCGAAGCCGGAGCGGCCATCGGCATGTTCGCAGGCCCGATCGGCGCAGCAGCAGGCGGCGTTGCTGGTGCTATTTTTGGCGCACTGTTTGGCAGCGCGGTCGGCGGCGCCATGGGTGCCACGCTGGGCGAGTCGGTGGACACCAACATTCTGGACAACTACCAGTGCCTGGACTGCAGACACAGCTTCAGTGCCTAGTCCTCCCGAAACCTTACTTTTTCAGATTCTTCAACCCCCCGCCCCGTGTGATTCGTCACCGGGGCTTTTTTGTTTCTGGAGTTCCTTATGCCCATTTCTTCCTGTTCGTACTTTGCGGCAGCTGGCCGCATGAGCCTTGTGACGCACTACACCCGCCCGAAACTGGTGCAGCAAGCACTGGACCTGCTGGCGTGCGAAGTCCACGAGGCCGATGCTCTGGCCTCCCCGGAGGTCGTGCGCGACTACGTGAGGCCGCTGCTGGCCAGCATCATTGATACCTGCCGTCTTAGGAATGCCAGCGTCACAGACTTTCTGGCCAAAGCGATTCATGCTGCCCGACTGGGTCTGCCAGCGCCTGAATTGCCACCTATTCCGGCACACTTGTTGGGGCGACATGGGGCGCTGGTGGGGATGTAAACGTGGGGGGACTAAACGATTACGTGTAACGGCAGTAAGCCGTTACTGCCGTTACACACCTGCGCGGTGGCAAGTTGAACTGCGCTTTGGCTGGCTTTGGGTTTGACCTGCTGAAGTCGAGCTTGCAGATCGACCTCCGTCATGGCGACAATCTGCGCCCAATCAAGGGCTGCTGCTTTGGCCAGAGCCGCGTATTTGGCGACAACGCCTTTGGAGATGTTGAGGGCTCGGGCACAGCGTTCAAGCGAGTGACCGAGTTCGAGGTTGTAGCGTAGTGCTGCTTTGATCATGCGCATCTTCATTGGTTGGGTCGGCATCGGGGTTCCTGGTTAAAGAGCCCGCGAGACTAGCCCGGGTGGATGAGGTTTGCGCTGTGATCTGCTGTGTAGTCAACTACCGGTCACGATCGCCGGAATGGCCGGTCACGACGGCGGAATCATCGGTCACGCTCGACCGGAATACCCATCAGGAAAGTGGTTGCCCAATATCAACCACTTTCCAAGCACCCGGGTCTATGACCAATTGACCAAAAATATATGGCATAATTCTAGGCTTTCCTGAAGAGGAAATAGGGCGGTTAGCTCAGGGGTAGAGCACTGCATTCACACTGCAGGGGTCGCAAGTTCGAAACTTGCACCGCCCACCAAGTTTTCAAGGCTGTTCTCCAGTGGAGAACAGCCTTTTTAATTTGTGCGAACACATGCAATGGCTATAGCGGCTGGAAAGTTTTTTTTATTAAAGATGCGGTTTCTGAAACCAGTTCAGGGCCCTGATAAATCAAACCGCTGTAGATTTGCACCACGTTGGCGCCAGCCCTGATCTTGTTTAAGGCATCTTGTGCGCTCATGATGCCGCCCACGCCAATGATGGGAAAACCTGCACCCAAAGAGGCACGTAAACTGGCGATCACCCGATTGCTCATGGCTAGTACCGGAGCGCCAGACAGCCCGCCTGCCTCGTCGGCATGCACCATGCCCTGTACGGCGTCACGGCTCAGGGTGGTGTTGGTTGCGACCACGCCCCAGGCGTTGTTCACTTTGCCCTGGCTGTCGAGTCCGTATCGCTTGAGGGTTTGAGCGATCACAGTGATTTGCGCGTCGTCCAGATCGGGGGCAATTTTTAGGAAGATGGGCACGCGTTTGCTGTGCTTTTGCGCCAATACCTCACGCCGTTCAGAGATGGCGCTCAGCAAGGCATCCAGTGCCTCGTCGTTTTGCAGGCTTCGCAAATTTTTGGTGTTGGGGCTGGAGATGTTGACGGTGACGTAATCTGCGTACGGGTAGACGCCGTCAAGGCAGGTCAGGTAATCCTCGGTGGCGCGCTCAATCGGGGTGGCGGCGTTTTTGCCAATGTTCAAGCCCAGCAACAACGCGGGCGGTTCATCGGGATGCGCCAGGCGCTGCTGGTAGAGGCGGGAACGTGTGACATTGACCACAAACGCCGCCAGTCCATCGTTGTTGAAGCCCAAGCGGTTGATCAGCCCTTGCGCTTTTGGCAAACGAAACATGCGCGGTTTTGGGTTGCCACTTTGGGCTAATGGCGTCACCGTACCCACTTCCACAAAGCCAAATCCCATGGCACCTAGCCCGTCGATGCAGCGCGCGTTTTTGTCCAGCCCTGCAGCCAATCCCACGCGGTTGGGAAAGGTCAGACCGGCCAACTCAATTGGGTCACTGACCCGGAGCGCACGGTAGGCCCAATTCAGCAGCGAGTGTTGTGTGCGCGCGATGGTGTTCAGGGTCAGCTCATGCGCTGCCTCAGGGTCCATGCCAAATAAAAGCGGGCGGGTCAGTGCGTAGGGAACAAGAGCCATTAGATAATTCCGTGAGTAAAAAAATTATGGTGATTTTCCACCATGCCCACTGAAAGGTTCGAACCATGACCACGCTTTCCCAAGACGATCTGAAAACACTGGTGGGCCAGGCCGCACTTCAATACGTGGTGCCGGGTGAAATCGTTGGGGTGGGCACGGGTTCGACCGTCAACAAGTTCATTGAGGCCCTGGTCAGCATGAAAGACCAGATCAAGGGCGCGGTGTCAAGCTCTGTCGCCAGCACCGATCGCCTCAAGGCGCTGGGTATTACCGTGTTTGATTCCAATGAGGTGGATGAACTGGCTGTGTACATCGACGGCGCGGACGAGATCGATGGCCATGGTTACATGATCAAGGGCGGCGGTGCCGCGCTCACCCGCGAGAAAATCGTGGCGGCCCAGTCGCGCCAGTTTGTCTGCATTGCAGACGAGTCCAAGTTGGTGCAAACCTTGGGCAAGTTTCCGCTGCCGGTGGAAGTGATCCCGATGGCAACGCAGCGGGTTATCGAGCAGTTTCGCGCCATGGGCGGCATGGCGCGCTTACGCCTGAGCGATGGCAACCCGCTGGTGACTGACAACGGGCAGCACATTGTGGATGTGATGGGCTTGCAAATTACCGATCCGCTGGGTTTTGAGGGCTTGGTGAGCCAATGGCCAGGCGTGGTGACTGTGGGCGTATTTGCTTACCAAAAGGCCCAGGTGTGCTTGCTTGGGACCGCCCAAGGCGTTAAAACCTTGACGTTTTAACTTCTGTTGAATGCGTTTTTCGGCGGGCATTGAGCAATTGCGCCAGTTTGACTTCTACCGGCAAGGGTTCCGCGCCAAATCGGGCGGCCAGCAGCTCGGCGCATAACACCGAAAAACTCAAGCCCCTGGAGCCCAGGCCGGCACATAGCCACAGGCTGGGCTGCGCGATGGCTTCCAATGGGCCCACTGCCGGCAAGCGGTCAACTGTGACGCAACGCGTTCCCCGCCAAGTCGGGAGCGCGCCTGCGGCAAAGGCGGGTGTCAGATGCCGGGCCAAAGGGGGCAGCAATTGCGCAAGGTGCGCCAAGTTGCTGAGGTGGTTGTCTTGGTCGCAGCGCTCAAGCTGAGACTCGGGCTGGTAAGACGAACCCATAAACCAGGCCAGACCGCCTTCCACGGGTATGCGAGGCAGCACACTGCCTGACCCGTTGACAGGGAAGGTCGGAAAACTGGCATCCACTGGCGCCTGATGACGCTGCCAACTCAGCAGGCCACGCATGCCATGACTTGATGGTAATTGATGCGCAAGCCCTGATAATTCGGTCACATGATGCTGCATTTTTTGCAGCAAATGAAAGGCGCTGCTGGCATTGGCAAACACCACGCGTTCAGCATGGCAAAGCGTGGCGCCAGTCACATCTAGCAGTTCCCAAACACCGTTGGTACAGCGCATGTTCGCCACTTCGGCATTGGGCTGAAACCTGATGCCGGGCAGTGCAAGCCAGGCATTTACCAAGGCTGCTGGCTTAATCCAGGCACCTTGCCGATGCCAGATACCCGGACCCAGAGGCAGCCCAGCGTTCAGTTCATGGAAGCTTTCAGACCACTGTTCGCCCGAGGATGGCCATGCCACGGGGAGTTTGGGCATACCACCCACCTGGCGCTCCAGAACACCACTGGGAGCCCAGTCCTGGTTGACCTTCAGCAGCTCATGCGCTTGTTGCAGCATCAGCCTCACGCCCGCACGTGACAGGCGTGACAGCGCACAGTCATCGCTTGACACATGGGGCACCACCAATCCCACAGGCAGACCGGATGCGCCAGCAGCGGGCGCAGCGGCTTGATCCAATACCGTCACCCGCCAGCCGCGCCGGGCCAGGGCTGCGGCCACGCTGGCGCCGGCTAGGCCAGCGCCAATGACGGCACAGCGTTCAATCGGCAAGGCCATCAGCGCTGCACCTTGCCGGGAGTTTTTCAGGAGCCAAGGCGGATTAAATCGACCACTGAGCCGGGTTGTGGCGGGTTGGCCCTGATGTGCGTCGTTTGCCTGGATGGTGAATCCGCTTTGCTGCAACAACGTCTGCAAAGCTTCCACGTCTGCCCCGCCAACGCCATGCAAGGTGAGCGCGGTACCCCGGCGGCTGCAGCGCACCAAAGCTTTCAAAAGCCAGGAAGCGTCTGCCGCTATGACCTGACATGCGGAAATTTCAAGTGCATCCGCTTCAAACTGTTGTGCACGCAACATCTCCAATGTGTCGCCCACACACAGCGTCAGCACGACCTGGCCGCGTGCCAGTAAAAAACGGTGAAAACCTGGCAGCAGCCCAAACCACTTTGCGCCCAGCTCCTGCGCCAGCGCCGCAATTGCCGGGTGGGTCGCCCAGTGGCTGAACATATCTTGGGCGCTGACGGGATGCTCGCACAAGGCCACGTAGTGCAGCACTTGGGGTCGGTCGCCATCGTGCCGCCAGTCGTTCCAGGTTGATAAAAACGTTTGCCCGGAACCGAAGTCGGTGTCAAGAATTCGCCAGGCCGCTAGCCGCTGCCAGGGGTGCCCGATGGGGCTCAAGACGCAGCGTCAGGCCTTTGGGGGCACGTAGCCTTGCGCGGCATCTGCGCCACCACCAAAGAAATGGTTTTCCATTTGGCGCGCCAGGTATTGACGCGCACGGGCGTCTGCCAGGTTCAGCCGGTTTTCGTTGACCAGCATCGTTTGGTGCTTGAGCCAGTCGGCCCAAGCCTGCTTGCTGACGCTCTCCCACAGGCGTTTGCCCAGGTCGCCAGGGTAGGGAGGGAAATCAAGCCCTTCAGCCTCAATGCCCAGTTTGATGCAATTCACAGTGCGCGCCATAAATACCCTTTGACTCAATGTACAAAAGGGTGAACTTTAGCAAGCTTTTCCGGAGTCGCGCGCGCTGCAGTAAAATCCGCCCCTATGGCAAAAGCAGATACCAAAACCAAAATCGTGGCCGACGGCCTACGTTACAAATCCAAAGTGTCGGGTTCACCCTTCACGGCGGCCACTTCATTTGGTGCCGCTACCATGTCGTGCTTCTTGTGCGGCAAACATCGTGCGCGTTCCCAAATGGTGTCCAAGAAAATATTGGGCAAATCACAAGCGGTGTGTTCCCCGTCTTGCAAAGCGCTTGACGAAGCTTCCAAATAAGCCATGACACGGTCGGCGTTCACCGTGCTTGACCAGGCACCCAGGCGGGTCTTGGCCATGGTTTGTACGGTGTGCGTGGCGATGCTGGCGTTTGGCTTATACCTGCAGCACAGCAAGGGGCTCAACCCCTGCCCGATGTGCGTCGTGCAGCGTTATGCTCTTATTTTTGTAGCTATCACCGCAGGTATTACGGCGGCTAGCGGCACAAAATCCTTACAAATATTGGGTACGTTGGTGATGTTGCTCGGGGCTGTGTTTGGTGCCTTTGTGGCCGCCCGGCAAAGCTGGCTGCAGTGGTACCCGCCAGAGGTTGCCACTTGCGGACGCGATTTTTACGGCATGGTTGAAGACTTTCCACTCAACCGCGCCATCCCCATGATTTTCAAGGGCGGTGGCGATTGCTCCGCCATTGACTGGACGTTTCTGGGGGGTTCCATTGCCAACTGGTCGTTTGTGGTCTTCTCACTTTTCAGTGTGCTTGCCGTGTTGCTGGTTTGGCGCCGGGCCAAGCGCCGTTAAGCGCCTTAAAGCAGCGCGCTTCCCGGGCGCTCAGCGCACTGATACACCACATCAGCATCGCTTGACTTAATCTGTCAGCGAGTAGGTCAAAGCGGCAAGCTTTCGAGCGCTTCATAACTTCGTTTCAGCCAGAGTTTGACGCGTTGGCGCTCCAGCAGTCCCAGTGCGTCGACTTCTGATCGGTTGTGGATGGCGCCCCAAAAACTGGCGTTTTGTCGGTCAATTTTGCGCATGCTGGCTTCGTGCAACTGGCCTAAAGTGATGACTTTGGCACCCAAGTCAAGCGCTTTTCCCATGGCTTCCGAGTTGTCCAGCTGTGAAAAATCGGTGCCACGGCCCAGGTTCTTGACGATCACGTAGTTTGGCCCCGCACCATAGGTTTCTACCAGGCGCGCGAGCAAGTCCACCGAGTCTTTACCAGCGTCAGCCACATGCCAGAAATTTACCGTGATGCCCATCTCGGCCAGCAGCGGCAATAAGTCGGAGTCTTTGATCCAGCGCGCCAGCGGTGCAGCCGTCTGGGCTGCCAAATCAACCACCACACGCGGAAATTCACCTTCTGGTGCCATCTCAAACACACTCACCAAGCGGTCCAGGCCCTCAAAACTATCCACAAGTACCGGCGAGGCGTAATCCGCGTAAAAGCGGGTGAACGAGGTGTGCGAGCGGTCGGTATCAAAGCCGATGAACGCTTTATCATGGTCGATAAAGTACTGGGCCAGCACCCGCGCCACCACTGATTTGCCCACGCCACCTTTTTCGCCGCCGATGAAATTAAGAGAACTCATGAATGTTTCCTGTGAAATGAATGAAATCAAGCCTGCTGGCTTGCCTGTGATTCAGAGCAAGAGTCATGCTCAAAACGTCTGAAAAAGCCGGAATCAGCCAAGTTTTTTGATCAGCACCTGGCTTTTTCGGTCCCAGTTGTATTTGCGTTTGCGCGCTTCGGGCAGCCATTCGGGGTCCACCTGCACAAAACCGCGCTTGATGAACCAGTGCATGGTGCGGGTGGTTAGCACAAAAATGCTCTCCAGCCCGGCGGCCTTGGCGCGCTGCTCAATGCGTTTAAGCACCCGCTCGCCATCACCCTGGCTTTGCACCTGCGGCGACACCGTCAGTGCAGCCATTTCGGCCGTGCGCGCCTCGGGGTAGGCGTAGAGCGCGGCGCAGGCAAAAATCACGCCGTCGTGCTCAATCACGGTGTACTGACCCACATCACGCTCTATTTCGGTGCGGCTGCGCTTGACCAGGGTGCCGTCTTTCTCAAATGGCTCAATCAGCTGCAAAATGCCGCCGACGTCATCCACACTGGCTTCGCGCAGGCTTTCCAGCTTTTCATCGACCACCATGGTGCCAATGCCATCGTGCACATAAACCTCCAGCAAGATCGACCCATCCACTGCAAACGGAATGATGTGGCTGCGCTCCACGCCACCCTTGCAGGCCTTGACGCAATGCTGCAAATAGAAGCCCTTGTCGCTCGGGAGGTTGGCATTGGGCAAATCGGCCAGCAGTTTTTCAGCAGCGGCCAGCGGCAGCTCGGTGTCAATCGGGTTGTCTTCGCTGACGGGCTGACTCACATCGGTGGGAATGCCCTGGATTTCGGTGACAAAAATCAATTTGTCAGCTTGCAGCGCGGTGGCGACCGAGGTGGCCACTTCTTCCATGGTCAGGTTGAACGCCTCGCCGGTGGGAGAAAAGCCAAACGGCGACATCAACACCAGCGCGCCCATGTCCAGCGAGCGCATGATGCCCGCCGTGTCAATCTTGCGCACCACGCCCGAATGCTGAAAATCCACACCATCGACGATGCCGACCGGGCGCGCGGTTAAGAAGTTGCCGGAGATCACCCGCACGGTAGCCCCCGCCATGGGCGTGTTCGGCAGCCCCTGGCTGAAGGCGGCCTCGATCTCGTAACGCAATTGGCCAGCGGCTTCTTGTGCACAGTCCAGTGCCACCTCATCGGTGATGCGAATGCCGCTGGCATAACGCGGGGTGTGACCCTTGGCCTTGAGCTGTTCGTTGACTTGCGGGCGAAAGCCGTGCACCAGCACCACTTTGACACCCATACTTTGAATTAAGGCAAGGTCTTGCGCAAGATTGGGCAATTTGCCGGCGGCAATCGCCTCACCACACACGCCCACCACAAAGGTCTGGTTGCGAAATTTATGAATGTAGGGTGCCACCGAGCGAAACCAAGGGACAAAAGTGAAGTTGAAGACGGAGGGCATACGGGCAATAGGGGGCTTGACGATAAGTGAATCGGAAGCAAAAAGTGTATCAGTCGGCGTGCAGTAACCCGCCGCACCAACCGCCCCTTCAAACCGCCCGCATTCTTGACGCTCAACGTCCGCGCAAACGGTCCAATTGCACCTGCAAGGCAGCTGCATTGAGCTTGCCAAAGTGGGCATCCACGCGCTTGCCCGTGGCATCAAAATAAACCACCGCCCAGGAGAAGCCAACATGGCTACGTTTCAGATTGAATTGGCCGACACCACGGCCCAGGTCGCACGTGCTGCCGGCCAGCTCGCACCGCAGGCGCTAGACCGCTTGCTCAATGAGGCTTTGCGCAAACGCGAAGCCGCCAATTCACTGTTGTCGATTGCCCAGCGGGTCGAAACCGCGAGCATTGCACCCATGTCCATGCAGGAGATCAATGCCGAGGTGACCTGCACAGGTGTTTTGAGCAGCAAGCCATCTACACCTCTTTTGAAAGATGACGGATTTGTAATTTACGAGACATCCGGCTGATACCTGCACACCGGCACAATAATAGTTGTTTGATCTAAATCAAAAGGAAGTCAAATAATGCCTCTCAAACTTAAACTAAAACCCGTGTGGCCGACCATTGTATTTGGCCTCTTTGCGATGCCATTGGCATGGTCTGCACAAGCCATCACGCCCGGCGCAGAGGAAGACTGGCGAAAGGCCAACGACGCGGTTGGCCAACTCAAACGAGGCCATGCAGACGTACTCAAATGGGAACAAGCCAATGTGCCGCCTCTGGCGATGCAAGACCCGCTCTCAGAGGGACTCAAGCTGTTGACGATCGA
>JBBQSS010000050.1:0-14964 GCA_038213665.1 Burkholderiales bacterium | reverse complement strand
GCCGTTCAAGGTGCCGCCCGAGAAGCTCGCCGCATTTGTACCGTCATAGGTTTTTGCCGTAACGGCCGCGCCCGTCACTGTCAATGCCTTGGCGGTGATGTCAGCGGCCAAGCTGGTGGGCTGGGTGATGGTGTAGTTGCCAGCGTCGGTGCCACCCAAGCTATCAGCCGCCGTCACCACTTTCGCTGTACCCACGTTCTTGTCGGCAAACGTACCCGCCTGCGCCAGTGTGACCACATCGTTCGTCACAACACCGACCAACGCGCCGTTGCTCAAGGTTGCGGTGTTGGAGCCGTCATAAGTTTTGTTGGCAACCGTCGTGCCCGTCACCGTCAATGCCTTGGCGGTAATCGCTGCAACTGCATTGGCTGCATTGAGTGTTGGCAGCGCATAGTTACTTGCCAGACCATTCGGGCCATTGGCCAGTGTGATCGCCGAAATGAAATTGCCTGCGGCGACGTTTTTGCTGTTGGCAGTAGCGCCGGTATAGTTCAACGCCTCACCGCTCACCAAGCCATTCAAGGCCACTTGTGCACCGCTCAGGGTTGTGTTGCCGTCATAAACTTTGGTGGCCGACAATGTCAGAGCCTTGGGGGCGATGGTCAAAGAACCGGCCGTGTTGCCACTGCCTGCAAGGCTAAATCCGCTTTTCAGCACGTTCACACTCAAGCCGCTGTAGGTGCCGGCATTTGTGAATTCAGTAACTGAATTACCTGCATAACGGAACGTGTAATCTGTGCCCGCAGTCCAGCTGCTGTAGGTATTCCCGAAAAGGGATGCCGATGACCACAGATCGGTCAGGTTGTATGCGGTTCCTGTGTAGGTGTAGCCTGTCGATATGCTGGACAGTGTGTATGCCACAGGGGTAGATGCGGAATGTATTACCCAAACATAGTCATTAAGACCATCGACCCATCGTAATGTAGGATATCCAGCTGCTTTGTTAGCATCGCCTACTATGTTCCAAGGCGTAGGGCTAGATGCAGCACTACCTCCAAACAAGCTAAATTCACTCAATTGCGCTGTCGTTTTGGCAGTGCCGCCAGCAGTCGTCGTCACTTCGCTTGACGATCTGAACGGACTGGACACCGACGTGGTTTGGCTGTCCCAGAAGCTGTTGGTCACGCTTGTGGCTCCGCCGGTTGTGGTGTTGGAGCCAACCAAGAACCCGCTGACCCCGCCGCCATTGCATTGAACGCAATACTTCAGCTTGCCGGTGTAGTAAGAATTGGCAAGGTCGGATCCAGAAGCCAAAGAGCCGACCAGGCCACCAATCAGGTGCGTTCCGCCCGCACTGTAGACATTGCCAGTGGCGTAAACGTCAGCAATGTGCACACCAGAAGCCTTGCCTACCAATCCCCCAATATTGACGGTATTCGCAGGCAAGAAATCAGTGCTGACTTTGCCGGTTGCAAAACTTTTGACCAACGCGGGTGTCACGCTGGTGCCGACATTGTCCATCAGCCCGATCAAACCACCCGCCGATACGTTGGTCTGCGCAACCAGACTCGCCGCCAGATTGATATCCAGATCGGACGATGATTTCTCGATCAGACTGTTTCCGGTGACCTTGCCAATCAGGCCGCCAACTTGGTTGGTACCGTAAATGAGGTTGAATGACGCAGATGTGTCTTTTTTGGCCTGAACGCCGCTGACCTGGGTATCTTTGGCAATGCCAATGAGCGAACCGACACTGCCGGTCGCATAGACGAACCCACTGGTCAGGGTTAAATCCTTGATGGTGGCGCCGTCGGTATACCCAAACAGACCACCTGCAGTGCGTGCGCTGTCCGAAAGGCTCAATCCGTTGATGGTGTGATTTTTTCCATCAAGTGTTCCTGTGAATTTACTGGTGCTGTCCCCCACTGCACTGAAGCCAGCCGGGCTCCACATGCCACCGTAGAAGCGGGGGGTTCCTTGCATCGATTGGTTTGTGTAGGCGCTGACCGGGCTGCAACTAGAATCGGTGACAGAATAAGTGGACGGCGTATTTACTATGACGTTGACCGAAGATCCAGTTGTCTCGGCGCGCTTGAGCGCTGAGGACAACGCAATATTATTTACAAGCACATAATTACTTGCCAGATTCATCGACATCAGTTGCAACTGGTTGGCTGTGCCGATCACCGGTGTCCATTCCATCCGCAAGAACGGGCGGGTGTAGCCGTCCACCATATACCAAGTGTTAGTGAAGTCAAAACCAGCGTAGGTGGCTTGGGTGTAGGCGGCAGCGTTATCGATACCTGTTGCACCCGCTCCGCCATAGGAATTTGTTAGGCCTGAAGTGGTCTTATCCCAGTAACTATTTGAAGCCGTCGCACCGTTTGTTAAGTTTCCTAATAAACCACCCTTAGATGACCCGCTGGAAGTAACTAAACCACTCGCCCAGCTTGTAACCACTGAAGCACCTTGAAGCCACCCAACAAGCCCACCAGTGTAGTTGGTTCCATTTACTGCTCCTATCGCATAGGTGTCAGAAATAGTCACACCATTGAGCGCGTGGCCAATCAAACCTCCAATTTTTTGTCCGCCAGAAACATTGCCAGTCGCATAGGACTTTGATATTGTGCCGCCATCACTCTTGCCAATAAGTCCTCCTGTCCCACTGTTGAAGGAGCCATTCACACTTGCTGTCGAATACGAATTGGCAACGGTGCTAGCAAAAGAGGTAAAAGCAAGTAAGCCACCTACTAAATTTCTTCCCTTTACATATCCACTGGAGTAACTATTATTGACAATAGTATTTTCTATCTGACCAGCAAGCGCACCCACATTATCCTGACCATAAATATCTGCATTTTCAAACCCGATATTTTGAAGGGAAGATACAGTCACATACCCAAACATCCCTACATAGTCGATTGTCGGTGTGCTAATTGTGAGGTTGCTGATGGTGTGCCCTAGTCCATCAAACTTTCCAGTGAATGGGGAGTTGGTGTCAGCACCAATAGGTGTCCAAGCCACTCCAGTCAAATCAAGATTGGAACCCAGTGCGGTATTGCCGGACAGCGTGATGCCTTGCAGCGCAGCTGCCGAATTCACTACCGTGTAGTCAATGGGTGTGCCGTTACTGCCAAGTTTGGTGGTGAAGTTTTGTCCGTTGGCCAGGGTGACGCGCACATTGTTGGCGATGTTGTAGCCAGCAGTGTTGCTCGCGGCCACTGCACCTTGCCCATATTCGAGGACCAGTTTGCCGCTGGCACCGGTTGCCGTTATGTTTTGGTTGATGTTGATATTGCGCTCAGCGGTCAGCGTCAAGGTGTTGGCGCTGGACCAAGACACGGCGTCGTTCACAAAAATATCGCCATTACCGCCCGCAGTGCCTTGGGTGGCCGTGGCAATTTGCACGTTGTTGGCGCCCAAGTTCGTGCCGAGCGCGGCCCCGGTGATGTTGCCGCCACTTGCCGCAATGGTGTAGTCGTTGGGGTCGATCAACCATGTGCCAGTTTGCCCGTTGGTGGCTTGCGTGGTCACTCGCGCACCGTCTTGCACTTTGACAGTCGCTGCGCTGGTCTCAACAAACCCGCCATTCCCCCCATGAGGTGCAGACGCATCCAGCGTGCCGCCGACATTGACCTTGCCGTTGCTCATATCACCCAGCAGGTAAATCTTGCCTTCTTTGTTGGCAATGGTTTGGGCGCGAATCTCACCGGTGTTGTTAACCAGGCTGCCCAGCACGGTGTCCAAGCCCTTGGCGGTCAACGTGACCAAGCCGCCATCGGCATAAATGGCTTGTTTGTTTTCCACCAGCGCATTGAGCGTGCCTTGGTCGATGGTGACCCCGACCAGCGAGTCGCCGTTGAAGTTCAGGCTGATACGGTCACCAGCAGCCAGTGCCGCCGTGCCTAATTTGGCGCTGATCACACCCTGGTTGCTGACTTGGTTACCCAGCAGGGCCACATAGCCGCCGTCGGCGGCGTTGATGGTGCCGAAGTTGATGACCGATCCGCTGCCGCCATTGGCGGTGAAGCTGCTACGGCCGGCCATGAAGTCAGCGTCGCTGATATTGAGCGTGGACGCCACAATGCCGCCGACATTGACCTGTGCACCACGGGTGAACAGCACGCCATTGGAGTTGAGCAAAAACACCTGGCCGTTGGCGTTGAGGGCACCCGAGATGACCGACTGCTCATTACCCACCACGCGGTTCAACACCACAGCCGATGCGTTGGGTTGCACAAAGTTCACTGTGCCGTTGGCGCCAATGGAAAAGCTCTGCCAGTTGATGGCGGCGCGCTGGGTGCTTTGGTTCACTGTCAGGGTGTTGGCCGTGCTGCTGATACTGGCGGCACCGGCGCTAACCTGGCCGCCGGTGGGCAAGGTGTTGGGAGCCGGGTTGGCGGCCAGGGCGACGGATGCACCGGCCAGCAATACGCCCCCTAACAGGCTGCCCACCAGGGCACTGCCGCTGGAGGATTTGCCGCGTCCGGTGGCGCTTTCGCTGACCGCCACCAAGGCTTGTTGTGTGGGGTTCCAAACGAGACGATAGATGTGATTCATGACACTGCCCAAGCTATTAAAAAGTCTGGACAGTGTCGTGATTAATTTTCAGCTTGCCTACCCGTCAAAGCGCATTCCCTTACCCAAAAAACGCAAAGCACGCATTTATTTCATGTCACCACGCAGTTTAGGTGCGAGGCAGGCGGGCCCTGAATGCCGAAGGTGTCTCGCCAAAACGGGCGGTGAACAACGTAGAAAACGTGCTGTGCTTGGCAAAGCCAAGACGTTCTGCGACCGATCCAATGCTCAGGTTTCGCTCGTTCTGGCAGAGGATGTCACGGGCGCGATCCAATCGCGCATCACGCACCCACTGCATGGGCGTGCATCCGTAGCGCTGGAGAAAGGCGTATTGAAGCGCCCGTGAGCCCATGCCACTGACCTGTTCCATTTCACTGAGCGTGATGCGCGCTTCCAGTTTGGACTGGATGTAGCTGCACAGTGGATCGAGTGTGCGCTGCGAGACCACACGAACCGCTTTGTCTTGCGCCAAGGTGGCAGGTTTTTCGAATAGGTCTGGGCGAAACATCAGCACCATATTGCGGTAGACGAGTTCATCCAAACCCAGTTGGGCCAGCAGTTCGGGTTGCTCGCACAGGGCATCAATCATGCCGCAGAGGTGGAGCCAATTTTTCTCCATATCCTGACCGGAGCTGTGCAGTGCCAGCAGCCTTGCATCGCCCAGATAGAGATCTACCGATTGATCTGCCCCAAGGCCGAGCATGGCGCGGGCCGACTGTTGCAGCCGATCAGGCTCAAAATTAATGGAGAGTGTTGATCGTGTTGAGCCATTACCACCACGCCCTATGGCGGGTAAATACACGGCGTGTTCTCCTGCAGTCCAGCTTAAATTGCGTTGACCAACCGTTGACAGGCTCGTTCCAAAAAAGGGAATCAGTACATTGCAGCGTGTTGCCGCGCCGACGTGTACGGACACTGGCGTACTGGCACCCGCAACCAATTGCAGACCGTTGATCTGAACCGCAACCGACTTGCTGCGAAATTCCTTGCTGTCGCCAAGCGGCTCATAGGCTTGCAGTGATGGCACGGCGATTGCCATGCGATCGCCAAAGGCCTTGGGGTCTGCACTAATTGCGGACACACGCTCGCCGAATGGCAAAGGGGGCAATGAGGGTGCACGGGGAAATGCTTGTTTCATGACATTAGCAGGGAGTGAAAGCGCAGAACAAGAGCCTTGAAACTGCTTTGCGACAACGCTGGTTCAGTGTGGGAGTATCGCCTCAAATGCAAAAACGACGCGCTCGCCGCGTGTTTCCGCGGATGCTTGCACTAACTTTCATGTATCAACTGATGTTACGCAGCCGCCTGGAACAGCTGAAGCTGGGCATAGGCGGAGCGAGATGCATTGATGAGTCGCTTGCGACAGAGCGCGAAGGGGTTGAGCTTGTTGGTGATGCTCAAGCATTCAAGTTTGAAGGTGGCGTAAATGGCCATGAAGACGTGGTTGCTTTGGGTTTGCAGTGTCCGCGTGGGAGACTTGGCCAGATTGGCATTGGACTTCAAGGATTTATGAAACACCTCTACTTGCCACCGTTTTTTGTAGGTCGCTGCGCAACATCAGCCTGCAGGTTGAACGCAATAGGCTCTTGGCCTCTGTCCGCTATGGCTTAAAAAGTTTCCCAGTCGTCATCGCTTCCGGGCGGACTTGCTTTCTTGGCGATCACCGCTTTGGCTGGCCGTGGTGCGGCCAATTTGGGAGCGGCCACAGCTCTTGAAGCTGGCGGGCGCGCTGGTGTCTTGGCTGCGAGTTTCCGAGGTGCCCTAGCGGGTTCTTTATACGACGCAGCAGCACCAATGCCGGCCTGCCCCTGCCCCCCCAGATTGAACACCGCTACGGTTTGTACCAGTTCTTCTGCCTGGCTCTTCAAGCTACTGGCAGCGGCGGCCATTTCTTCTACCAGAGCCGCGTTTTGCTGCGTCACCTGGTCCATCTGCATCACCGCCTCGCCCACCTGGGCCACGCCCTGCGCTTGTTCATCGCTGGCCGAGCTGATCTCGCCCATGAGATCGGTCACGCGTTTGATGCTGCCGACCACCTCCGTCATGGTGATTCCAGCCTGATCGACCAGCGCCGTGCCTTGCTCGACGCGTTCGACGCTGACACTGATCAGGCTCTTGATTTCCTTGGCAGCCTCGGCGCTGCGCCCAGCCAGACTGCGGACTTCGGAGGCCACCACCGCAAAACCACGGCCCTGCTCACCGGCGCGCGCGGCTTCCACGGCAGCGTTGAGGGCAAGGATATTGGTCTGGAACGCAATGCCGTCGATCACGCTGATGATGTCGGCAATCTTCCTGGAGCTGTCGTTAATGCCCTTCATGGTGTCGACCACCTGGGCCACGACCTCGCCGCCGCGTACCGCCACGGCCGAGGCGCTTTGCGCGAGCTGGTTGGCCTGGCGCGCGTTGTCGGCGTTTTGCTTGACGGTGGCGCCGAGTTCCTCCATCGAGGCCGCCGTTTGCTCCAGCGCACTGGCTTGTTGTTCGGTGCGGGCGCTCAGGTCATTGTTGCCCTGGGCAATTTCGGCGCTGGCCGTCGCCAAGCCTTCGGAGCCTTGGCGGACATGCGAGACCAAAGACACCAGACTCTCTTGCATGCGTTTGAGCTGGGCCATCATGCTGCTGGCATCGCCAGATCGCAAGGCAATGGCCTGGCTCAAATCACCTTGCGCGACCCGACTGGCAATCGCTGCGGCATCTTCCGGATTACCACCCACGGGCCGCAGAACCAGCCGATCCAAGGCAAAGCTCAAGCCAAAAGAGACAAGGATGATGCTCAAGGCACCCAGCACCAGAGCCGTGTTACGCAGATTATTCACCTCGGCCATGATTTTGTCTTCAGGAACGGTTGCGGCAAATGACCAAGGCGTCTTGGTCGCGCCAATGCGGATCGGGACGTAGATGCGGGTGACATCGGTGTTGAGCCGGGTGTCAAAAACGTGGGTGGTCAGCTCGCTGCCCGCCTTGATGGCGGTACGCACTTGGTCTGCCCCTTCGCTCTTACCCAGTTCCTGGCCGACGTTCTTGGCATCCGGGTCGCCAACGTACAAGCCCGTGTTGGACAGCAGACTGGTGTAGCCCGTGTCATACACGGTGATTTTTCCGACGGCATCCTGAAGGCTGGACAGCGCAATATCGATGCCCGCCACGCCGACAAACTTGCCATCGACTTTAATTGGCACCACCACGCTGGTCATCAGAACCTCTTTGCCGGCAACGGTGTATTTGTAAGGCTCCAGCAGTGTCTCTTCTCCGCTTTGCTTGGCCAGCAGGTAGTAATCGCCCGCACCGGGTTTTTCATAGTCCGCAAGCGCTTCCACGGCAATGTTGCCAGCGCCCCGGTTCCAGTAAGGCACATAGCGGCCGGACGCATCATGGCCGGGCTTGTTGGCGTAGTCGCTGTCCTTGCCATCAAAGGCATTGGGCTCCCAGCCGGTCCACACCCCCAGAAAGCCCAAGTTGCCTGCCAATATGCCTTTGATCTGGGCATCCGCCACCGCACGGTCTGCCAGACCTGCAGCCTTGATGCTGCCCAGCGATTGCGCCAGGATGCGTGCGCTTCCCATGGCCTGCTCAACACTTGCCGATACGTCGCTTGCATGGCGTTTGGCCAGTTGCTCTGCGTATTGCAGCGCCACTTTGTTTTGCATGGTGCTGGCTTGGTTGGCCAGCACGCCAATGGTGGCTGCAAAACCGACCACGACGATGGACGCCACCAACAGCAACAGTTTGGCTCTCAGGCTCATTGTTTGTAGTTTGGACATAGGGGTTATTCACAGTTGCAAGGGATTTGAGATGCACGCAGGCTTGATGGTCAAGACTATAACAACGCTTCCTGCAATTTCCATTCCAATGCGGTGGTAGCCCGGTCTTGCACCTTGGCAGGAAAAGCATTTTGCGTCTCGGTTGTTGTGCGCGATGTCGACACCATCGCTTCCTTGAAGAAGTCGAGCATGGCCCCACCCTCGCAATAACCTACCGCCAGAGATTGGTAGTCGTCAAGTAAGGTGATTTCCAAGAATAAATATGCCCAGATGACGTAGGATTTTTGTTCAACTGCAAGGCGTAAAAATGGGCGTATAGCGAGCTATACAACCGTTTTTGCAACGCAGCAGATGGACAAAAAGACAAGTCAGGTGGGTATATTTTTCGCAGGAAATCACCTAAGTTGTCGCATAAAGTTTCTGGGTCAAGCAGCTTTTCGGATGGTTTGCAGCTCCTGAAGTTGCGGTTTATCGGGATTGAGGTGAGCGGCTTGAACGTACTGCCAATTGCGAACCTGCGTTGACCAGCGCTGTGGGTTGGCCAGCCGCGCGTTCTCGTAGACCTGAGAGCGCGCAGGCGCAGACTCCATTCGCGTGGGGTGTTTGGCGGGCCGGAGCAGGCGAACCACGCCACTCGCCTGGTGCCGCACCACACTCTGAAACGGGCCAAGCGCACGGTCCCGAAAAGCATCCCCCCGGTTTGATGGGTTGTGGCAAGGCAAGGCAAGGCAAGGAGTCTGGACGCAGACACTTCAACAGCTCAGCACCTTGGCTGCTTGGCCGCTCACTCAAGCGTCCCGGCCTGGATCGGTGAACGGCTGTTTGAGTGGTGGGGTCATGGGCACTATGTTTTAAATAGCTGCTTGCGCAATAACTATAAGGGCTAGAGGTCAATTTCTCTTAAAAATATGGTCTATCCCGCCCCAGGGTTAATCAATCAGCGCCACCGCCTTGATCTGCGCCCAGACTGGCATGCCCGGCACAAGACCCAGCGCCACGGCCGAGCGTTGGGTCAGGCGCGCCGTCAAGGGCGAGCCGCCCATGTTGAGCTGCACCAGCGCCAGCGACGGATGGTGGTCAGCGGCCAATTGCGCCACTGCGGCGGGAAGGCAGTTCTGGATCGGCCACACCGCGTCCAGCACCACACCGGCATCTTCACCGAGGTGAATCGGCAAATCCAGCCGGGCCGGGGTGTCTTTCAACGGCCTTGCCGCCACCGCACGGCCTGCGTCCATGACCACAAGGTGGTCTGCCAGCCGCGCCACTTCGTCCGGCGAATGGCTGACATAAAACGTTTGAGCCCGTAACGCAGGTTGCCCATCACCGTCAGATGCGGGAACAAACTGGCTTCCTGAAACACGTAGCCCAGCACCGAAGGTGGCAACACCAGCGGCAGCGCCACCACGGCGCCAATCGGCCCTTTCCACCACGCCTTGCTGCGTGCCAGCCACCAGGCAATGGGTGTGCCCAGCAGCAGCAGGGTCAGCGTCACGATGCCAGCCAGGCGCACGGTCAGCCAGATGGCCTGCAGGTCACTGTCGGTCAGAAACATGGGGTTATGCGTCGTTGCGCCGCAAAACTGGACCCCGACAGGGTCCGTTGCAGCGGTAAAGAAGGCGATATTTGCATGAGGCTGTCATTTATATGAGGTCTGGCCCGTGGTGTCGCAGGCGCTTACACCTCGGGCGCAAAACACTTGGCGTGGTCAGCACACGCGCTGCACGACGGTGCCGGGCACACGTAAATGCCGTCCCTGGCGCAGTAGTGGCGGTAGAGGAATTTTTTCCATTTCATGTCGCCCGCGTTCAAGGCCGCCAGGGCCGGAAAGGCCACCGTCATCAGCGTGGAGAGTTCACCCCGGTCGGCCAGGCCCAGGTCTTGCCACAGGTGATTTCGCCCACAGCAGCTGTAGGCCACGCTGTGGGCCAGCCAGACTTCAGACGCGTGCACACCGGCGCGGTATTCCAGCAGCAGGTTCAACAGGTCTTGCAGCTCGACAATGTCCTCGCCCGGGCCGTCTTGCAGGTTCAATTGATCCCCCGCAAAGTAGTCGTTCCAGAGGGTTTGAAAGCTCTGTTCAGACAGTCCCAATGTGGCAGTCAACACCCCTTGGTTGAGTGAGCGCCCAGCCAGCAAACTGGCCAGAATCGGGCGCAGGGGGTCGGCCACAGCGCTGGTTTGGGCGGGCCTGCCCAGCAGTTCGGTCAGCAACAGGTCACGACAGTCGTGGGATGGGTTCATGGCAAGGGCTCCTGTCAGTGCTTTAAGAACAGGTCACTCAATGTGCACAGGGTGGTGGCGATGGCAATTCTCATGTGGACTCTTTGCATCTATTGAGCGCGGCGCCCCTGCGTGCGCTCAAGGTGGTCTGGCGTGTGGCATTGGCGACACGGTTAGTCTGGCAACGACGCTGGCTGGTCCTGTTCGCGACACGATGGGGCAGTCACCATCGTCATGTTGTCGCAATCGGAACAAAGTTCGCTGTCGCTATCTACCTAGGCAAATAGCGTGCCGATCCGTGGAGACGGCAAAGCCCGAAGACAAAGGGCGCCGAGGCAATGGCTTAGCCGTTTGAAATCATGAGGCACTGTGAAACGCTGGTGCACGCCGCAGCCGACTAATTGCTATAAATAAAATAGCTGCTTGCGCTTATACAGAAAGGGCTAGGAGGTGTTTAGGCATAAAAATGCCAGAGATGCAGCGGTGCCATTTGTCCGGCGTGGCACAGATAGGTCAAAACTTTTGATCAAATTGGCTTGTGGCCCTTGTACCTATTGCATAAGACGCTATTTTATAAATAGCACTTTGCCTTGTCTTGAGCCTCCACTCAGTTGCGAATCCGGCTGACCAGGGCCTGGGTGAATTCGGCCGTGCCCGCTTTGCCGCCCAGATCGCCGGTGCGAACCTTGTCGATGTTGAGGGTTTCATCAATGGCCGTGCGTAATTTGGTGGCCATGTCGGGCAGCTTGCAGTGGTCCAGCATCATGGCGGCGGCCAGCATCAAGGCAATGGGGTTGGCAATGCCTTGGCCGGCAATGTCAGGCGCTGAGCCGTGCACGGCTTCAAAAATGGCGGCATCGGCGCCAATGTTGGCACCCGGTGCCATGCCCAAACCGCCGACCAAACCCGCCACCAGGTCCGACAGGATGTCGCCAAACAGGTTGGTGGTGACCAGCATGTCGAACTGCCAGGGGTTGATCACCAGTTTCATGGCGCAGGCGTCAATGATGACGGTGTCGAGCTCAAACTTGCCTTTGTACTTGCGCTCGTACAGGTCCAGACCGGTTTCCAGAAAGATGCCGGTGAGCGCCTTCATGATGTTGGCCTTGTGCACGATGGTGACCTTTTTGCGCCCCGTTACCACCGCATGTTCAAACGCGTATTCCAGCAGGCGGCGGCTGCCCGCACGGGTGTTGATGCCGGTGGCCATGGCCACGGCGTGTGGGTCGTCATCGATCTTCACGTAATGCTCGTGGCCGATGTACAGGCCTTCCAGGTTTTCCCGCACCACCACCAGGTCGATGTGGTCAAACCGCCCGCCGGGGATGATGGTGCGCGCCGGGCGCAGGTTGGCATACAGCTGAAACGCTTCACGCAGGCGCACGTTGGACGAGCGGTAGCCGCTGCCAGACGGTGTCTCCAGCGGCCCCTTGAGCGCCAGCCGGGTGCGCCGGATGCTTTGCAGGGTGGCCTCGGGCAAGGGGTCGCCGCAGGCGTGCACGCCACCCAGCCCGGCGATCTGGCGGTCCCACTTAAACGGTGCGCCCAGCGCGTCCAGAGCCGCCAGGGTGGCGTCGACAATTTCCGGGCCAATGCCATCGCCGGGAATCAGCGTGGCGTGAATGGGGGTGGTCATATACAGTCCTTTCAGTGGGGTGAACAGGGGCGCGGGCAGGTCGCTGGTTTTGCCGGTGACCGGGCTTTGCGATCGGGCTGATGCAGTGTAAGGGCTGGTGCTTTGACGGCTAAAAATCAGTGGGGTTTTCTTGGCAACCGCTTGCTCGTTTGCCAAGCCAAACGGATTGCCGAGTACACCAACCAACTGCGCATTGGCGTTCTGAAAGACGAGACCGTGTTGCGGGCAATTCTGGACAAAAGCGTGAAGACCATCACGCCCCAAGAGCGCGAAGCCATTGCCAACAAACATGTGGCCAGGCATGGCCCTGATGTTGATTGAAATTAGCAGTCCGTTTCACCAAACCGCTTACATGAACTCGTGTCTTTTCCAGTCTGGCGTTGTTGCTCGTCGTGGCACAAGCTACGGCTATGTCGCCTCCTCTCGCCTAGCAATCTGAAAAATCCAGCGATTTCATTTTGTAATCTTTTTGATGAAAAGAACTACTAGCTGCCGTAAGCGGCGAGCCAGCAGCAACGTAGATCAGCCGATTTCCAGGGAAATCGATGCTCAAAATGCGACGCGCCAGGGCTGCAAATGCTGTGGCGCGTGCTTCCGCTGCTAAACAGCTACTATTGTTATAGCTGCTAGCGCTTGCAGATAAAGGGCTAGAGGCCTAAAAAGCTTGAGAAATGCTCGTTTTCTCCACCAACCGGTCATCCCCCAGCACAATCATCGAAAACAACAACTCGTCCAGGTTGTTGGCCAACGCCGTCTTGCGCGCCAGCAGCGCTGTGGCCTGCGGGTTCAGCAGCACAAAATCAGCCTCGCAACCCGGCTGCAAGTTGCCCACCACACCTTCCAGCCCCAAAGCGCGGGCGGCACCCGCCGTGTGTTGCCACCACAGGTGTTGCGGCGACAGTGACACACCCGCTTTGGTCTGCCCTTCCCGCCCGACGTAATAGGCCGCCAGCATGGTCTGAAACGGGCTAAAGCTGGTGCCGCCGCCCACATCACTGGCCAGCCCGTACTGAAACCCGATGCGATCGGCCCCGGCGTAGTCGAAAAAACCGCTGCCCAGAAACAGGTTGCTGGTGGGGCAGACGGCAGCAGCCGCGCCGGCATCACGCATCAGCCGCCGGTCAGCGTCGTCAAAGTGGATGCAGTGCGCGTAAATGGCCCGCTGGCGCAGCAGGCCAAAGTCGGCATAGGTGGCCAGGTAACTGGCAGACACCGGAAAAAGATCGCGCGCCCAGGCAATCTCCTCGTGGTTTTCAGCCACATGGGACTGAATCCACACGTCCGGGTATTTGGCCGCCAGCTCGCCCGCACCGCGCAACTGGGCATCACTGCTGGTGGGCGCAAAACGCGGCGTGATGGCGTAGCCCAGGCGACCCACACCGTGCCAGCGCGTGATCAAAGCTTCCGTATCCAGCAGGCTTTGCTCGGTGGCATCGGCACGGCCATCAACCGCAGCCTGGTTCAAAAGGTCGGCCGGGGCATGGCGGTCCATCAGACACAGGCCGGTGATCAGGCGCAGCTTGTGCTTGTGCGCCTCCAGAAACAAGGCGTTGACTGATGGGGGGTGCGAGGTGGCAAAGGTGAGTGCGGTCGTGACGCCATTGCGTCGCAATTCTGCTATAAAAAATGTAGCTGCTTGCGCACAGTATTCGGGGTCTGCAAAGCGTTTTTCTTCAGGAAATGTGCAGTGTTCAAGCCACGGCAGCAGCCCTTCAGCCGGTGAGCCAATCACATTGGTTTGCGGGTAATGGCTGTGCAAGTCCACAAAACCGGGCGCGATGATGCGGCCCGGCCAGTGCGTCACGGCCACCTCCGGGAAACGCCTGCGAACTTCCCGGTAAGGCCCCACGGCCTGAACCACTTTTGCACCCTGCGCGTTCGTGCTGACCACGAGCAGGCCGTCGTCATCAAACACGGCGGATTGGTGTGGGTCACCCTCAGGTGCAAAACGAAGAATGGCGGCGCGGTAGGCTTTCATAGGGCTTGGAGCTTACTCAGTTTTGATCGCAGGCATGGACTGTCGCACTTCGCTCACAGTGACGAATCCCGCTTCAAGCGGCGTGTGCGGTATCGGGCCGGACCCGGCGAGCTTGCCATATTTGTACATCACGGCCACTGCGATAATGCAGCCATGAAAAATACCATGCAAACCCCACTTTCAACGCTTTGGCGCCCAATCCTGGCGATGTTGATCGTCATCACCGCGTCCAATTACCTGGTGCAGTTTCCCATCAACGACTGGTTGACTTGGGGCGCGTTTACCTTCCCCGTGGCTTTTTTGGTCACGGACCTGACCAACCGTGCCGTGGGCACCACTGCCGCGCGCCGCGTGGCCTGGACCGGTTTTGCCGTTGCCGTGCTGGTGTCGCTGGCGTTGGCGCCCTGGCGCATTGCGGTGGCGTCTGGCGTGGCCTTCATCGTGGGTCAGCTGCTCGACATCGCGGCCTTCAACAAGCTGCGCACCCTGTCATGGTGGAAAGCCCCGCTGATTGGCTCGGTGGTGGCCTCGGTGGTGGACACCGGCATCTTCTTCTTTCTGGCGTTTTACGGCTCCGACATGAACTGGCTGATGCTGGCCTCGGGCGACCTCGGCGTCAAGTGGCTGATGGCTGCCGTGCTGCTGGCACCCTACCGCGCCATGCTGCCGCGCCTGCAGCTTTGGGTGCCTGCTGTGCGCCCCCTCACCTCTTAGGTGATTTCCTGCGAAAAATATACCCATCTGACTTGTCTTTTTGTCCATCTGCTGCGTTGCAAAAACGGTTGTATAGCTCGCTATACGCCCATTTTTACGCCTTGCAGCTGAACAAAAATCCTGCGTCATCTGGGCAT
>JBBQSS010000049.1:0-15013 GCA_038213665.1 Burkholderiales bacterium | reverse complement strand
TGGTGCAAATGATCCAGAACGCGCACGTGAGCAATTGGTTGCGCCCGCGCTGGCGCTGTTGCAGCAGGAGATGGCCCAAGACGGTTGTGGCGTGGCGCTTGTTCCGATCCGCGAAACCGAAACATGGGCCATTTGGGACGGTGACGCCCTGCGGCAAGTGTTCGGCACCACCTTGTCAGATCAGGCTCTGGGGCTTGCGGGGAGTGCTAATTCAGTGGAGTCGATGGCAGACCCTAAAGCGGCACTCAACCATGCTTTTCAGGCGACGCAGCCGTCAGGGCGGCGAAAAAAACAGGGTGTTTCCCCCCGTGCTGAACGCTTTGGACGAGCAAGTCTCGCTGGAGCGCCTGCGTCAGATGGCAGGCTTTTCCTTGTTTGAAACCGAGTTGAGGCAAGCGCTTCAGCGATTGCAGATTCTTCAATAAACCCCGCAACGACAAGGCATCGGCATGAGCAAGTTGGTCCACTACGCCGGTCTGCTGAACGAGATCAAAACCCGCATCCAGTCCGCACAGATGCCGCAAAAGACGGCGCACAAGCAGCCGCAGCGTCCGAACCGAGTTTAAAACTTCCCACACCATGAACACCTCATCCCTGATCCAGAAAGTCTGGAATGTCTGCCACACCCTGCGCGACGACGGCGTCGGCTACGGCGACTACCTAGAGCAGCTGACCTACCTGCTGTTCCTTTCAGGCGATGGTCGAATGCGTGCGCCCCGAGCCGCTCAAAACCATTGCCGATCCGGCCTGCGGCACGGGCGGTTTTTTCCTGGGCGCGCAACATTGGTTGCTGGCGCAAAGCCTGAACCGCAAGGCAGCAGAGTTCCTGCGCAACCAGACCTTTCACGGCAACGAGATCGTGGTCGGCACGCGGCGCATGTGCTTGATGAACCTGTTTTTGCACAACATTGGCGATTTGACCGGCGCGCCGACGGTGGACCGCGCCGATGCCTTGATTGCCGACCCCGGCCAGCGCTTTGACTATGTGCTGGCGAATCCGCTGTTCGGCAAGAAAAGCAGCATCACCATCACCAACGCCGAGGGCGACGAAGACCGCGACGCGCTGACCTACGAGCGCCAGGATTTCTGGGAAACCACATCGAACAAGCAGCTCAACTTTTTGCAGCACATCGTCACCATCCTGAAAACCGACGGCCAGGCGGCGGTGGTGCTGCCCGACAACGCGTTGTTTGAGGGCGGCGCGGGCGAGAAAATCCGCCGCAAGCTGCTGGACACTTGCGATGTGCACACCGTGCTGCGCCTGCCGACCGGCATTTTTTACGCCCAGGGCGTGAAAGCCAATGTGGTGTTTTTTGACGCCAGACCCAAAGACGGAAAGGTGCATACGAAAGATGTGTGGTTTTACGATCTGCGCACCAATCGGCATTTCGCGCTGAAAACCCGCACTTTGAAGACGGAGGATTTGCGCGATTTCATCACCTGCTACCACCCTGAAAACCGCCACCAGCGCAGCGAGACTGAACGCTTCAAACGCTATTCCTACGCCGACCTGATGGCGCGCGACAAGGCCAGCCTGGATATTTTCTGGCTCAAGGACGACAGCCTGGACAATCTGGACGACCTGCCGCCGCCCGACGTACTGCAGCAGGAAATCATCGACTACCTGAAAGCGGCGCTGGCAGCTTTCAGGGATGTGGCGGCGGGGTTGCCGACGGGTCGGGCTGATTATTTGCTATCGAATAAATAGCTTCTTGTGCAGGCGCAGAATGCGCTGGAGGACTAAAAGACCTGATTAACGACTAACCTCAGGCCTCCTTGAGCCTTCCGGCAGGCTTGTCCTCTGACAGCCGATGCCGGCTCATTGCTCAAGGAGCAGGCCAATCTTTTTGATGAAATGAACGACTACCTGTTTTTGCCACCCATGACCAACAACAGACCACCGATCGCAATGGCACCAATGCCAGCCCACATCGGCACATTGACGGTTTCTTTTTCTTTCACCGTCATCTCCAGCGGCCCGAGCTTGACGGCGGTGGTGTCTTTTGTGTAGCTAAAGCCACCGTAGACGAGCCCCAGGGTGCCCAAAACGATCAGCACGATACCTGCCAGCTTGATTGAATTCATAAATAAACCTCACATCACATGCACCCGAACTTCAACGCCGACGGCGCAAAAGCGGGTGCCATGCCGCTGATTAAAGCACGGCCATCGGACGCGCCCACCGTCTTGATTCGCCTTACGCGCAGACGCTATCTGCGGCAACACATCACTTGAAATCCACAAAAATTGCGGGCACATGCCGCACGCCAGATTGCTTGGCCAATGCATCGCGCAGGCATTCAAGGGCTTTCATTTTGCACAAAGCACGCAAGCTCTCTTCGGTGCATATGGCAAAGCCGTAGGTTTTGGCCAGCACGGCAAATTTGGCCTCAATGTCAGCCAACACCAGCTGTTTGTTCGGCACCGCCGATGTACTCACCATTTGATGCGACAGCGTCTTGATCACGGGGGCATTCACGAGCGCCGGACGGCTGATTTTCAGAACCACGCCGTTGGCAGCCGGAAGTACGTCCAAACCCGTTGCACTTAAATCCAGGCTGAAGCTGAACTCCACCGAGTACGTGACGATGGCGGTCACGTCAGCACTGAGCTTGAACTGATCCTTTGGCACATGTGCCACATGCACATACTCACGCACCACCTTGGCCACCGGCGGTTTGAGCTGGTCTGCCAACGCTTTTTTACCCGCATCAAGACAATCGCCGTAGCGGGTGTAACCCAGCAACTCTTTTTTGACTGCGGCCGCCTCGCTTTGTGCACTCAACACCTGGTCGGTAATCAGCTGGCTCTCACCAAAATGACGAACTTGCATCACCACATAGACGATGCCCGCACTCAACAAGCTGCCTGAAATGGCAAAAATAAGCATCGGCTCCATTGTCAAAGGCCTCCTGCGTCAATGCGCCTTGTCCCAGTTCAGCCCCACACCTACCTCGGCAAGCAAAGGCACTTTGAGCCGCGCCACACCGGCCATCAACCTAGGCACCTCGTGGCGCACCCAATCCACCTCGGCATCAGGCACCTCAAACACCAGTTCGTCATGCACCTGCATGATCATCTTGGTGGCCCGTTTTTCGTCATCAATCACTTGCTGCACCTTGACCATGGCCAGCTTGATCAGGTCTGCTGCCGTGCCCTGCATCGGCGCGTTGATGGCGGCGCGCTCGGCACCGCTGCGACGCGGGCCGTTGGGGGAATTGATCTCGGGCAGGTACAGCCTGCGGCCAAATACGGTTTCCACATAGCCCTGTGCCTTGGCCAACTGGCGGGTGTGGTCCATGTAGTTTTTCACGCCAGGGTAGCGCTCAAAATAACGGGCGATGTAGTTTTTGGCCGCCGTGTTGTCAATGCCCAGCGCCCGGGCCAGGCCATAAGCGCTCATGCCATAAATCAGGCCAAAGTTGATGACCTTGGCGTAACGGCGCTGCTCGCTGGTGACCTGCGCAGTTTCCACGCCGAAGATTTCAGCAGCGGTGGCACGGTGCACATCCATGCCGTCATGAAACGCCAGCAACAGCGCCGCGTCGCCACTGATGTGCGCCATGATGCGCAGCTCGATCTGGCTGTAATCGGCGCTGGCAATCAGGCTGCCTTTAGGGGCCACAAAGGCCTCGCGCACACGCCGGCCTTCGGGCGTGCGCACCGGAATATTTTGCAGATTGGGGTCGTTGCTGGACAGCCGCCCGGTCACCGCCACGGCTTGCGCGTAGTGGGTGTGCACGCGGCCGGTGCGTGGGTGGGCCAATTGCGCCAGTTTGTCGGTGTAAGTGCCCTTGAGTTTGGCCAAACCCCGGTGCTCGAGGATTTTGGCCGGCAGCGGGTAGTCTTCGGCCAGCTTTTGCAACACCTCGTCGTCGGTGCTGGGTGAGCCGGTGGGGGTTTTCTTGACCACCGGCAGGCCGAGTTTGGTGAAGAAGATTTCACCAATTTGTTTTGGGCTGCTCAGGTTGAACGGCTGACCAGCCAGCGCATGCGCCTCTTTTTCCAGCTGCAAAATACGTGTGCCAAGTTCGTGGCTTTGCACGGCCAGGATGGGCGCGTCGATCAGCACACCATTGCGCTCGATCCGGTAAAGCGCCTCGCTGCTTTTGATTTCCAGTTCGTAAATGAAGCGCAGTTTGGCATCGGATTCCAGTTGCGGCCACAGCACGCGGTGCACATCGAGCGTCATGTCGGAGTCTTCGCAGGAATATTGGGCGGCCTTTGCCATGTCAACCTGGTCAAAACACAGCTGGTTCACACCCTTGCCACACAGGTCCTCAAAACTGATGCCGGTGCGCCCCAGGTGGCGTTCAGCCAGGCTGGCCAGACCATGCGGTTTGGTGACTTCAAGCACGTAGCTTTGCAGCATGGTGTCATGTGCGTAGCCTTGCACCTCGATGCCGTGGTTGGCAAACACATGGCGGTCGTACTTGATGTGCTGACCGAGCTTGTGTTTGGCCGGGTCTTCCAGCCAGGGCTTGAGTTTGGCAAGGACTTCTGCGATGGGCAACTGCACGGCCACGTCAGGGTACGCATGCGCCAGCGGGATGTAGGCGGCCTCACCCGGTGTCACGCTGAAGCTGATGCCGACTATCTGGGCGCGCATCTCGTCGAGCGAGGTGGTTTCGGTGTCGATGGCGACCAGGTCGGCGGCTTGCAATTTGGCCAGCCAATCGTCGAAGGCTTCCCAGGTCAGGATCGTGTCGTAGCGCAGGGTGCTGACGGGTTTTGTGGCAAAAGTGTCGTCGCGCCCCGAAGACGCCTCTGGCTCGTCAAACAAATCACGTTCGCGCGTTGCAGAACGGGGGTCAGCGCCGTCTGCGCTTCGCGTCGCGGATCCGACCGCCATGGCTGAGCCTGCAGCCTCCAAAGGGTTTGCAGCCGCGCCCAAGGACCGGACCAACCCCTTGAACCCGTATTTTTCATAAAATAGGGCCAGAGCCCCCGTATTCATTGCGCCAACAGCTATTGAATCAATAGCTGGCAGGCCAGGCATCCAGCCATTCAAGTCACAATCGATCTTGATGGTCAGGAGCTTGCGGCCGGTGGGCAGCCAGTCCAGCGACTTTCTCAGGTTCTCACCCACCGCACCTTTGATGCTGTCGGCCTGGGCCACGATGGCATCGAGTGAACCAAACTCATTGAGCCACTTGGCTGCGGTTTTGGGGCCCACCTTGGGCACGCCGGGCACGTTGTCTACCGCGTCACCCACCAGGGTCTGGTAGTCCACCATCAGGCTCGGTGGCACACCAAACTCGGTCGTGACGCCGGCCACGTCACGACGGCGACCGTTCATGGTGTCAATGATGGTGACGTGCGCGTTCACCAGTTGCGCCAAATCCTTGTCACCGCTGCTCACAATCACCTCAATGCCCTGGCTGGCCGCGGTGGCGGCCAGCGTGCCAATCACGTCATCGGCTTCGACGCCGGGCACGTCCAGCACCTTCCAGCCCATCAGGCGCACCACTTCGTGAATCGGCTCGATCTGGGCACGCAAGTCGTCCGGCATGGGGGAGCGGTGCGCCTTGTATTCAGGATACAAATCATCCCGGAACGTAGGGCCTTTGGCGTCAAAGACACAGGCGGCATAGTCGGCAGGCACCTCTTTGCGCAGGCTCTGCAGCATGTTGATCATGCCGCGAATCGCCCCGGTGGGCGCGCTACTTGGGTCACCCGGCACGGCGCGCAGGTCTGGCATGGCGTGAAAGGCGCGGTACAGGTAGCTGGAGCCATCGACCAGCAGCAGGGTTTTTTTGGGGGCATTGTTCATGCCGGCATTTTGCCTGTGCCAGCTGGCGTGGCCGCTTTATCTACAATCAATTCATGCGTTCAATCTACTTCTTACCCCCTCTCCTGCTGGCTTCTGGCTTGGCCTGGAGCCAGACACCCACTGCGGTGCCCACCACGGCACCTGCCAGTGCCACTGCGTCAAAAAACGTCCGCGCGGCGGTAGAACCACGCGTTGAACACATTCAGGTGGAAGACTCTGCTGCGCGCATTGACGAATTGCGGGTGGGCGGCGAAACACAAAGCATCTCCGTGCAACCCAAGAGCGGCATGCCCGCTTACCAGGTCGAGCCCAAAACGGGTGAGCGAACCTGGAAAGTGCTGGGTTTTTAAACACATGGCGGTTTACACAGAAGTCTCCACGGCTGAAGCTCGCGCGCTCTTTGGGCAACTGAAATTGGGCGAACTCACCAGTCTGACAGCCTGCGCGGGCGGCATCGAAAACACCAATTACTTCGCCAGCACCAAGCTGGATGGCGTCACACATGACTATGTGCTGACGCTGTTTGAGCGCCTTGGTTTTGAGCAGCTGCCGTTTTACCTGCGGCTGATGAAACACCTGGCACAGCGCGGCATTGCGGTGCCGGAGCCCATGGCCAACGCCAAAGGCGCGTTGGTGTTTGACCTCAAAGGCAAACCCGCTGCCGTGGTCAACAAGCTGCCGGGTCAAAGCGAACTCAGCCCCACCCCGGCGCACTGCGCACAAGTGGGCGCCATGCTGGCGCGCATGCACTTGGCCGGACGCGACTATGCGTTGAGCCAACCCAATCTGCGCGGCCTTGACTGGTGGAACGAGACCGTGCCAGTGGTGCGGCCATACTTGACGACGAGCCAAAAGGACTTGATCACGCAAGAACTGGCCTACCAAAACCATTTGGCCACCCAGCCCAGCTACGCCGCCCTGCCCCGTGGCCCGATCCACGCTGACCTGTTTCGAGACAACGTGCTGTTTGACACGGTCAATGGCGCACCGGTACTCAGCGGTTTTTTTGATTTTTACTTTGCCGGTGTTGACACGTGGTTGTTTGACTTGGCGGTGTGCCTGAACGACTGGTGCATTGACCTTGAAACCGGTGCGCATGAAACGCTTCGCGCACAGAGTTTCATCACCGCTTACGAAGCTGAGCGCCCCTTGCTGGCGGCGGAACACGCCTTGCTGCCAGCCATGCTGCGCGCTGGCGCCCTGCGCTTTTGGCTGTCGCGGCTGTGGGACTACCACTTGCCGCGTGAAGCCAGCGTGCTGCAAGCGCACAACCCCAGCCACTTCGAGCGGGTACTGCGGCATCGGGCGACCGACGTGCGTTACTTTGACACACGGGTGGCCACCGCATGAAGCTCAACATTGTTCCTGCGCGCCAGGGCGCCACCTGGGTCAAGCTTGGCATTCAAACCTTTGGCAAGCAGCCATTGGCGCTGGTCGGGCTGTTTTTCATGTTCATGGCGGTCATGTCGGTGGCCAGCATGGTGCCCTTGGTTGGCTTGCCCATCGCCATGACCGTGCTGCCCGCCATGACGCTGGGCCTGATGGCCGCCACCCGCGAGGCGACGCAAGGCAAGTTCCCCATGCCCCTGATTTTGCTCACCGGCCTGCGCTCTGACCCGCGCAAAGCCCGCGCCATGCTGACCCTGGGTGCCCTGTACGCCGCAGGTTTTTTGTGTGCCATGGGTGTGTCTTACCTGGTGGATGGCGGTGGCTTTGCCCGCATGTACCTCGGTGGCCAGATGCCTGACAAAGAGCTGATGGCGTCGAGTGAATTTATGGCCGCCATGTGGACCTTTATTGGCTTGCACTTGCCACTCTCCTTGCTGTTCTGGCACGCGCCAGCACTGGTCTACTGGCAAGACTTGCCGGCTCTGAAAAGCATGTTTTTCAGCATCGTGGCCTGCTTTCGCAATTTTTTGGCGTTCACGGTGTTTGCCGCCGTGTGGATGGGCGTGATGGTGGGAATGGTGTTGGCCATTACCGCTGTGTCTGCGCTGATGGGCAACCCCGGCTTGGCAGGCGTGCTGCTGTTCCCCGCGCTGATGCTGGTGGCTTCGATGTTTTTCACCTCACTGTATTTCACCTACCGTGACAGTTTTGAGGCGAATGAGGCGGATGAGCCAGATGCGGGCCGCGCGCCCTTCTAAAAACCCGATGTCACAGTTTCATGAAAACCGGCAGATGCCAGCCCGCGCCTAAACCGTGAGCGGCCAGTGTCATCACAATGACTTACACAGCGTCCATCATGCTGACCTTGACACTTTGACCCTTGCATGAACACCTTACGCGCCTGCTGGAAACTGACCCGTGTCGCGGTACACATCGCCGCTGGCCTGGGCACCATCACCCTGGTTTTCCCAAGACTGAACCAAACCCAAAAAGAAGTAAAAATCCAGGCATGGGCCCATACACTGCTTGCGAAGATAGCTATAAATTTGGTAGTAAACGGCAAGCCACCGGTGCAAGGCCCCGTGCTGCTGGCAGCCAATCACATCTCCTGGCTGGACATTGTGGTGATGCTGGCGGCTTGCCCGTGCCGTTTTGTCTCCAAGGCGGAAGTGGGTCAATGGCCGGTGATCGGAACGCTGACACGTGCGGCGGGCACCCTGTTTATCACCCGCAGTTCAAGGCGCGATGCCTTGCGCGTGGTGCACCAGATGGTCGAAAAACTGCAGACAGACAACCGCGTGGTGCTGGCGATTTTCCCCGAAGGCACCACCAGCAATGGCCAACAGGTGCTACCGTTTCATGCCAACTTGTTTCAGGCGGCCATCTCGTCCAATGCACCGGTGCAGCCGGTGGCCTTGCGTTTTGAGTATGCCGTCAGCAACCAACCCAGTCTGGCGCCCTGCTACATCGACGACGACACCCTGCTGGGCTCCGTGTGGCGAACCTTGACCGCACCACGGCAACGTGTGGTGCTGAACTTTGGTCAGCCGCAACACTGCGAGGGCCGCAACCGGCAGACCTGGGCGCGAGATGCTCAAACCGAAGTCTTGCGGCTGCTGAAAGCCTGAACTTGCCGCAGATCAAGCGCCCAAAAAGTGCTTGCGGTAGCGCGCGGGCAAGTCATGGATGCGCATCAGCATCGGCAGGTCTGCGGTGTTGAAATCCGGGTCCCAGGCGGGCGCGCCCAGCACCTTGGCACCCAGGCGCAAATAGCCTTTGATAAGCGCGGGCGGCTCCACCGCCAGGCTGCCATCGAGCGCGTCCACCGGCAGTGGCAAACGCGCACGCACATGAAAATCTATCGGTGCCAGGTGCGTGGTTTTGAGTTGCTGCCAAATGCTGGCCGCCACATCACCGCTGACCACGCCGTTGTGCAGCATGGGAATGCTGGCGCAGCCAATCATGGTGTCAAGCTGGTTGCGCACCATGAACTCAGCCAGCGCGCCCCACAAGGCCATGATGACACCGCCGTGGCGATGGTCCGGGTGCACACAACTGCGGCCCAGCTCCACCATGCGCTCGCGCAAGCTGCGCAGGCGCGTCAAATCAAACTCGGTGTCGCTGTAGGTGCTGCCGACACGTTTGGCCTGCGCGGGTGTGAGCACACGGTAGGTGCCAATCACTTCCTGTGTGGCGGCATCGCGCACCAGCAAGTGCTCGCAATAATTGTCAAACAGGTCAATGTCATGCCCCGGTACGGGTGTGCTCAGGCGCGCACCCATCTCGTCGACAAACACATGGTGCCTCAGGCGTTGCGCTTCACGAACTTCGTCGCCATGGCGAGCCCATGACACCAGCAAGCCACCGCGCTCCTGTTTGTCCACCGAAGAAGGCGCATCAATGGGGCCGGTATCAGGTCGGTGAAGTGACCCCCTGGGCAGAGACACCGGGGACAAGGCAAAGGTGGGGTTGGGCAGATCTCTCATGTCGTACTCCTTGTTTGAACCACTGGATGATCTCTGCGGCAGGTGACACCTTGATGGCATTTTGGTGGCAGTTGCGTGACAGGATCAGTGCCATGTCTTGAAATGCAGAGACTTGCTGACGCAAAACGCCGGTTTGGTGCTGCTGTGCGCTGCCCGTGTGGGCCCAAGGCGGCTGATTGGCGAGCTGAAGGCCTGAGAGATCAACCACTGCGCATATGGCTCGCGAATGGACACCAAAGCCTGCCACTGGCTGCACCGCAGCCAGTGGCTTGCGCCGAAAAACGGCTATTTGCGCGCTTTGGACCGACGTGCCGCAGCCAGACCGGCCAGACCAAGGCCCAGCAAAGCCAAGCTGCCGGGCTCCGGCGTCTGGTTGACCTGTGCCACCGAGCCAATCGTCATGTCGTCGAAGCCAAATAAATCAGTTCCGGCGTTAGTGTTGCCGAAACTCAAACTGCTGATCGGCGTGGTGCTGTCAATGATGCCCCAGAACAGAACACCGCCACCTCGCACGCTTGTGGAATTGGGCACCGTGTAGAGCTTTGAGCCGCCATTGATGGTGGTGACCTGCATTCGGCCATTGAAGTCGCCGATATCAATGCCGTAGAAGCCGAAGGCGGCCACCGGGTTAGAAAAAGTCATGCTGAACGTATCAGCCACCTGCCAGTACTGGCTGCCACTGGTGCCGTACCGGCCAAAGCCGTTGGTGGTACCGGGGGTCACACTGGCAATGCGACCGCTTCCATTCAAGGTGGCCGTGCCGGCGCCGGCAAAGGAGAGCACCAGCGACGCAGGTGTGTCCGCAGCATAGGACTCAAAATTCTCGGTCCCGACGCCGGTCAGCGCCGCCAAAAAGCTGGCACCGGCAGCGCTGGAATTCGGGCGCGCCGCCGCCGCCAGCGGCGTACCCTCGCCAAGCCCAAGATCCTCGCCAAAGTAGACCGTGGCCGCAGCCCAGGAGGCTGAAGACACTGCAAGCAGCGCACTCAGTAAACCAGTCCGCACGAATTTTTGTGTCATAGATCGCATGGCAGTACCCCTTGAAAAACGTTGACTCAAATCATCGATGTTCTGCTTGAACATGATTTAACTTAGTGCATTGGTTAAGTCAGCGTTCAACATGCAAAAAGGATGCCAAGAAAAAAAACTCAATGTTGACGCACAGTTACGAATCGGGCACAACTATCTTTAACGGTAACTGTAAAGACATCCGACAAAGAACGAGGTCACTGGCGCCTCAAAGTGCCAGCCGCCACGCGACTGCCTGCAACATTACCGCTTGGCTGTGGCACCCAGCTGTGCCGTGCTGGCGCCGCAGCTGGCGGGTTGACGGCTCAGGGCAGCGGCGTGAGTTTGGCCACGCTGAGCGCCAGCCACTTGATGCCGTGACGCGGAAAATTGATTTGCGCCCGCGCATCGTCCCTACTGCCCTCCAGGCTCAGCACGCTGCCTTCACCAAACTTGGCATGAAACACCTTTTGACCTGCACGCAAACCGCTGGGCGACGCCTTTTGCGCTGGCACAACTGGCGCTGCGGCATATTTTGAATAATCAGTGCCAAATTGGCTTGTAGCCCTTGCAGGATAAGCGCTAGCAGCTCCTGAATACATAGCATCCGAGAAACTGGCTGTCTTGTTGAAACCCGGGTGCTTGGGTGTGATCCACTTCAGCGATTCTTCAGGTAGCTCTTCAAGAAAGCGGCTCTTCATGTTGTAGCGGGTTTGGCCGTGCAGCATGCGGGTTTGCGAATGGCTCAAGTACAGGCGCTTACGGGCGCGGGTGATGGCCACGTACATCAGGCGGCGCTCTTCCTCCAGGCCGTCGCGGTCGTTCATCGAGTTTTCGTGCGGGAACAAACCTTCTTCGATCCCAGTGATGAAGACACAGTCAAATTCGAGCCCCTTGCTGGCGTGCACAGTCATCAATTGAATGGCATCCTGCCCGGCTTGCGCCTGGTTGTCGCCGGCCTCCAGGGCGGCGTGGGTCAAAAAGGCGGCCAGCGGCGACAAGGTTTCACCCGTGTCAGCATCTGGCGCGGGGATGTCCAGCACAGGTTGGTTCAGGTCCAAGCCTTGCGAAGCGGGTGATTGCGTCAACGCATGGCCCAGTTCGTCCACCGGCAAGGCCACCGCATCACGGCCAAAGCCTTCAATCGAGACAAAACTCTCGGCGGCGTTAACCAGCTCCTCCAGATTTTCCACCCGGTCAGCGCCTTCGCGGTCGGCCCGGTAATGGGCGAGCAGACCACTGTGGTTCAGCGTGGCAGAGATGATTTCGCGCAGGCTCAAACCCAGCGTTTGCTCGCGCAACACGTCAATGCCTGCCAGAAAGCCACCGATGTTGCTGCCCGCTTTGCCGCTCAGGCCGCTGACGGCATCGCTCAGGGCGCAGCCCGTTTCGCGCGCCAAATCCTGCAACTGCTCCAGGCTGCGCGCGCCAATACCGCGCGGCGGGAGGTTCACCGCGCGCAAAAAACTGGTGTCATCGCGCGGGTTTTCCAGCAAGCGCAGGTAAGCCAGCGCGTTCTTGATTTCAGCGCGCTCAAAAAAGCGCAAGCCGCCATACACCTTGTAGGGCATACCGACGTTGAACAGCGCGGTCTCAATCACCCGGCTTTGGGCGTTGGAGCGGTAGAGCACGGCAATTTCCTTGCGCTCATGGCCTTCACGCACCAGTTGCTTCATCTCATCGACCATCCAGTTGGCTTCAGCAAAATCACTGGTGGCTTCAAACACACGCACCGGTTCACCCGGCCCTTGCGCGGTGCGCAGGTTTTTGCCCAGCCGCTTGCTGTTGTGGCTGATCAGGGCGTTGGCACTGTCGAGAATGTTGCTGCCGCTGCGGTAGTTTTCTTCGAGCTTGATCTGGTGCTGAACATGGAATTCGCGCACAAAGTCGGCCATGTTGCCCACGCGCGCACCGCGAAAGGCGTAGATGCTCTGGTCATCATCACCCACGGCCAGCACGCAGCCGGTGGGCGTAAAGCCGCCCTCTGAGCTGCTTTGCGCACCAGTGCCCGCCAGCATCTTGATCCAGGCGTATTGCAGCTTGTTGGTGTCCTGAAACTCGTCGATCAGGATGTGCCGGAAGCGGCGCTGGTAATGCTCACGAATGGGGTCGTTGTCACGCAACAGCTCGTAGCTGCGCAGCATCAGTTCGCCAAAATCGACCACGCCCTCACGCTGGCACTGCTCTTCATAGAGCTGGTAAATCTCAATCTTTTTGCGTGTTTCTTCATCCCGCGCGGGTACGGCGCTGGGGCGCAGGCCGTCTTCCTTGCAGCCGCCAATGAACCACTGCATTTGCTTGGGAGGAAAGCGCTCGTCGTCAATGCCAAACTGCTTGTACACGCGCTTGATGGAAGACAGCTGGTCTTGCGTGTCCAGAATCTGAAAACTCTGCGGCAGGTTCGCCAGTTTGTAGTGGGCGCGCAAAAGCCGGTTGCACAGGCCGTGAAAAGTGCCAATCCACATGCCGCGCACATTCACCGGCAGCATCGCTGAAAGGCGCGTCATCATCTCTTTGGCGGCCTTGTTGGTAAAGGTTACGGCCAGAATGCCTCCGGGCGACACCTGGCCAGTTTGCAACAGCCAGGCAATGCGCGTGGTCAGCACACGGGTTTTGCCCGAACCAGCACCGGCCAAAATCAACGCGTGCTCTGACGGCAGGGTGACAGCGGCGAGCTGCTCAGGGTTAAGGTTGTGCAGCAGGCCGGCATCCGGAGGACTTTGTTGTGTAAGTGCAGAGAACATGGGTTCATTGTAGAAAGTTGCCTGATGACGACAGGCCCACAAACAAACCAAGCCCAGACCACAACGGTGACCAGGCAATTGACTGGCTTTTTGTGCGCTGCTTACTGCCGGACGCGCCTCTGACACGCAGCCAGTCGGCGTGCCGCAGTGGCAGCCAAGGCGAACCCAAAGTGCTGTTTGAGAGCTTCAAATAGCCACGTAGAATCGGGCACCGGGCCCAAGCAATTGCAGCCCGGTTTTTTTTGCCTTGACGGTATCAGCTTTACCGGGCATCAATGACCGGCACGGCATTCCAAGCGCTCTCTTTCAACCCGACGCAACCTTGATCGCCCCACAGTGGGTGGGCCTTGCAGGGGCGTCACGCAAGTGAGCTTGACCATGGAAATTTTTGATTACGACAACATCCTGCTGCTACCCCGCAAATGCCGCGTGGAGAGCCGCTCCGAGTGCGATGCCAGTGTAGAACTGGGTCCGCGGCGCTTTCGCATCCCCGTGGTGCCGGCCAACATGAAAACCGTGGTGAGCGAGGCCACTTGCATCTGGTTGGCGCAAAACGGCTACTTTTACGTGATGCACCGGTTCGACCTGGACAACCTGGCGTTCGTCCAAAACATGAAGACACTTGGGCTCTATGCGTCGATCTCGCTGGGTGTCAAGCCAGCTGACTACAACACGGTTGACCAATTTGTGGCGCTGGACCTGTGCCCGGAGTACATCACCATCGACATCGCCCATGGTCATGCCGACAGCGTGAAGAACATGATTGGCTACCTGCGCGAAAAAATCCCTGGCACTTTCATCATTGCCGGCAATGTGGCCACGCCAGAAGCTGTCATTGACCTGGAAAATTGGGGGGCAGACGCGACCAAGGTCGGCATCGGGCCAGGCAAAGTCTGCATCACCAAACTCAAGACTGGCTTTGGCACCGGCGGCTGGCAACTGAGCGCTGTGAAATGGTGCGCCCGTGTCGCCACCAAGCCCATCATTGCCGATGGTGGCATTCGCGACCACGGCGACATTGCCAAAAGCATACGCTTCGGCGCCACCATGGTCATGATTGGCTCGCTGTTTGCCGGCCTTGAGGAGAGCCCAGGAAAGACCGTGGAGGTCGATGGCAAGCTGTACAAGGAGTACTACGGCTCAGCCAGTGACTTCAACAAAGGTGAATACAAACACGTGGAAGGCAAACGCATCCTGGAACCCATCAAGGGTAAATTGGCCAACACCTTGATCGAGATGGAGCAAGACGTGCAAAGCTCCATCAGTTACTCAGGTGGCAAAAAACTGATGGACATCCGCAAGGTAAATTACGTCACGCTCGGTGGCGACAATGCCGGGGAACATTTGCTGATGTAGACACGATCCGGCTCGCTGCAATTCATCTCCGAGCTTTGATTCGCCACTATAATTATCAGCTTCGACAGATGCTTCATCTGCCCCGAACGGGAACTTAGCTCAGCTGGTAGAGCAGCGGACTCTTAATCCGTAGGTCGAGAGTTCGAATCTCTCAGTTCCCACCAAAAGACCTAATGGAATCAAGCGCCAACACGAAGCGGCAAGTATTTTTTCTTGTCTGTCTTTATTGTTGCCAAAATATAACCAGAATTGTTGAT